>DATISN010000184.1:0-21992 GCA_035581765.1 Halomonas sp.
TATCTACTGTTTCGCGCGGCCCAGCCACGCCTACTGGGACCTGTCGCCGGGGCTCGATTTCGAGACCCGCCTGATCGCCCGTACCGGCCTCGTCGAGCGCTTGACCGAGGAACTCTGCAAGTCGGGCTATGTCTGCCGGCCGATCAACCTGTCCGGCAATACCGACTGCTACCAGCCCCTCGAGGCCGAGCGCCGCACCACCCGAGGGATACTCGAATTGTTGCTGGCATGCCGCCACCCGGTGACGCTGGTGACCAAGAGCGCGTTGATCCTGCGTGACCGCGAATTGCTGGCGGCGATGGCCGAGCGACGCCTGGTTAGAGTCTTCATCAGCCTTACCAGCCTGGATGCGGGGCTCAAGCGCACCCTCGAACCACGTACCGCCTCGCCCCAGGCGCGCTTGCGGGTCATGCGTGAACTCAGCGCCGACGGCGTGCCGGTCGGAGCGCTGATCTCACCGCTGATTCCCGGCCTCAACGACCATGAGCTGGAACGCTTGCTCGACGCCGCCCACCACGCCGGGGCGCGGACCGCCGCCTGGATGTTGCTGCGTCTGCCGCATGAGGTCGCGCCGCTGTTCGAGGACTGGTTGCAGACACACTACCCCGAACGTGCCCGCAAGGTGATGAGCCTGATCCGGCAGTGTCGAGGAGGGAAGGATTACGACGCTCGCTTCGGGCATCGCATGCGGGGCGAGGGCGTGTTCGCTGAGCTGTTGGAACAGCGCTTTCAAAAGGCCAGCAAGCGATTGGGCATGGGCCACCGCAGCGAGATGGGCCTGGACACCAGCGCTTTCCGCCCTCCTCACGCCCAGGGTGATCTGTTCGAATAAGGCACCGACCTTGCACCCCCTCATTCGCTGCTATGCTGGAATATCGTAGGACAAGTAGTGATAGCGCACTCAGGCAAGACAATCACAATACCGGCTCGGCGCGCGCAGAACGTCGCACTTCCTGCCAGCCAGAGCCTGCCAGGAGTCCAGCCATGACAAGACTACCCCCCGATACCAAGCCGCGCGGCATCCACGAGCTCTATGCCGAGGATCCCGTGGCTGCGGATCGCAAGCTCTGGGACCGCGAGGTCGACCCCGTCAGCCGCCGCGGCTTCCTGAAACGCTCAAGCCTGCTCGCCATGGCGGCAGCCGTGGGGGGCTCCATCCCCTTCGCTGACCGCATGCCCGGTGGGCTCATCCCTGCGGCCCTGGCCCAGAGCGACGAGCCCTTCACCCTCGAGGGCAAGGAGGGCCTGACCGTCCTCAACGACAGACCCATCAACGCCGAAACCCCGGCCCACTTGCTGGATGATGACATCACCCCGGCGAAGCACATGTTCGTGCGCAACAACGGCATTCCCCCCGAGGTGGAAAGCATCGATGCCGAGACCTGGGAGTTGGAAATCGCTGGCGAATCCTGCGAGAACCCGCAGACTTTCACCATCGCCGATCTCAAGGAACGCTTCGAGCACCATACCCTGCAACTTCAGGTGGAATGCGGTGGCAACGGGCGAAGCGAATACGTGCCCTCTGCCAGCGGTAACCAGTGGACTACCGGCGCGATGGCTTGTCCGACCTTCACCGGCGTACGCCTGCGGGATGTGCTTGAGGCCTGCGGGATTAAGGACGATGCCGTTTACATCGGTTATTACGGTGCCGATCGCCATGCTAGCGGCGATCCAAACAAGGAGCCCATTTCGCGCGGCGTACCAATGGAGAAGGCGCTGGAGGACGAATCGCTGATCGCCTGGGCCATGAATGAAGAAGACATTCCCTACCTGAACGGCCACCCCCTGCGACTCGTCTGCGGCGGATGGCCGGGGTCCGTCTCGGGCAAGTGGCTCAAGCGCATCGTGATCCGCGACCAGAAGCATGACGGCGACAAGATGGCTGCCCCCTCCTACAGCGTGCCCAAGCACCCGGTGGCACCAGGCAGCAACATTCCCAACGAGGACTTCGTCACCATCGAGTCGATGCCAGTCAAGTCGCTCGTCACCTTCCCGAAGTCAGGTACCGATCATGCCCTTAGCGAAAACATGACGGTTCGTGGCCATGCATGGGCCGGCGACCTGGCGGTCGAGGAGGTGCACGTCTCCATCGACTTCGGCGCCACCTGGCAGAAGGCCGAACTGAAAGCGCCGCCCAACCGCCTGGCCTGGCAACGCTGGACCACCACAGTGGAGTTCCCCGAGCCTGGCTACTACGAGGTGTGGGCCAGGGCCACTGATGAGGAAGGCCACGCTCAACCCATGGTTGTCCCTGGCTGGAATCCCAAGGGTTATCTCAATAATGCCTGTCACCGCATCGCGGTCCAGGTGGCCTAGGAGGTAGCCATGAAGTCATTAAACTCATTCACCATGCCGACGCTGGTGGTGGCCCTGCTGTGCCTTCCCTTGGGAGCCGGAGCACAGGAAACGGACCCTGGCACCGGCCTGGTCCAGGCCGAAGGCTGGGAGACGGTACGCAACAACTGCACCGCCTGCCATTCGGCCAGCCTGGTCATTCAGAACAGCGGCACCCGCAATCATTGGGAGAACCTCATCCGCTGGATGCAGGATACCCAGGGGCTCTGGGAGTTCCAGGCCGAGACGGAGGAAACCATCCTCGACTATCTCGCCGAGTACTACGGACCCAAGGAGGATACCCGACGCCCGGCGCTGCCGCGTACGCTGATGCCGGATAACCCCTACCCCACGGTCGCCGACTCCGGCTGATTCCTGACGTTGCCACCCTCGACAGGCCCCTCGCGAGGGGCCTGTTTCGTCAGGCTCAGGCGAAAACTTCGACCTCATAGCCGGTGTACTTGCGCAGGTTGATCACGCCGCTGTCGAGGATCAAGTACTGGCCCTTGAGGCCGAGCAGGGTCCCCGATACGCGGGGGGTCTTTTCGAGGTTATGCGAGGCCACCTTGGTGGGGTATTCGAGCACCGGATAGTCGAAGGTCACGGGCGAGTCATCGAGTACCTGGATCGCGTCGTCACCGAAGCGCTCGCGAAGGTTGGCCAAGCCGCCCTCGAGCCGCGAGAGCAGGCGGTCGCGCTCGGCGGCAAGGTCGAGCGGGACGGTATCGCCCTTGAGCATGGCCCGCCAGTTGGTGCGGTCGGACACCTCCCCCTTGAACAGCACTTCGACGAACCCCGATTGCTGCCGGGTTTCCACGCGCAGGATCGGCAACGCCTGCACGGCGCCCTGATCGAGCCAGCGCGTCGGCACCTGGCTGCCACGCGTGATGCCCACCTTGAGGCCCGAGGCATTGGCCAGATAGACGACATGCGGCTGGAAACAGTGACGTTCGCCCCACGCCGGTTCGCGGCAAGTGCCCTCGAAGAAGTGACAAAGCTCGGGCTTCATGATGCAGGTATCGCACTGGGCGAGTTTCCTGAAGCAGGGGTAACAGTGCCCCTGGGCGAAGCTTTTCTTGGTCGCCCGGCCACAGTGGGTACAGGCGATGGCGCCGGTCCATTCCAGCGTCAACGACTTGCCGAGCGCGGCGTTGAGATCGCGGCGATGCTCGCCGATCCGCAGGGTGTAGCGAGCCGGGGCGCCCGGCTCGATGGCCATCTTGCTCAGGCACCCCTGAAGAGGCGTCACGCTGTCGATCAGTGACACGTCAGTCACCAGCGGCATCCCGGGCCAGGCCCGTCATCTCCGGGGACACCCCTGCCCCGCTGCTGTCGGCACCACAGGTGCGGCGTTCGAGATAGCCGACCCGCTCACGCTCCGGCACCTTGTTCTCGGCTTCGTAGCGGATCACCGCCTCGAGGCAAAGCGCGGTCTGTTCGGCGCTCAGCATGCGGCCATCCGGCCACTTGCGCAGGGAGACCGCCTGTCTGAGGCTTTCGTAGATGGCCGGGGTCATCTGCTGAATCATTCGCTCGAAGGTCATATCGCTCATGGCAGCGTTCTCTCAGGAGTGTCGACGGGCTCGGCCGGAATGATACCAGCCCAGCAACAGGCCCACGACCAGCCCGCCCAGGTGGGCCTCGTTCGCCACGTTGCCGAAACCGACCAGCGCCGCCATGTCGGTCATGGCGAACACCAGCCAACCGAGCATGAACACCACCAGCATCTGTGGGACGAAGAAGCCGCTATGCGGGGCGCGACGCGACATCAGCCAGACATAGGCCAGCAACGCAAAGTCGACGCCCGACATCCCGCCGAACAGCACCGTGCCGGCGGCGTACTGGGCCAGGTTGGCACCGATGCCGGCGACCATCAGGATCGTCAGCATGCGCAGGCTGCCCTGCAGCTTTTCCACCTGGCGACCGAAATACCACAGCCACATCATGTTGAAGATCAGATGCATCCACCCGAAGTGCAGAAAGGCCGGCGAGAGCAGGCGCCATACCTGCCCGGAGGTCATCGCCTCGGTCAGCGTGCCAACGGCCAGGCTACCCGTCGGGCTCACCCCCAGCGGCACGATGGCCAGCATGGCGATGACCAGATCACCCAGCACCGCCATGGTCGCGAACACGACCAGGCAAATGACCAGGGTGGCCGCACTGACTGGCGCCTGACGCAGCGGCCGGAGTAGATCGGCAAAGCCTTGACGCGCAGGAGGCGGCGTTTCCGGCATGAGCGGGTCGCCGCGCTGCCAACGGTGCAGCAGACGCAGCATCGACTCCTGCTGGGACGGGTCAACCAGCCACAATACCTGGCCATCGGTCTCCTCGGTCACGCGATGGCCGATGCGGTGCGCCCAGAGCGCGCGCCGCAGCTCGCGCGCATCGGCATCCGGCGGAAGGACAATCACCCGATACATGGCGACTCCAGCGCGGGTTTGGGGGGAAAAGCTCGTCGGTCATCGGTGTCAAGCGAGCGATCATAAAAAATCCGGCGGAGGGGGCCGCCGGATAAGAGCAAGGAATCATTCAAGGGAACACTAACTCTGAGGCCGCCGGCAGGCAGGAGTTCAGTCGTGGTTGACATTATTTGTGTAACATTTTGTATCAATCGAAATCGATCTCCCACGGCTGTGGCCTCGCCTCTTCCTCTCTCGGGACACCAATCCAGACCAGATGATCCGCATTGAGTCGCCGCTCGCCGCTCCAGCGGTAGGCCACCAGACGCCCGAACTTGACGGCACTGTAGTCCAGACAGGCAATGTTGGGCGTCGGCAGGGCCGGCACGCCCTCGCACCAGTAATGGCCGATGAACAGCGGGGGCTGTTCCGGACCATAGTAGCTGAGCCTGGCGGATTCCTCCCGCGTCAACTCGCGCTGCTCCAGATCGCCCGGCAGGTTGTCGGGCTGGAAGACGACGTCGCCCCAGGTGTGCGGCTGACGAGCCCAGAAATGGGTACGAAAACTGCGCCGTGTGAAGCCGTCTCCGGAGTGGATCTGCACGCCCTCCGGCAACGGAATGTGCGTGCCGCGGGTCAGCCGGTCGAGAATACGGAAGGCGCGCGTTCCCGGCGTGACCGACTCGACCAGAAAGGCCTTGTCGATGCGGCCATCGGGATGGTCACGCCGCAGGTCATCGATCAACGGCGAGTCCCAGCAGGCATGCACGACGCGCAGGCCATCGTGCTCAAGGCACAGAGGGATAGTCAGGAACCAGTCCAGGGCCTCTTCCCATTCCTGGGGATGATCACGAAACTGCTCAAGGGTCTCGTTGATGATGCGATTGTGTCGCGGACTGTGCTCGCGCAGCCAGTCGTGGCCGAGGCTCGCCGGGCCACGGTGACAGTAGGCCAGGGCATTGACTTCGTGGTTGCCCATGACGATCTCGGCTTCGCCCTCCTCCACCATTCGCCGCGCGATGCTGACCGCGAGGCGAATGCGCGGGCCGCGATCGATCAGGTCGCCGAGAAAGATCACGCGCCGACGGGGATGACGATAGACCCCGGCGCGCTGGTGATACCCCAGCTTCTCGAGCAGCGCCGCCAGGGTGGCGCCGCAGCCGTGCACGTCGCCGATCAGGTCGTAGCCTTCGATCCTCGCCGATGTCCTCACGTCAGTCCCCCAGGCGGTTGCTCCAGCCCAGCTTGCTGCGCAGGACCTCGTAGAAGTTGTGTCCCAGCGGATGCACCAGCTGTACGCGCTGCGGCTTGCGGCGGATCACCAGCACGTCATCGGGTTTGGCGACGGCACGCGTCTGACCGTCACAGCTGATGTGAGGATAGGTCTGGTTGGTTTCGCCGATATGCAGGCGAATCTCGCTGGCGGCGTCGATGGCGATGGGTCGGCTCGAGAGCGTGTGGGGGAACATCGGCACCAGCGTGATGACCTCCAGCTTGGGATGCATGATCGGCCCCCCGCCGGACAGCGCGTAGGCCGTGGAGCCGGTCGGCGTGGCGATGATCAGGCCATCGCTGCGCTGGCTGTAGACGAACTGGTCGTCGATGAACAGCTCGAACTCGATCATCCGCACGGCCTTGCCCGGATGCACGACCACCTCGTTGAGCGCATCGCCATTGCCGACCGACTCGCCGTCGCGGAAGAGCTCGGCATCGAGCAGAAAGCGCTCTTCCAGTTCAAAGTGACCGTCCAGCACCTCGCCGACGCGGACTTCGAGCTCATCGGGTGAGATATCGGTAAGAAAGCCCAACCGTCCGCGATTCACGCCCAGCACCAGGGTGCCGCTATGGCAGAGCGTGCGCGCGGCGCCGAGCAGACTGCCGTCGCCGCCGACCACGATCACCAGGTCGCACAGCTCGCCAAGCACCCGACGGCTGGCCTCGGGATGACCGTGATCGAGCAGAACCGTGGCGGTCCTGTCCTCGATGATGACGTGGTAGTCACGCTCGTCGAGGAAGCGGATGAGGCGCTTCAGGGTCTCGACGACCTTGGCACTGCCCAGGCGGCCGATCAGGCCAATATTCCTGAATCCAGGGTTAAGATGGGGGACATCCATGCGCAGGTCTCTGGCGTCGCGACCGCTCATTATGGCGTTTGCCCTGCGGGCGGGCAAACCGGATCAGGCAGGCTGCGCGGTGCGTCGGCGCTGCCACCACTCGTTGACCAGCAGCGAGATCACGATGATCGCGCCGCCCAGCGCCAACCGTGGCAAGTCCGCATCGCGGTTCCAGATCAGCAGATTGACCAGCAGGCCCGCGGGAATCAGCGCGTTGTTCATGATCGCAAGGGTGCCGGCATCCACACGGGTGGCACCCAGGTTCCACAGGAAGTAACCCAGCCCCGAGGCCACCAGCCCCAGCCAGGCCAGCACGGCCCATTGCATGCCGGTGGTGGGCAATGCCTCGCCATTTCCCAGCACGACGAACGCCGGCAGGGCCACCCCCAGCGCGCCGAGGTAGAACCAGGCGAAGATGCTGTGCCGCGGCAGCGAGGCCGGCAATGCCGAGGAGAGCCGACGATATCCCACCTGCCCCAGCGCGAAGCAGACATTGGCGCCTTGCACGACCAGAAAGCCGAGCCAGAACGTCTCGCTGACGCCTTGATAGCGGATCACCGCGGCCCCGATGACCGCCAGCGCCGCGGTGACCAGATGGAAGGGCGTGAAGCGACCGAAGAGGG
Organism: Halomonas sp.; assembly: GCA_035581765.1. Lineage (GTDB taxonomy): Bacteria > Pseudomonadota > Gammaproteobacteria > Pseudomonadales > Halomonadaceae > Halomonas. Next base: position 7,471 of record DATISN010000184.1, read on the forward strand.
CGTCGTCGATCAAGGTGACATAAATCGGCGTGAAGATGGTGAACAGCAGCACCTCCGGCACCGACAGAAGCAGGAAGGATTGATAGAAGAAGATGTACATCACTCCCAGCTGCACGGCACCCAGTCCCATCAAGGCGAGCCGTAATCGTCCCTTGAGCAGTGATGGCCGCAGGAAGGGCAGAAAAACCAGCGTCGCCAGCACGACTCGGGTGAGTACCGCGAAATAACTGTCGACCTGCCCGGCCAGATAGACCCCGATCAGCGAGAAGGAGAAGGCCCACAGTGCCGTGACACCGACAAGATAACCCACGGTAAACTCCAATGATTTTTTAGGTTGACCGGCAGTATACCGCCCCGCCTGGGCCATGCAATGCGGCGGTGCTCACGCCATGCATCGGCCGTTACCAGCGAAGCTTTTCCGAGTGGGCAGGGTTGTCGGTTTCGGCATCCGGGCTCAAGGCTTCCAGGAAGGGATCGGGCTCTTCGGCCAGATACTCATCGAGCCGCTCGCGCGCCGTATGGCCGAAGAGGATCTCGCAAGCCTCGGCAAGGCCGGGCGAATGGCGAATGGTCTCTTCCGGCACCACCAGCGCGATCTTGGAACGCCGACGCAGGAAGTCGTCGAGACGCGTGATCATTTCCCGGCGCCGGGCATGGCGAAGCTCGCAGCGAAGATATTCCGTGTCGGCAATCAACACCTCGCCCTGGCGGGGGTCCTGGCGAATGTCCTCGAGCATTTCCATGGCCTGGGCTCCATAGCGGCGCCACAGCCGATCGCTGAGTGGCTCGGAGGCCTCCGCGGAGGTCATGGCATCCAGGTCCATCAGTCTGGCCTGTTGCATGAACGCTTCCCTGACCGCCTTGTCGGGCTCGCCGTACCAGCGAAAGTCCGGGTACGGGATGTCCACCCCGAGCTTGCTGACCTCCTCGACGATCTCTTCCCCGACGTTGAGACAATCGGTCAGCTTGCCGCCGAAGATACTCAGATGACGACTTTCGGCATCGATGTCGACCGCATGCTTGCGCGACAGCTGCAGGAAATCGCGATCGCCGCCGGAACTGGCCTTGACCGCCAAGGGACGAACACCGCAGCGGGTGGAAATGATGTCGCTCGTCTGGAGGGGTTTGTCGAGGTTCAGGCGCTTGTTGATGTTGTCGAGGACGAAGGCCACATCGTCGTCGGTCACGCCGACGTCAGGCTTTTCGACACGGGTGTCGGTCGTGCCCACGCAGGTTCTCGGCCCCATGGGGATGACGAAGAACAATCGACCGTCATCGGCGAAGAAAGCCAGCACCCGGCCACTGTCGGTCAGGCGCGGCACGATCAGGTGGATTCCCTTGGAGAAGACATGCTGGTAATCGGTCTTCTGTCCGGAAAGGTTGTTGTGCTGGTCGACCCAGGGACCGGCGGCATTGACCATGACGCGCGAGCGTATCTCGAGCGTTTCGCCGCTCATGCGGTCTCGCACCTTGGTGACCCAGCGGTCCTTTTCGCGATGCGCGCCCAGTGATTCCACGTAATTGGCCGCCACCGCCCCGAAATCCAGCGCGCTGCGAACGAAGTTGAAGACGAAACGCGCGTCGTTGTCATGCAGATAGGCGTCGGAATACTCGAAGCCGCCCACTGCATCATCGATATTGATAATGTCCTCCTCCTCCTTGATGCGCCTGGGAGAGAGGAACTGCGGTATCCGAGTGAAGGCGTTGCCGATGAACCAATACAGCCAGGCGCCTGCCCAGAGATATCGCGGGTGATAGCGAAACCCGCGGGTAATCGTCGTCAGGAAGCGAATTTCCTGAACCGTCGAGGGATAGCTCTTGATCAGGTGGTTGCGACTCTTGCATAGCTTGCGTACCAGCGAGAAGTCGCGACTTTCCATGTACTTGATGCCCCCCCAGACCAGATTCGAGGAATGCATGCTGGTGCTGCCGGCGAAATCGCCCCGATCGATCAGCGCGACCTTGACGCCCTTGCCGCTGAGCGCCGCCGCCGCCGACGCACCATTGATCCCTCCCCCGATGACCAGGACATCGAATTCCCGCTCGGATAGCTGACGAATGTTGTTCTGGCGAAGTTGCATAATAGGCCCTTCTTTCAACAAAAACCCCGCTCAGCGTGCGCCGAGCGGGGCCTTGGTCCCGTTCGGGCAACCGGTCATGTCACTGTGTCATGCCTCCCGCGGGAGGCGGGCGGGTTCGGGACCCGCCCGGGTCACTCAGCGCTCACCGGCGGCCATCCAGTCTTCCATCATCTCGTCGTAGGGCACGGTTTTGCCTTCCGGCATCTCGTTGTCGAGCTTGGCCTTGGGCGAGCCCTCCTCGTCGAGCCACTCTTGGGGATCGCGCTCCTCGTTGAGGTTGGGGGCATAGGCCTCGAAGACGTCGGCCCGCGCCAGGCGCAGCATGATGTTGTCGAGGTCGGCCGCCAGGTCATCCAGTGCCTCCTGGGGGCTGACCTCGCCGCTGACCGCCGGGGCCAGATTCTGCCACCACAACGGCGCCATGCGCGGATAGTCCGGCACGTTGGTGCTCGACGGCGTCCACATGGACTCGTTCGGGCTGCGGTAGAATTCCACCAGGCCACCCAGCTTGGGCGCCATCTCGGTCATCTGCTCGGAGAAGATGTCGGATTCACGAATCGGCGTGAGGCCGGCCATCAGTTTCTCCAGGGAGACCGTCTTGGAGGTAGTGAACTGCGCATACAGCCAGGCGGCAGTGCGACGATCCTCCGGCGTGGAATCGAAGAAGGTCCAGGACCCCACGTCCTGATAGCCGACCTTCATGCCTTCTTCCCAGTACGGCCCGGTCGGTGAGGGCGCCATCCGCCACTTGGGATTGCCGTCCTCGTCGGTGACCGCCACATCGGGTGAGGTCATGTCGGCGGTGAAGGCGGTATACCAGAATATCTGCTGGGCAATCTGGCCTTGCGCGGGGACCGGGCCGGCTTCACCGAAGGTCATGCCCTGGGCTTCGTCGGGTGCATAATCGCGCAGCCAGTCGACCATCTTGGTGACGGCGAACACCGAGGCGGGTGAGTTGGTGGCACCCCCGCGGCTCACGCTGGCACCGACGGGCTCGCTATCCTCGTTGACGCGAATACCCCAATCGTCGACCGGGTTGCCGAAGGGCACGCCGGGGCTGCCCATGCCGGCCATGGAAAGCCATGAGTCGTGAAAACGCCACCCCAGCGAGGGGTCGCGGCGGCCATAATCCATGTGGCCGTAGACCTTCTCGCCATCGATCTCGCCGACATGCTCGGTAAAGAACTCCGCGATGTCCTCGTAGGCCGTCCAGTTGGTCGGTACGCCCAGGTCGTAGCCGTAGATATCGCGGAACTGCTCCTGGAGATCCTCGCGCTGGAACCAGTCATAGCGGAACCAGTAAAGATTGGCGAACTGCTGCGTCGGCAGCTGATAGATGCTGCCATCCGGGCCGGTGGTGTACTGGATGCCGATGAAATCATCCAGGTCCAGGGTCGGCAGGGTGTAGTCGGCCCACTCGTTTTCCATCGCCTCGGAGAGATTGATGGTGGTGCCGTAACGAATGTGGGTGCCGATGGCATCCGAATCGTTGACGTAGCCATCGTAGATGTTGCGACCCGACTGCATCTGGGTCTGCATGTTATTGACCACATCACCTTCGCCGATGATGTTGTGCGTGATGTCGATACCCGTCAGTTCACTGAAGGCTTCGGCCAGCACGTCACGCTCATAGACATGTGTAGTCAGGCCTTCAGAGACGACATTGATTTCCATGTCGCGGAATGGCTCGGCTGCCTGCGCGAACCACTCGAGCTCAGCGATCTGCTCCTCGCGACTCAATGTCGAATCCTGAAAGTGCTCATCGATCAGACGCTCGATGATGGCACTGGTATCGTGGTTATCGGCGTGCAGCGAGCCGCTTGCCAGCATCACGCTGGCAGCCAGCAGAGAGAGTCGCATTCTTGTCGGTTTCATAATGACCTCTTCGTGTGTGTAGTTCGTCCGTGAACAGTTGACTCCATGGCTTTGCATCAACCCCAGCGCATCAGTACCAACAACCAGAGCACCGATACCCCCAGGGCCAACCAAATACTTAGCGGCGTGAAACCCACCACCGCGAGGTGGATATAACCCGCCGATAACAGGCCGATAAACAGCCGATCCCCGCGCGTGGTCGAAATCGGCAAGAAGCCCTTGCGTTCCACCGTCGGCGACACCACTTCCCACATCGTCATTCCGGCAAGCATCGCCGCGATGGTGGAAAAGAAGATCGTCGTGGGCACCGTCCAGACCATCCATTCCATGACGCTTCCTCCCTCAGGTGCGGCCCAGGGCGAAGCCCTTGGCGATGTGGTTGCGGACGAAATAGACCACCAGGATGCCCGGCAGGATCGTTAGCACACCGGCGGCGGCCAGCGTGCCCCAATCGATGCCCGAGGCCGTGGAGGTACTGGTCATCACCGCAGCAATCGGCTGGGCTCCTGTTGAGGTCAAGGTGTTGGCCAGCAACAGCTCGACCCACGAGAACATGAACAGGAAAAACAGCGTGACCCCTATTCCTGAGCTGATCATCGGGATGAAGATCTTGACGAAGAACTTCGGAAAGCTGTAACCGTCGATGAAGGCCGTCTCGTCGATTTCCTTGGGCACGCTGCTCATGAAGCCTTCGAGAATCCAGATCGCCAGCGGAATGTTGAATAGGCAATGCGCCAGCGCCACGGCAATGTGGGTATCGAAGAGCCCCACCGTGTAATAGAGCTGGAAGTACGGCAGCAGAAAGACCGCGGGCGGTGCCATGAGATTGGTCAAAAGCCAGAAGAACAGGTGCTTGTCACCGATGAACCTGAAGCGGCTGAAGGCGTAGGCCGCGGGCAGCGCCACCAGGATGCTGATGAACATGTTCATCACGACATAGGCGATCGAGTTCAGATACCCCATGTACCAGGTCGAGGAAGTGAATATCTTGCCGTAGTGCTCGAGGGTGAAGTCCTGCGGCCACAGGGTCAGCCCGCCCATGATCTCCGTGTTCGACTGAAACGACATGTTCAGCAGCCAGTAGATGGGCAGCAGCACGAAGAGCAGGTACAGGCCCATCAACATCTTGGGACGCCAACGGCGCGGGACTGAACGTGATTTCCTTCTGCGACTGGCATCCGCCGCGGCTGCACGCTGTCGCACCGCAGAGGGGGTGTGGGGCATTGAATGCGTCATGTCAGACGCCCTCCTCTTGTTGCTCTTTTTGCATGTTCATGATCGCGGTATAGAAGACCCAGCTGACCAGCAGAATGATCAGGAAGTAGATCAGCGAAAATGCCGCGGAGGGACCGAGGTCCTGCTGGCCAATCGCCATGGTGGTCAGCGACTGGCTGAGAAACGTCGTCGAGCTTCCCGGCCCGCCGCCGGTCAATACGAAGGGTTCGGCATAGATCATGAAGGAGTGCATGAATCGCAGAAGAACGCCGATCACCAGCACATTGGTCAGCTTCGGCAGTTGGATGTAGCGAAACACCGACCATTTGGATGCCCGGTCGATACGTGCCGCCTGGTAGTAGGCCTCGGGGATCGCGCGCAGGCCGCTATAACACAGCAGGGCAATCAGCGGCGTCCAGTGCCAGACATCCATCAGGATGATGGTGCCCCAGGCATCCACGGCACTGCGCGTGATGTTGTAGCCGTACCCCAACTCCCGCAGGCCCCAGCCCATCAGACCGATATCGCCCCGAGTGAAGATCTGCCAGATGCTGCCGACCACGTTCCAGGGAATCAGCAACGGCAAGGTCACCAGTATCAACACAGCCGAGGCCTGCCAGCCCCTCTTGGGCATGATCAAGGCAATCCCGATGCCCAGCGGCACCTCGATCGCGAGCACCGTCAAGGAGAACGCGAACTGTCGCAACAGCGCAGCATGCAACGTGGGATCGTTGAGCATCTGTGAAAACCATTCGGTTCCCGTGAAGAAGCGCGTATTGGCATCGAACACGTCCTGCACCGAATAATTGACGACCGTCATCAACGGAATGATCGCCGAGAAAGCGACGATCGCCAGCATGGGCAATATCAGCAACCATGCCTTGTTGTCATAGACTTTATTCATGGTTTATCTCCACACGGTACTCATCGACATACATCCCGATGCGCTCTTGTGGAAAACGGATAAACGCCTTCCCCTTGGGTGTCGATTGATCCTCATTGATCCGCGCTTTCAACAGCACATCACCAAAGCGGAGCGACAGAACCGAGTAAGTTCCAAAATCCTGGGCGCTGACCACCTCCACTTCCATGCCATTCTCAACCGGGGTGTCATGCACTTCGATGAAGTCAGGGCGAATGCCCAGCTTGATATTATCGGAATGCGTATCGGCGATGATGTTGCAGAAACGCTGCCTGACCGGCACGACATCATTGCCACTGAATAACTGGCCGTCCCGCACCTGAACGTCGAGGAAGTTCATTCCGGGGCTGCCGATGAAATACCCGACGAAGGTATGCGCCGGCTCCTCGAACAACTGGCGCGGGGTACCGAACTGCACCACCTGCCCTTCGTACATCACCGCGATCTTGTCGGCGAACGTCGAGGCTTCGAGTTGGTCGTGGGTGACATAGACCATGGTGATGTTGAAGCGCCGGTGAATCTCCTTGAGCTTGCGGCGCAGTTTCCATTTCAACTGGGGGTCGATGACGGTCAATGGCTCATCGAAGAGGATCGCCGAGACATCCTCACGAACCAGACCCCGGCCCATGGAAACCTTCTGCTTTTCGTCGGCCGTCAGGTTCTTGGCCTTGCGCTTGAGTTGGGGTGTCAGTTCGAGAACATCGGCGACTTCATGCACTTTCTCGCGAATCTTCTCTTCATTGATCCCCACATTTCTCAGCGGAAAGGCAAGATTGTCGAACACCGTCATGGTGTCGTAGATCACCGGAAACTGAAAAACCTGAGCGATATTGCGCTGTTCCGGCGGCAGGTCGTTGACGCGTTCGCCGTCGAAAAGCACCTCGCCGCTGGACGGTTGCAGCAGGCCGGAGATGATGTTCAACAGGGTCGACTTTCCGCACCCGGAAGGCCCCAACAAGGCGTAGGCACCGCCCTGCTCCCAGACGTGATTCATCTCCCGGATGGCATAATCCTCGTCTGACGTCGGGGTCTTCAGGTAAGAATGCGCCAGGGTCTTGAGCGTGATTTCCGCCATGTCACATACCTCCCAGATGCGTGGGAATGTGGACGACCGCCCCTTGCCTGTCGAAGGCATATACCTTGTGCGTCGGGAAGTAGAGCACTACCGGATCATCGGGATCGAATTCGTGAACGCCCTCGAGCAGTACCGTCATGTGGAAGAGTTCGTTGTGCACATGAAGAAATGTCTCCGAGCCGCTGATTTCGGCAATATCGACCGTCATCTCCACCTCGATGTCATCGGCTGCCTGGCGCTCCAGCGTGATGTGGGACGCGCGAACGCCGAAACGGTAGTCACCCGGCGCCAACGAACGCAGATCGTCGTTGATAGGAAAGCGGATTCGATTATCGAAGCTCACCTCTGAGCCGGAGATATTGCCTCGCACGATATTGATGGGCGGTTCGGAGAACATCTCGGCCGTCTGGATGTCGCGTGGCCGATGATAGACGTCGTCGGTGCGGCCATATTGCAGTAGCCGACCTTCATGCAAGACAGCGGTGTTACCCCCGAGCGCCAAGGCTTCCCCGGGCTCGGTCGTGGCATAAACGGCAATACAGTTGCGCTGGGTGAACAGCGCGTTCAATTCCTCGCGCAGCTCTTCACGGAGCTTGTAGTCCAGGTTGACCAGCGGCTCGTCGAAGAGAATCACATCGGCATCCTTCACCAGTGCCCGCCCCATGGCGGTGCGCTGTTGCTGGCCACCGGATAATTCGAGGGGATAGCGATCGAGCAGATGTTCGATATGCAACATTTCAGCCGTTTCGCGAACACGCCGATCGATCTCTCCGCCACTGACCTTGGCCAGCCTGAGCGGTGACGCGATGTTCTCGTAGACGTTCAATGCCGGGTAATTGATGAACTGCTGATAGACCATTGACACATTGCGCCGACGAACCGAGACGCCAGTGACGTCTTCTCCATCCATCAGGATGCGCCCGCGGGTCGGCGCTTCCAGCCCCGCCATCAGGCGCATCAGCGTCGTTTTTCCAGCCAGGGTACGCCCCAGCAGGACGTTGAACGAACCCGGAGCGAGTTCGAGATCGACGCCTTCAATGTGCGTGGCACCGTTAACCACATGATCGATGTTTTCAAGGATCAGGGACATTGTGTCCTCGTTTTCATCGTTAATCTGCTGCGTTTGAGAAGGCCGCCGGCATTGATCGAGACGGGCCGGCCTGCCATGAATGCGTATTGATCGACTATCACGACAATGAATAGGCGGTGTCGGTGAAACGCTTATCAAGATCGCCAACGGCGGGCGTAAGGAAGAGCCGCATGTTCGGTACCCCGAATTATCGTTATGAAGGGTCGTGGTTCGTGGTCGGCGCGTGGACTTGCGCGCCCAAATGTTCTATTTCAATCATTAACAACCATAAATGTTCGTTTCCGATAATGAGACTAGCCTAGCCGAGGTCGTCGGGCAATGGGCAGAGCGTCTCTAACGCCTTATACAATGGTCTATAAAAAGGGGGTTGAGTGAAGAATCTAAGGGGGAATTCGCGGCAGGAATTACAAGAAGACTAAGGAAATTCAGAGAGATACAACACAAAGATACAAAAACGCAGAGCTGCTGAATTTTCGCATTCGATCATGACACAAAGTTTAACGGGAGATGTCAGACTGGCTGATCCATGGAACCCTGCTCCTTGAAGAGCCCCCAGAGCGCATGCCCCACCCCGGGCAGCCATCCCAGAAGCGTAAGCATCACATTGATGGCAATGCGCGCTCGGCCAGCACCGGCGAGCCCCACGGCCAGAGGCGGCAACAGGATGGCCAACATGATCAAGGCGATACCCGGCGCGGCAGGCGAAGTCGTGGCGAGTGCCGGCGCCTTACTGGGCCTGGGGGCCTTCCGATCATGGTCGACCCGCACGGCATGGCCGACAGCCGGCGTGAAGGATTGTACGGCGCTCTGGCCGGAATGCTCGATCGCTCGGCGATGTGCCTCATGATCGATCTTCTGGTCGAGCTGGTCGGCAGCGTCGGCCAGGGCCTTGTGGTGTTTTTCCCAATCTTCCCAATCATGCGGAGTCCCGGCATGGGGCGGCTTCCCCCCTGCCTCCCGGGCCCGGGCCCACGCCTTCTCTTCCAGCGTGTTGGGACGCTCAGGTTCCCGCCCCGAGCCGATACCCTTGCGGGCCATGTATTCTCGAGCATCCACGTAACGTCTCCTTCAAGCATGTCTTGCTGGTGGTGGTGGCACGGGCAACGGGTTTTCTGTGACATATATGAAATCATTGCCTGACCGGGGTTCCTTCACGTGAGGACAATGCGAAAGTGAAACGTTGGCAGCCGACGATGTCGCAGCCGCCCATGCCCCAGGCGTGTCGGCTATGCTTTACCCGAGACCGGGTCAGGCGCCCGGATATCGGCATCAATGCAGCAGAGGAGAAATGCCATGCCCAACAAGGCTCCTACCATCGTTCGCGAGATCATGTCGCGTGATTGCTACCGGGTGACCGGGAAGACCTCGATCTCGACCCTTGCCCAAGGTTTGGCACTGCATCGCTTGCCGGGCGTTCCGGTCGTCGATGAACGCGACCATCTTATCGGCTTCATTTCCGAGCAGGATGTGCTTGGCAAGGTGCTGGAAAGCTCCTATCTGAATGAGGAGCCGCCGTTGGTCCGTGAACTGATGCGCAATGAGGTATTGTCGGTATCGCCCAACAAGAGCATCAGCGATCTGGCCCAGGAGATGCGCGGCGCAAAACCTAAGGTCTACCCGGTCGTGGAACAGGAGCGGCTGGTCGGCATCGTCACCCGCCGCGACGTGTTGAGTGCCGTGCTGCGTATGCGATACAGCTGAACGGACTTCCCATCAAAACCTGCTACCCAAAAGAAAGCCGCCTCGAAGAGAGGCGGCAAGCAAGGATCGAATAAGCTAGCCAAGTCAACAGTATTAGCGACTGCCATCGCACCGTTGGCTCGTACTAGATCTGACAGCGCCTGACGCAAAAGTTCTCGCGCCTTCTGAATTTTTCTTCGTGGCGGTCAACCTATTTCTTATGGAGATGCTGACACAGCGGGATTGCAGCAAGGGACCGGGAAAGCAAGCAATGGCTTGCAATGGCCAACGTCTTGGAATTACTATCAAAAATATCATGCGGGTGTAGCTCAATGGCAGAGCAGAAGCTTCCCAAGCTTAAGACGAGGGTTCGATTCCCTTCACCCGCTCCAGGCCACACCACTCTCCTCTCACTGGTGGAACACTGGCCTTCGCGGCACACCTGCCCTCCCTTCGCAGGTTTCCACGCCGCACCGAGTCGCGGGTGACGACATGACACTCTATCTCCTGGTCTTCCTGGTCTGCCTGCTACTGTTCGTCAGCGTCATGGCCGCACTACTGCTATTCGGGACCCGGCGCTATCGCACGGAGCCCCAGCAGTTGATCGAGCTATTCGACAAGGCATTGAAAAGCCACGTCGGCGAAAGCGAATGGAATGCCATCATCGATTATCCCATACGACACGACGACTACCTGGATGGGATAAGGCGCCGCGCACGACGCCTGATGGAGGACCATGGCCGCCACTGGCGACTCGCTCAAGGCCGACCCTTGTTGGATGAAGCCGGCCAGGAAGAACTGCACGCCCTGCGCGAACACCTCGTTCGCCACACCGACCTGAGGGACCACCACCGTCGGGAGGGGTGAGTCATTCATCACATATGCGCTAGAATCGATACTTCATACCGCAAGGGTGGAGCTACCATGCCAAGCGTTATACGCCAGATACCTCTCGATACCGCGACCCACCATCATGCTCACGACTTTCACCAGATCGTGATCGGCTTGCGTGGGCAGGCGGAGTTCGAGATCGAGGGGTTGGGAGGCGAAATCTCGGCGCTCTCGGGGTGCATCGTTCCGGCCAATCATGTGCACTACTACGCGGGGATGGGTAACAACCAGCAGTTGATACTCGACATGCCCACCCAGACACCGGCCCTGACTGGCTTTCATCACGAGCTTTCCCCTCTGTTCGATGCTCCACGCTTTTTTACCCTGGACGACCCGCTGAAGCGATATCTTGACTTCCTGCTACACGAGCTTTCCTCATCGGGCTTGAGCATGGCCAGCAACCAGAGCGACCGCCTGGCGGCCACCTTGCTCGGTTGCCTGCATGCACGACTGGCCAATGGCGCCGAGGCCAGCCAGCGTCAGCGCCTGGATCTGCATCGTCTCGATCGCTACATCGACCATCACCTTTCGGGCCGGCTGAGTGTGGGCGACCTGGCCCGTCAGGCATGCCTCAGCGAGGCCCACTTCCGTCGCCGGTTTCGTGAACAGGCGGGCATCACGCCGTGGCAATACGTCCGTCGCAAGCGCATCGAGGCCGCCCGCCGACTGCTCGACGACAGTCATCTGCCGCTGACCGAGATCGCGGCCCTTACCGGCTTTTCCAACCAGAGCGCCCTCTCCCACGCGTGCCGTGAGACCTACGGCCATTCGCCCAGCCGCCTTCGGCGCAATGCCCATCGCGAGCGTCCACCAGTTCCCCAGGCTCTCTCCAAGTCCCTATCATTGGCTTGACGGCCTGAAGCGCGTTAGCGCCACAGGCTAGACAAACGTCTAACTTGCCGTGGTCATCGGCCACACTTGGCGTGGAATCGACAAGAATCGGCGCGGAATCGACAAGCGGAGCACCTCCCCGGCTCCTACAGTCAAAAGTGATGCCGTAACGCGTGGCCACCTATCTTCGCCACCCCTGCGGTGATGCCTTGCCTGACGATTCGATCGGTGACCCTTCATGCTCGATTCCAACAATATGCTGAATGCCACAACGTGGCAGAAGGATCTGGATTCGCTGTTCCATCGCATTAGCGAACATTACGTCGTCGATGAAGAGGTCTTCGTAGGCCATATTATCGACACCCTGAACGCTGATACGGAAGATTTTCGGCGCATCGCCGACAAGACAGCCGAACTGGTGCGGGAAGTCCGCGACATGGACACCACCGTCGATGCCATCGACGAACTGCTTCAGCAATACAGCCTCGACACCCATGAGGGACTGATGCTGATGTGCCTGGCCGAGGCCATGCTGCGCATTCCCGACAAGTCCACCGCCGACGCCCTGATCGAGGACAAGTTGGGGCCCGCCGACTGGAATGCCCACCTCGGCAAGAGCGAGTCATGGATGGTCAACGCCTCGACCTGGGGCCTGCTGATGACCGGCCGGGTGGTGAATCTGGACAAGCCTCGCGACGGCAAGCCCAGCCACTTCATCAACAAGCTGGTCAACCGCATGGGCGAGCCGGTGATCCGCCGCGCCATGTATGAAGCCATGAAGATCATGGGCAAGCAGTTCGTGCTCGGCCGCGACATCGACGAGGCGCTCAAGCGCTCCAGACCCCTGTTCGACAAGGGCTACACTTATTCCTATGACATGCTCGGCGAAGCGGCCCGGACGCGCCGCGACGCCGAACGCTACTTCAAGGATTATGCCCGCGCCATCGAGCAGCTCGGCATCGATGGCTATCCGGTGTTCACACGCAAGGCAAGCACTGACGTCAATTACCTGGTCTGTGCACGTTTTCTGCTTTCAGAGCAGACGCGAGAGCGCATCTTTCCGCAGTTCGCCACGCACAACGCCCATACCATCAGCGCCATCCTCGAGCAGGCCAACGAAGCCTCGCGCCCGTTCGAGTTCCAGTGCCTGCACGGCATGGGCGAAGCGCTCTATGATGCCGCCCTCAAGCGCGCCCCCAAGGGCACCTACTGCCGCATCTATGCCCCGGTCGGCGCCCACAAGGACCTGCTGCCCTACCTCGTACGCCGCTCGCTAGAAAATGGCGCCAACTCCTCCTTCGTCCACCAGCTGGTTGATCCCAAGGTGCCAGTGGAATCGCTGTGCGAGCATCCGGTACAGACCCTCGGGCACTACCAGCAGATCGCCAACCCACGCATCCCCATGCCGGCCGACATCTACGGCCCCAAGCGGCGCAACTCGCGCGGGGTTAATCTCAACGTCCGCAGCCAGTACCAGCCGCTGATGGACGACATGGCCAAGCACATGGAGACGACCTACCAGGCAGGCCCGCTGCTTGCCTTCAAGGTCGATAGAGACCCCGGCAATACTCACGAGGTCAACTCCCCGTTCGATCGGCGCAAGGCAGTGGGCACCGTGCAGTGGACACCAAGGACCAGACCGCCAAGGCGCTGGATGCTGCCTGGGCCGCCTTCCCGCGTTGGGATGACACGCCGGTCGCCGAGCGGGCCGCGATCATTCGCCGGTTCGCGGACCTGATGGAAGCCAACCTGGCCGAGTTGATGGCACTGTGCTCCCACGATGTGGTCCAGCTGCTGCCGGGCGACGGCCCTACGGTGGGCAGCGTGCTGACCTCAGACCCGCGGATAACCGGCGTCGTGTTCACCGGTGGCACCGACACCGCGCAGATCATCAATCGCGCCCTGACGGCACGGGAGAACGCGCCGCTGCCGACGCTGATCGCCGAGACCGGCGGCATGAACGCCCTGATCGTCGATTCCACCGCGCTGCCCGAGCAGGTGGTGGCCGATGTCATCAGCTCGGCGTTCCAGAGTGCAGGTCAGCGCTGTTCGGCATTGCGGGTGCTCTACCTGCAGGAGGACGTGGCGGATCGAGTGATCGAAATCCTCGACGGCGCCATGGACGAGCTGCACGTCGGCGACCCCCGCGACCTGGGCACAGATGTCGGCCCGGTGATCGACGAGGAGGCCCGCCAGGGACTGATGGCCCACATCGAGACGCTTAAGAAAGAAGGCCGACTGGTCGCCGAAACCAGCCTCGACTCCGCCCATACCCGCGAGGGCACTTTCGTCGCGCCGATGGCGTTTCGTATCGATGGCATCGCATCGCTGGAACGTGAGCAGTTCGGCCCGGTGCTGCATATCGTTCGCTACAAGGCCAGCGAGCTCGACAAGGTGATCGCGTCGATCAATGCCCGGGGATATGGCCTCACCTTCGGCGTGCACAGCCGCAACGAATCCTTTGCCGAACAGATCGCCAAGAAGATTCGCGCCGGTAACGTCTACATCAACCGCAACATCATCGGCGCCGTCGTTGGCGTGCAACCCTTCGGCGGCCAAGGCCTTTCGGGCACCGGCCCCAAGGCCGGCGGCCCGCACTACCTGCTGCGTTTCGCCACTGAAAAGACCATTACCATCAACACTGCCGCATTGGGTGGTAATGCATCACTTTTGTCACTGGGCAATGAGGAGGTTTGAATGCCGATTTGCGCTTCAAACAGTGCGGAACGAAAACTGAACGAAAGGAGGTGAGTATTAAGTTGGGAAGGCTGGCGTCACAGGCGGTAGCGCCTTGTTACGCGAACAAAAAACGAAGTTAAAAATGCGTGCCACTACCGGATTCTGCACGGTAAATGCGCTAAC
>DATISN010000185.1:0-3179 GCA_035581765.1 Halomonas sp.
CGCCAGGCGCAGCGACCGGCGCGCGAGACGCACGCCCGCCTGTTCAAGCCCCCGGCACAGCCCCGGATAGCGGGCAGGGAGCGTCGCCTCGACGGCACGCGCCTCGCCCCCGGCCACCGAGTCCCCGACGCCCCACAGCACGCCAGTGGGGTGCAGGTCGAGTCGGGCGGCCCGCTGCAACAGCTCGGCATCCGGTATCTCGACGCTGAACTGGCTGGCCGTGCCGTCGAGCATGACGACCTCGCCGGGCAGCGGTGTCGACCAGCTGCCTTGGCGGATTCGCGCGGCCAGCAACTCATTGAACAGCAGGCTGCGGGTCGCCGAGAGCAGCATGCCGTCGCGATCGTCGCGCTTGCGCCAGCCGCGTGCCAGCAGGGCGCGAGCGCGCACCAGGTTGCGCCCATCGGGACCGAAGCGCTGCGGCCCGAAATAGTTGGCGACGCCATCGCGGCACAGCCGCGCCCAGCGCGCCTCGAGGCTCGGGTCCTCGGCGGCCGCGCCCATGATGCGCAGGCGAAAGCGGTTGGCCCGATGCGCGCCACGCTTGAGCTTGCGGGGATGTCGCCCCTGGTCCAGCACGCGGATGCCCAGCGCTTCGAGTCGCTCGACGAGTTCGCCGGGCGCCTCTCGCCCCGGCAGCTGGACCGAGAACCACTGCCGCGTCACCGCCACGCGATCCTTCATGCCAGAATAACCCACCGACCTTGGCGAGACCTCGCAGCAGCTGGCCAGTTCCCGGGCCACCATGGCCGTGGTCAGGTCGCGCTTCTCTACCCACAACCACAGATGCTCGCCCTCGCCTTCGGGCGCAAAATCCAGGCATTCCTCGACCCGAAAATCCTCGGGACTCGCGCGGTAGTCACCGGGCAAGGGCGGGCCGAGGGCGTCGTCCAGCACCCGCGGCCAGGCCGGCGGCCAGTCGATGGGATCCAGTCCCGCCTTATCCACTCGCCGCCTCCACGTCTTGCCGGACCAGCAGTGCCACGGCTTCGGCGGCGATGCCCTCGCCGCGGCCGGTAAATCCCAGCCGTTCGGTGGTGGTAGCCTTGACGTTCACCGCCCCGACCTCGACACCGACATCCGCCGCGATATTGGCCGCCATGGCGGCAATGTGCGGCGCCATTTTGGGCGCCTGGGCGATCACGGTGGCGTCCAGGTTCCCGACCCGATAGCCGGCCTCCCTCACCAGCGCCATGACCCGACGCAGCAATACACGGCTGTCGGCGCCGGCCCAGGCCGGGTCGGTGTCAGGGAAGTGACGGCCGATATCGCCGAGCGCGCAGGCCCCCAGCAAGGCATCACAGACGGCATGCAGCAGCACGTCGCCATCGGAGTGAGGGACGAAGCCGTGAGCGAAGGGCAAGGTGACGCCACCGATCATCAGCCGGTCGCCCTCGCCGAAGCGGTGCACATCGAAACCGTGGCCGATGCGAATCATTGCGTTCTTACCATGGTCGGATAGGAGCCTTTGTCGAGGACGAGGCGGCCTGTGCGGCCAGTTCCTGGGCTGACTGCACCTGAGTTGACTGCAACTGAGCTGACAGCACTAGCGCAGCCAGCGCCAAATCCTCGGGATGGGTGATCTTGAGATTGTCGCGCCGCCCGGCCACCAAGAGCGGCGACAGGCCGAGGGCTTCCACGGCCGAGGCCTCGTCGGTCACCGCGACGCCACTCGCACGGGCGTGACGCAAGGCACGGCGCAGCAGGCCATAACGGAACCCCTGGGGCGTCAGGGCATGCCAAAGCCCGGCGCGCGGCTGGGTCGCGGCCACGCGCCCCTCGCCGTCGTCGCGCTTCATGGTATCGGCCACGCGGGCGGCCAGCAGGCCACCCACCGGATCGTCGGCGAGGCAGGCCACCAGCCGCTGCAGGTCCTCGACGGTGACGCAAGGCCTTGCCGCATCGTGCACCAGGACCAGGTCGTCAGCCGCCGCCTCATTGGCGATCGCCTCCAGGGCATGGATGACCGAATCGGCCCGCTCGGCCCCGCCGGGGACCCGGCGCCAGTCGGCGAACGGCACCCAGGCCGGGTCGAAGCAGCCATCATCGGGGTCCAGGCACAGGCACAGCCGCGCCGCGGGAAAGGCCTGATGAAGCCGGTCAAGCGTATGGGCCAGCACGGGCCGCTTGTCGATGGGCAGGTATTGCTTGGGGATATCGGCACCCATGCGCCGCCCCTGCCCAGCGGCGGGCACCACCAGCCAGGTCGTTTCGCTCATGGTTCGCCCTCGGTGCGAGCGGGTGCAGGGGCGACATCCATGCGCCCGGCACTCGTCTGGGGAGGGGTCACGTCGACCACCACCCCGGGCACCCAGAAGAACTGCTCGTCGGTGCGCACCATGCCCAGATCGCTGCGCGCGCGCTCCTCGATGGCATCGAGGCCGGTCTTGAGGTCGACCACCTCGGCGGCCAGGCGAGCGTTGCGATCGCGCAACGGCCGGTTTTCCTCCTCGAGAACCGCGACCCGCTGGCGAATCTCCTGCAACTCACGCACCCCGCCCTGCCCCAACCACAACCGATACTGCAGCAGGGCAAGCAGGACGACGAGCACGATGGCCAACCACTTGAGCATTCAAAACGTCCGTCTGACATGACAATGGCGGGCATTATGCCACCTTCCCTCGTCGCCCTCACACCCGAAACGGCAATGCCTGCCTTGCCGCCTGCGCGTAGGCCTTCACATGGGCGCGCTCCTGGGCACAGAAGCGGGCCACGGCGTCACGCAGGCCCGGGTCGTCGATATGATGCAGCGAGGTCAGAAGCCGCGGAGCGAAACCGCGGCTGAGCTTGTGTTCGCCCTGGGTGCCCGGATCGAAGGTGGTCAATCCCGACGCCAGGCAATGCTCGATCCCCTGGTAATAGCACGCCTCGAAGTGCAGGCAGTCGGCCACCACTTCACTGCCCCAATAGCGACCGTAAAGGGTCCGCGCGCCCTGCAGACACAGCGCCGCCGCCACCGGCTTGCCATCGAGGCGAGCCTGAATCAGCACCAACGCCTCGGGCAGGGTGCGCCGCAGGCGGGTGAAGAACTCCTGATTGAGATAGCCGTGGCGACCCCGCTCGAGGTAGGTGATCTCGTAGCAGCGAAAGAAATGCACCAGCGCGGCGTCATCGATCTGCTCGCCGGTCAGTCGATGCAGGGTCAGGCCCTGGTCGGCCACCAGGCGGCGCTCGCGACG
>DATISN010000186.1:0-1746 GCA_035581765.1 Halomonas sp.
CGCCAGGCGCAGCGACCGGCGCGCGAGACGCACGCCCGCCTGTTCAAGCCCCCGGCACAGCCCCGGATAGCGGGCAGGGAGCGTCGCCTCGACGGCACGCGCCTCGCCCCCGGCCACCGAGTCCCCGACGCCCCACAGCACACCGGGGGGGTGCAGGTCGAGTCGGGCAGCCCGCTGCAGCAGCTCGGCATCCGGTGTCTCGACGCTGAACTGGCTGGCCGTGCCGTCGAGCATGACGACCTCGCCGGGCAGCGGTGTCGACCAACTGCCATGGCGGATTCGCGCGGCCAGCAACTCATTGAACAGCAGGCTGCGGGTCGCCGAGAGCAGCATGCCGTCGCGGTCATCGCGCTTGCGCCAGCCACGTGCCAGCAGGGCGCGAGCGCGCACCAGGTTGCGTCCATCGGGGCCGAAGCGCTGCGGCCCGAAATAGTTGGCCACGCCATCGCGGCACAGCCGCGCCCAGCGCGCCTCGAGGCCCGGGTCCTCGGCGGCCGCGTCGGTGATGCGCAGGCGAAAGCGGTTGGCCCGATGCACGCCACGCTTGAGCTTGCGGGGATGGCGCCCCTGGTCCAGCACACGGATGCCCAGCGCTGCGAGTCGCTCGACGAGTTCGCCGGGCGCCTCTCGCCCCGGCAACTGGACCGAGAACCACTGCCGCGTCACCGCCACGCGATCCTTCATGCCAGAATAACCCACCGACCTTGGCGAGACCTCGCAGCAGCGGGCCAATTCCCGGGCCACCATGGCCGTGGTTAGGTCGCGCTTCTCTACCCACAACCACAGATGCTCGCCCTCGCCTTCGGGCGCAAAATCCAGGCACTCCTCGACCCGAAAATCCTCCGGGCTCGCGCGGTAGTCACCGGGCAAGGGGGGGCCGAGGGCGTCGTCCAGCACCCGCGGCCAGGCCGGCGGCCAATCGATGCGGTCCAGCCCCGCATTATCCACTCGCGGCCTCCGCGTCCTGACGGATCAGCAGTGCCACGGCTTCCGCGGCAATGCCCTCGCCGCGGCCGGTAAATCCCAACCGTTCGGTGGTGGTAGCCTTGACGTTCACCGCCCCGACCTCGACACCGACATCCGCCGCGATATTGGCCGCCATGGCGGCAATGTGCGGCGCCATTTTGGGCGCCTGGGCGATCACGGTGGCGTCCAGGTTACCGACCCGATAGCCGGCCTCCCTCACCAGCGCCATGACCCGACGCAGCAATACGCGGCTGTCGGCGCCGGCCCAGGCCGGGTCGGTGTCAGGGAAGTGACGGCCGATATCGCCGAGCGCACAGGCCCCCAGCAAGGCATCACAGACGGCATGCAGCAGCACGTCGCCATCGGAGTGGGCGACGAAGCCGTGAGCGAAGGGCAAGGCGACGCCACCGATCATCAGCCGGTCGCCCTCGCCGAAGCGGTGCACATCGAAACCGTGGCCGATGCGAATCATTGCGTTCTTACCATGGTCGGATAGGGGCCTTTGTCGAGGACGAGGCGGCCAGTCCCTGGGCTGACTGTACCTGAGCTGACAGTATCAGCGCGGCCAGCGCCAAATCCTCGGGATGGGTGATCTTGAGGTTGTCGCGCCGCCCGGCCACCAGGCGCGGCGACAGGCCGAGGACTTCCACGGCCGAGGCCTCGTCGGTCACCGCGACGCCACTCGCACGGGCGTGACGCAAGGCACGGCGCAGCAGGCCATAACGGAACCCCTGGGGCGTCAGGGCATGCCAAAGCCCGGCGCGCGGCTGGGTCGCGGCC
>DATISN010000187.1:0-4325 GCA_035581765.1 Halomonas sp.
CGCCTCGGTGCGCGCCACCGCCTCGTCTTCCATGCGGGCACGCATCTCGCGGGCGCGCTCGGCGGCTTCCTCGTCCTCGTTCTCCAGCCGCCGCTGCTCGGTCAGCCAGCGGTAGGCAGCTTGCACCAGGGCGTCGGTGCCATCGCTTGAGATCGCCGAGATACGAAATACCGGCCCTTCCCAGCCGAGCCGGGAGACGATGGCGTCGGTACGCGACTGGCGCTCGTCCTCGGGCAGCAGATCGAGCTTGTTGAGCACCAGCCAGCGCGGCAACTCAGCCAGGGTCGGCGAGAATTCGCCCAACTCGTGAGTGATCGCCTCGGCAGCCTCGACGGGGTCTGACTCGTCGAAGGGCGACACGTCGACGACATGAAAGAGCAGCCTCGTGCGGGTCAGGTGCTTGAGGAAGCGCAGCCCCAGGCCGGCGCCATCGGAGGCACCCTCGATCAGCCCGGGCACGTCGGCCATCACGAAGTGCTCATGCATGCCGAGCTTCACTACTCCCAGGTTGGGCACCAGGGTCGTGAAGGGATAGTTGGCGACCTTGGGTTTGGCCGCGGAGACCGAGCGAATCAGCGTCGACTTGCCGGCATTAGGCAGGCCCAGCAGGCCCACATCAGCCATGACCTTCATCTCGAAACGCAGATTGCGACGCTCGCCCTCGGTGCCCGGCGTGGTGCGGCGCGGCGCCCGATTGGTGGACGACTTGAAATGGATGTTGCCAAGCCCCCGACGACCGCCTTGGGCCACCAGCACTTCCTGGCCGATCTCGGTGACGTCGGCGATCACCTCGAGAGTATCCTCGTCGATCACCGTGGTGCCCACCGGCACCTTGACGTGCAGATCCTCGCCGGCCCTGCCGCTCATCTGGCGACCCATACCGGGCTGGCCGTTCTGGGCCTTGTAGAAGCGCTGGTACTTGAAGTCGATCAAAGTGTTGAGAGCGTCGTCACCGATCAGGTAGACGCAGCCGCCATGACCGCCATCGCCGCCGTCGGGGCCGCCCTTGGGCACGTACTTCTCGCGGCGGAAGCTCAGGCAGCCATTGCCGCCGTTGCCCGCCTCCACGATGATCGAGGCTTCATCCACGAATTGCATCTGTCACTCTCCCGACGGCCATCTCCACCGTCATGATACAAGAAGGCCCCGCCGTGGCGGGGCCCTCCTGGACAAGCTCGGGCGGTCTCAGACAGAGACGACGCTGACGAACTTGCGATTCTTCGGACCCTTGGTCTCGAACTTGATCACGCCTTCGTTCAGCGCGAACAAGGTGTGGTCGCGGCCGAGGCCGACGCCGGGGCCGGCGTGAAACCGGGTGCCGCGCTGACGCACGATGATGTTGCCCGGCACTGCCGCCTGGCCACCATAGAGCTTGACGCCAAGGCGTTTGGATTCGGAATCGCGACCGTTACGGGTGGAGCCCGCTGCCTTCTTGTGAGCCATTGCAAAGTCCTCGCTCGTTCAGGGGAACTGTCTCTTCGACACTAGCGCCGCAGCGCTTACGCAGAGATCCCGGTGATCTTGACTTCAGTGAACCACTGACGGTGGCCCTGACGCTTCATGTGGTGCTTGCGGCGACGAAACTTGATGATGGTCACCTTGTCGCCACGGCCATGGGAGACGACTTCAGCCGCCACCTTGGCACCGTCGACCAGCGGCGCGCCGATCTTGATGTCGTCGTCATTGCCGACCAGCAACACCTCGTCGAACTCGACGCTTTCACCGGTCGGGATTTCCAGCTTCTCAAGCTTGAGAGTCTGTCCTTCCTGAACGCGGTACTGCTTGCCACCGCTCTTGATAATTGCGTACATCTGTCTCTCCAGAACTCATCGAGATTGGCTCTTCATCGGCCTGCTGCGAGTGGCGCCCCTTACGGCAACCATCTGACAGGGAGCGTGATGAGTGGGTCGCGGATTATAACCGTCGCCGCGCTCGCCTTCAACCATCAAAAACCGGGAAAGCCACGGGCTCAGATGGCCCAGCCCTCGTCTCCAGCGTCACCCATCCCTGACAGGGGCAACCTGGTTCAGCGGGGACTAAAATGCGCATGAAAAAGCTCCCTTCCGGCCACCCTGCCTTGACGCCCTCAAGGGCGCCCCATAGCATGACCGGCAATTCACGGCCTTCCTTATTCCAAGTCGACATCGCTTCCATGCCCGCCAATGCTCCGCCGAAAGCCACTACGCCACCGCCCATTCATGCGGTAGTTGCCGAGGACTTCGAAGCCGTCAATCGGACCATTGCCGATCGGCTCTCTTCCCGCGTCCCGCTCGTCGAGACCATCGGCCACTACATCATCGCCGGGGGCGGCAAGCGGCTGCGCCCGCTTTTGGTGCTTCTGTCCGCGCGGGCGCTGGGTTACGAGGGCAACCAGCACATCACTCTGGCCACGCTGATCGAGTTCATGCACACCTCGACCCTGCTGCACGACGATGTGGTCGATGAGTCGCACATGCGGCGGGGAAAATCCACCGCCAACGACGCCTGGGGCAACGCGCCCTCGGTGCTGGTGGGAGATTTCCTGTATTCGCGCTCGTTCCAGATGATGGTCGACATCGGCTCGATGCGGATCATGGAAGTGCTCTCCGCCGCTACCTGCACCATCGCCGAGGGCGAAGTGCAGCAGCTGACCAATGTCGGCAATGCCGAGATCGACGAGGCCGATTATTTCCAGACCATTCAGGGCAAGACCGCCATGCTCTTCGAGGCGGCCTCACACAGCGGCGCCATTCTCGCGGCAGCCAACCCTGAACAGGAAGCCACCCTGCAGCGCTACGGGCGCTACCTGGGCCTGGCGTTCCAGCTGATCGATGACCTGCTCGACTATGAAGGCGATGCCAACGCCATGGGCAAGAACGTGGGCGACGATCTTGCCGAGGGCAAACCGACCCTGCCGCTGATCCACGCCATCGCCACCGGCACGCCCGACCAGGCAGAGCTGGTGCGTCAGGCGATTCGACAGGGCGGCCTCGATCATCTCGACGAAGTGCTGGCGATCGTGAATGCGACCGGCGCGCTGGACTATACGCGCGCCAAGGCCGAGGAAATGGCCGGCAAGGCCCTGAGCCAGCTCGACGCCCTGCCGCCCAGCCGTTACCGCGACAGCATGGCCGAACTCGCCCGCATGGCCGTCGATCGCGAGGCCTGATCCACTAGGCGAAAGGCTTGCAAAGCCGGTCACTGTGGGTATAATTCAGCCCCGTTGAGGCGCCAGCCCAGCGTGTCGGAGTATAGCTCAGCTTGGTAGAGCGCTGCCTTCGGGAGGCAGAGGTCGTAGGTTCGAATCCTGCTACTCCGACCAAAGAACACTGCAAAAACGGTCACTTAGCCATCGCGGCGGTGGCCGTTTTTTGCTGTCCGGTTTCTGGGTAACAAATAGATAGCTCTCGGCGAAAATAACTCGCCCACTTCGTCTTCCTCACCTGGCTTTTCCCGCCACAGCCGCGCCAGCAACCGATGACGTGAAGGAGGCAGTGTAGCGGCGCATCACCAAGTCCCGGCCTGTACTTCTTGCAATTTCACAACGCTGCGTACGCCAGCGCACAGTGAGTGCGTGCCATAAGGTTCATCCTCGACCCGAGCGTGGCAAAGGAAATGCCTAAACAAGGACGTTGCGCTATGCGCTGCAAGGGATGCAGCGCCCCTTCCTCTTCGCAGACCGATAGTTCGACAGTAGCTCGTCCTTCGGCCTGCGCTTCGATCTTAGTCTTGGCATCGGGAATCGCCCCCAGTCGCTATTCGCGCCGAGTCATCCCTGCCGGCATGCCCTTGCCATCGGCAGCGCCATCCCGGTCCTCGTATTCGGCCCGCTGCAGCATCACACCGGTTCCCTGTCAGGAAATTGTTATGAAAAACATCTTTGCCCTAGCGCTTGGAACGATAGTCTTTCTCTTGGCTATCACCGCTCATGATTCTCCCAGCACGCGAATCATCCTTGGATCCGTGGGCCTGATGTTATACGCGGTAGCGCTGAGCCCGGGGCCTGCTCGAGGAGAGCGCAAAGCCTCCTGGCACCGTAAGCCGAACAAGCCCAGGCTTGACGAGTTCGGCGATCGACCCAGACAAGCTGCGCTGGGCGAGATCCCCTTAACGCAATGGATACGGACTTCTAGGTCTGGCGGCTCGCGCTGAGAACCCTCGCTCTACCGTGACCAGAACAGCCCGCCCCGGCTCAGCCAAAGCGACCGAGGAAGGTGCGGTGTTCGGCCAGGGCATGCTCGACGGCCACGGCCCGCAGCGTGACCGTCTGGCCGGGCATGCATTGGGCGAGCCGCGAGGCGGCGATTGGTGTCAGGTTACCGAACCGGGGATAACCACCGATGGTC
>DATISN010000188.1:0-4718 GCA_035581765.1 Halomonas sp.
TAACCGTTGTCCTTCAGACTCTCGGCCAGGCTCTCCGCGAGCAGGTCGTCATCTTCGAGTAGCAACAATTTCATGCGGGAGAATCATCCCTGGAGATCGATATTCCCTGACATGCCGGCCTCATAGTGCCCCGGGATGTTGCAGGCGTACTCCAGCTCGCTGACGTTCTCGGGGGCGGTCCAGACGAGTTCTGCGGTCTCCCCTGGTGCGATGGTGATCGCCGGCATGTTACCGCCATGCTCACCTTCGGCCATGTCATGCCCGCCATGACTGCCATGTCCACCATCACCGTGCCCGCCGCTCATCTCCTGCATCATCTCGCGGTGCGCTTCCTGAGCCTCGGCATCGCCGATGACGAATTCATGCTCAACATTACCGGTGTTGGCGATCTCGAACTTGATGGTCTCGCCAGGCGCAATGTCGAGACGCTCGGGATCGAACCACATGTCGCCCGCCTCGAAGCGAATGGTGCGATCGATATCGGCATCGCTCACCGTAGCCTGGGAGCCACCGTGCTCACCGGCAGCGAAGACCGTCGTCGTGGTCAGGCCAAGTGCCAGGGCCAGCAGTGTCTTGCGCATCTTATTACCTCTCGAGTGGGGTTAGGGAGGCTCGTTTATACCGTACAAACCTGAAACGAGACTGAACCAGGACAGACGGGTTGCAAAGGGATAAAGTCTTCTTGACCTTGGGGCTACCCACAGGTTGTAAGCTCTTGACGAACGCTAGCCTCGGCTTCCTCAAACGAGGAAAACGACTTCTCAGTCATTACCAAGATGAGGGGGAAAAGCATGGCCAAGCATAAGCAAATTCTCGCCATCGTGGTGGCCGCCAGCCAAGTTTGTATCCGTCGTCTTCGCTCAACTCGGCACGAGTTGCCCTGGATCAATTTACGTCAGTTCGTGCCGTGGCAATCTGACAACTTGAATCATGGGAGTTGATCATGTTCCGCTTCGCTTGGACATCGCTGACGCAACGCACAGGAGGCCGCTGGCGGGTGCTCCTGTTCGCGCTGCTGTTAGCGCTGTCCGGGCTGGTCGGCCATGTCGCGGACGCGAACGCTTCCCCAGACTGCCCCATTGCGGTGGAGTGGATGTCGGATGCCGAGCATGTCGACGACCACGGCGCTTCCCACTGCTTGACCTGTCCCGTCGCCGTCCACGGCGGCCTGCAACTCCTCACCTTGCCCGACGGGCCGGCGCTGCCCGAGGTCCCGGCGAGCATCTTCCGCGCGCCGCTACCGCCCAGGCGCCCGCCCAGGGCCTGATCGAACGCAGGCGGCCTCTGCCGCTCCTCCACCCGTAATTCCGTTTACTGCGTTCATCAGGAGATTCTCATGTCTATCCGTCTCACCCCAGCTACCTCCCCGCGACCCGCATCGCCACCTCGCCGGCGCCTCGCCCTGGGCGGGCTAATGGCTGCCGGGCTGGCGCTGTCCGGCCTGCCCGCGCTGGCCGCCTCGTCACCCGAGGGCCGGGTCGTCACCGCGGACGAGCTCGGCGCCTCGCTGACCCATGTCGACCTGGAAAGTGGTGAGGTCGAGACACATCTCATCGACATCACACCCCATAACGTCCAAGTCAGCGCCTCAGGTCGCTACCTGATGGCGGTCGGCGAGGCGGCCGACGACGGGCACGCTCATGGCCAGGATAAGGGTCACGGCCAGGCCCCAGGTCAACTGATGCTCTTCCCCGTCGACGAGCCGGGCGGCGAGCCGCTGGCCAACATTGAGGTGGGCCGTCATCCTGCCCACGTGGTCAGCGACCGCGACGACCGCTTCGCCTTCGTGACCAACGCCGGGGATGCCAGCGTATCGGTGGTCGACCTGGAGGCCCGAGAGGTCGTAGCCAGTGTGCCCACCGGTGACTACCCACACGGCCTGCGCCTGAGTCCCGACGGCCACGAGCTCTACGTGGCCAATGTTGAAGATGACAGCGTCTCGGTGATCGACACCGGAGCCCACGAGGAGCTCGCCCGCCTGCCAGTGGGCGACGCCCCGGTGCAGGTGGGGTTCACACCCGACGGCGACCGGGCCTTCGTCTCATTGCGCGACGAGAACCGAGTCGCGGTCATTGACACCGCCACTCGCCAGGTCGTCGAACGCATCGAGGTGGGCCGCCTGCCGATCCAGGTTCATGCTACCGCCGATGGCCGCTACCTGCTGGTGGCCAACGAAGGCACCCAGGAAGAACCGGACAACCGCGTCTCGGTCATCGACCTCAACCGCCTGGCGGTGGTGGCGACCCATGAGGTCGGGGCGGGAGCCCATGGCGTCGCTGTCGATGACACGGGACGCTTCGCATTCGTGACCGGCCGCTTTGACGACAACCTTTCCGTCATCGACCTGGAGGCAGGGCGTGTCATCGATCGTCACGCCATTGGCCGCGGTCCCAACGGCGTCACCTGGATTACCAACGACTGAATCAGGAGTCACACCATGATGACCACCGACTGCTTCGCCCTGATGGGTTCCATGGGCTGGATGGGCTGGCTGATGCCGCTGGCCGTTCTGCTGCTACTGGGGCTGGGTATCGCCTCGCTCATCAAATATCTCGTCACTTCCCGCCATTCCCCCAAGGAGGATCGCTCATGAATCGCCATACCACTGCCGTCATGCTCTCCGGCGCACTGATGTTCGGTGCTGCAACCGTCCAGGCCGCCCTGCCGGACGAGGCCGCCTTGTACAAGAACCCTCAGTGCGGCTGCTGCGACGAGTACGCCCGCCACCTGGAGGAGGAACTGGGCATCGAGGTCAGCCTCGTCGACGACGTCGAGCTCGGCGAGGTCAAGGCCGCCGCCGGCGTGCCCCAGGGCCTGGGCTCCTGTCACACCATCGAGCTCGGCGAGTACGTCATCGAGGGGCATGTGCCGCTGGCCGCCATCGAGGCGTTGTTCGAGGAGCGCCCGGACATCGACGGCATCGGCCTGGCCGGCATGCCGATCGGTACCCCGGGCATGCCCGGACCTCAGCAGGAGCCCTACGAGGTCTACCAGTTCACCGACCGACAAGATGCTGCTTTTATGACGCTCTGAAGGCATATTCAGCTCATCGCCAACAAGGCTTCGCTCCCGACCAGTGGCGGGGGGATTCTGTATTCACACTTACTACTTAGGAGAAGCCAGCCTGGAGGTTCTCGCTATCACAGCCTTTCGAGCATGGGGAATGTCGCCTTTTTTCTGTCGGCAATCTCTTACACGAAATGTTAACGTGCATTAATGTTTAGCTCGCGGGTTAGCTGTTACAGTAATCGCATGGAGCCATGGAGGGCTCGACAGGGAAGGCCGAGAAAGGACAGCTCACTGCATACAGGGATGCACGGACAGGATGTCTGTGATAAGCAAACAGGGAAGAAAAGGTAAAAGCCCAACCTGTGAAGGTTGGGCTTTCTTTGTTTAACGGGACATTATGAGTTTGTTCATGATTTTTTATCCCTTGCGAGTCTATTTGTCAGAAAGAATCCGGCAGGGTTACCTATCAAGCTAGTTTAACCCTCGCTTCATATAAAAAATCATCGTTTTTCTTTGTGTTGCTTCGCAAAAGTCGCTTCGCTATCGGCGACGAGGATATCGAAAGGCCTGGCTTACCCACGCCGGGTCGCCAGGTAGATCCCCGCCCCGATGATCAGCACGGCACCGAGGTAGGTTTCGACCAACGGCACGTCGCCAAATACCAGATAACCCGAGAGGGTGGCCCAGACGATCTGCAGATAGAGGAAGGGAGACACCAGGGAGGCGGGCGCGCAGCGCATGGCCATGATCAGCCCCAACTGGCTGGCGGCGCCCAGGGTGCCCACCACCATGAACAGGGGGATATCGCTCATGGCGATCGGCGTCCAGAAGAACGGCACGACAATCGAACTCGCCAGAGCCCCGGCCAGGCCCGCGTAGAACAGCGAGGCCAAGGGATGGTCGTTACGCCCGAAGCGTCGCGTGGCCAGCTGGTAGAGTGAAAAGCAGAAGGCCATGCCGAAGGGCAGCAAGGCCGCAGGTTGGGCCCGCCAGTCCACGGGGCCGATGGCGATCACTACCCCGATGAAGCCGGTGGCGACGGCCAGGCCGCGTGCCAGGGTGACACGCTCCTTGAGTAGCGGGATCGCCAGCAGCGTCACCAGCAGCGGCGTGCTGAAGTTGATCACGTAGACCTGCAGCAGCGGCAACTCGCGAAAGGCGAGAAAGGCGAAGGTGCTGGCGCCCAACAGCAGCAACCCGCGCAGGAACTGAGCCGGCAGCGATTCGATGGAGGCCATGATTTCCCTGCAGCGAGGCCAGCCAAGCATCAACAGGTAGGCCCCCAGCACCAGCATGTGGCCGGTATAGCGCGCCCACACGACTTGTACGGGAGAGTAGCTCTGGGTGAGCCACTTCGCGCCGGTATCGAGCATGGTAAACAGCAGCCCGGCGGCGAGCATGAAGGCGATGCCCATCAGCGGACGGTCGGCTGGCAGGGACAGGACGCGAATCGGTGACGTTGTCATGAGGGCCTGGAGAAAGAGAAGGGAATTTAATACTAGCAGGCTAATGAGCTGGCGCTAAGCATCGCAGATTACACCGACCGCTGAGACCTCAGACGACTTCTCAAAGGCATGCCAAGCGTCACCGCGGCTTTGGCAGAGGCCGTCGCGGTGAGACCCCTACCGTTCAGTCGTCGTCGATGGCATCACCCAAGGGCGCTCAGCGAGATAGGTTTCGGCAAACGTATCAATCTGTGACGACCAGGC
>DATISN010000189.1:0-41416 GCA_035581765.1 Halomonas sp.
ACGCTTGATCAGTGATGGCACCACGGCGGTACCGAAATCACCGACATAGCACTCCGAGGCGTTATCCAGAATATCCTGACGTCGGAAGGAACAGGCCACCGGAATGCCGTTGGTCTCGGCACACGTCCTGATCTGCGCGCAGGCAGCATCCGTCCAGCCCGACCCACCCACCAGCATCATCGGACGCTCGGCACGCGACACCAAGGCACCGATCCGCTCGAGCTCATCAACGGTGACGCCGGGCCGCGACGGTGTGTAGGGCGGCGCATCATCGACCTCGACGATATCGGTCAACATGTCCTCGGGCAGGGCCAGCACCACCGGACCCGGGCGGCCCGAAGTCGCGACCCGGAAGGCGCGCGCCATGTATTCCGGAATTCGGCGGGCATCGTCGATCTGTGCGACCCATTTGGCCACACCGGCGAACATGACCCGGTAGTCGATCTCCTGGAATGCCTCCCGGTCCATGGAACCACGGTCGACCTGGCCAACCAGAAGGATCATCGGCGTCGAATCCTGCTGGGCAATATGCACCCCGATAGCGGCATGGCAGGCCCCCGGGCCGCGCGTCACCAGGCAGATACCGGGCCGCCCCGTCAGCTTGCCATAGGCCTCGGCCATGTTCGCCGCTCCGGCTTCATGACGCGCGTTGTATAGCGTAAAATGCTCGCGCTGATCAAACAGGGCGTCCAACACTTCCAGGTAGCTTTCGCCAGGCACGCAATATCCGCTATCGGCGCCGTGAATGAGGAGTTGGTCAACCAGCACTTTCCCCCCGGTGCGCGGGGAGGGTCGTGGTGTTGTGGTCATGTCGGTTTCCAGGTATCTATGCTCGTGCAGTAAGAGTGCCAGCACGCCGACGACCATCGCCAGTAACATTTGGAAAGCGAATAGGTTGTCACGTAATTCCCAACGAGCCTCACCCATGCCCAACGCCTCTCCCCTGATGCGATCCATCAGAGAATGAGCTCTCTCGGACTTTTTCTCGGCACCCTGGAGATCACTCTACCGGTGTTTGCCATGGTGTTCATCGGCCTGGTGCTCAAGCGAGTCGGCTGGATCGACCAGGGCTTCGTTGCCACCGCCTCGGAACTGGTCTTCAAGGCCACCATGCCGACCCTGATCTTCCTGAGCCTGATCAAGGCCGATATCCAGACGGCCTTCCATCCGTGGCTGATGACCTATTTTGCCCTGGCCACTCTGGCAACCTTTCTGATGAGCTGGGTCTGGGCCCTGTGGCGGGTGAGCTATGCCGATCGTGGGGTCTACGTTCAGGGAGCGTTCCGCGGTAATTGCGGTGTCGTCGGGCTCGCGCTGGCGGCCAGCATGTATGGCGACTATGGGCTCTCGGCCGGCGGGTTGCTGCTGGGGGTGGTGATTCTGAGCTACAACATGCTGTCGGTGATCGTGCTCGCGGCGTATCGGCCGGGCAAGGATGCCAACTGGCGCAGCATCGCCAAGCATGTCGCTCGCAATCCCTTGATCCTGTCGGTTCTGGCGGCGCTGCCCTTCGCCATTCTGGAGATTGACCTGCCGGGCTGGCTGATGACGTCGGGTGAGTATTTCGCGTCGCTGACACTGCCGTTGGCGCTGATCTGCATCGGGGCAACGCTCTCGGTCAGTGCCCTGCGCCAATCCCACGGCCCCGCCATGGGGGCCAGCATGCTGAAGATGGTGACCCTACCCGTCCTCGCCACCACCGGCGCCTGGCTGGTGGGATTCTCCGGGCGTGAGCTGGGAATGCTTTTTCTCTTCTTTGCCAGCCCATCGGCGGCGGCCAGCTTCGTGATGGTCAAGGCGATGGGCGGCGATGCCAAGCTGGCGGCCAATATCATTGCCATCAGCACGTTCATGGCAAGCCTGACCGTTACCGCGGGCATTTTCGTCTTGAAGCTGCTTGGGCTTATTTAGACAGGATGGAATGACGGTCAGTTTGGCTGCCGGCTTCGATCACCTCCTCGAAAGGCGTCCTCATAACCAGGGCGAACGTAGACCCGAGTGTTGATGATGACGCTCATGGGCGCGCCTTAATCGGCAATATCGGCGGGGGCCGTGAATCGCACAAGGCGAGCACAGCCGGCGGCTGGAACGTCGGTGGTCAGTTCGGCGATGGCTCCCGTGGGGAAGGCCAGGCCGCTGTCGCCCCGCCCGTCTGCCCGCCCGTCGATCAGCAAGCCGGTGAGCGCCCCTACAAGCGGCATATGGCTGACGATCAGGACTGGGTGCTTGCCGTCCTGCTCGAGCAGCCAGTCCACCACGGTGTCAGGGGGATCATCGGGGGTGATGATTTCGAGCGTCTCGACATCGCATTGTGGTCGGGCGATAGCCAGCCCTTCAGCGACCAGGTCAGCGGTCTGGCGGGCTCGCACAAAGGGGCTAGCAACCAAGCGCAGCCGGGGCAAGTCGAGATCGTCTCGCCCGGAGAGCCAGGCCGCGATGCGCCTGATCTCCTGGCAGCCCTGTCGAGTCAGCGCCCGCGTCGCATCGGGATGGCCCGGCGCTGCCTGACCGTGACGCATGATCATCAGTCGCTCAGTCATCGTGGGCTCCCGCGTCACGGCGGTCCTGCTTGACGTCCTCACGGGGCAGCACGAATTCCACATCGCTGCTCTGCTCGCCAAGCATCAGCATTCGCGCCATCTCGCGCGCCGGCACGCCATTGAAAAGCACTTGATAGAGCCCTTCGGCGAGGGGCATGTAGACCCCATCCTCATGCGCCTTTTCGCGCACCAAGCGTACCGTGTTGACACCCTCGGCCACCTGGCCGAGTGACGCCACGGCCTCATCCAGCGTCTTGCCCTCGCCCAGCGCATAGCCGACGCGATAATTGCGCGACAGGTTCGAGGAGCAGGTCACGATCAAGTCGCCGACCCCCGCCAGCCCCAGGAAGGTCATGGGGTTGGCGCCCCGCGCGACGGCAAAACGCCCCATCTCGGCCAGCGCCCGGGTCATCAGCATGCTGCGGGTATTTTCGCCCATGCCGAGCGCGGCGGCCATGCCGGCGGCAATTGCGTAGAGATTCTTGAGCGCCCCGCCAAGCTCCACTCCGAAGCGGTCGTTGCTGGCATAGACCCTGAAGTAGTCGCACCCCAGCGCCGTCTGGACGCGAGTACGGGTCTCGGGGTCATCGCTGGCGATCACCGTGGCGGTGAGCTGCTTCTGGGCTACCTCGGAAGCCAGGTTGGGGCCGGAAATGACCCCGATATGCGCAAAGCCGGTTTCCTCCTCGAGGATCTGGCTCATCAGCTTGAAGCCCTCTTCCTGAATGCCCTTGGTGGTACTGACGAGGATCTGCTTGTCGTTGAGCCAAGGCCGCGCCTGGCGTACCACCCCACGAAATGCCTGGGAAGGAATGGCAACCAGCACCAGCTCGGCCCCCTCCAACACCTCGGCCATCTTGGTGGAGGCGGTCACGGCGGGATTCATGGCGTAATCGGGCAGATATCGGCCATTGCGATGTTCGCGGTTGATCTGTGCGGCCAGGTGGGGATCGCGCAGCCACTGGCGTACCCGGGCGCCGTTATCAGCGGCGATGCTGGCAAGTGCCGTGCCGAAGCTGCCGCCGCCGAGCACAGCCACCCGCATGGTAACGTCAGACATATTCGCACCGAGTGAAAGGGATGAAAGATGAAAACGAGAACGCTGGAAGCATTGTAACGAAAAACGCCCCCGGCGAGGGGGGCGTTAAGGAGCCAGTATCGCGGGCCGAACATCATCGGCCCGGTACTCTCGGCTGTCTTTTTTCCGTCAGTCGATCAAGTGCAACAGCGAATCGATGCTCGCTCTGGCATCTCCGTAGAACATCCGGGTGTTGTCCTTGAAGAACAGCGGATTCTCGATGCCGGAGTAGCCAGTTCCCTGGCCACGCTTGCAGACGAACACCTGCTTGGCCTTCCACACCTCCAGTACCGGCATGCCGGAAATGGGGCTGTTGGGATCATCTTGGGCCGCCGGATTGACGATGTCGTTGGAGCCGATGACGATCACCACGTCAGTCTCCGGGAAGTCATCGTTGATCTCGTCCATTTCCAGCACGATGTCATAGGGCACCTTGGCCTCGGCCAGCAGGACATTCATGTGTCCTGGCAGACGGCCCGCGACTGGGTGGATGCCGAAGCGTACGTTTTTATCGGCGGCGCGCAGCTTGCGGATCAGCTCGCTCACCGCATTCTGCGCCTGAGCCACCGCCATGCCGTAGCCCGGCACGATGATCACGCTGTCGGCATCATTGAGCGCACTTGCGACACCACCGGCATCGATGGACACTTGATCGCCCTCGATCTCGGCCGCCGGCCCTTGGCTGCCGCCGAAGCCACCCAAGATGACACTGATGAAATTGCGGTTCATCGCCTTGCACATGATGTACGACAGGATCGCACCGGAAGAGCCCACCAGGGCGCCGGTGACGATCAGCAGGTCGTTGGAAAGCGTGAAGCCGATCGCGGCCGCGGCCCACCCCGAATAGCTGTTAAGCATCGACACCACGACCGGCATGTCGGCGCCGCCGATGCCCATGATGAGGTGATAGCCGATGAAGAACGCCAGCGCCGCCAGTACCAGCAGCGTCCAGAAGCCCGCCCCGTTGAGGTAGGCGATCGCCAGCAGTAGCGAAAGCCCCGCCGCACCGGCATTCAGCATATGGCCACCGGGCAGCTGCCTGGACTTGCCGTCGACCTTGCCTGCCAGCTTGCCGAAGGCGATCACCGAGCCGGTGAAGGTCACCGCACCGATGAAGATTCCCAGTACCACTTCGACCTGCAGGAACATCAGCTCGTCCGGTGCCTTGGTCGCCACCATGGCAGCGAAGGCGGAAAACTCATCCACCGAGGCATCCACCGCCCGCGCCGCCATGACGCGTCGACGCTCGAGGTCGGCGCTCAAGGCCACGAACACCGCCGCCAGGCCCACGAAACTGTGCAGCGCCGCTACTAGCTGCGGCATCTCGGTCATGTCGACCTTGCGCGCCACATAGACGCCGATGGCCGAGCCGATGATCATCATCGGGATCATCCACCAGTAGCCACCGATGCCCGGACCGAAGGCGGTAAAGAACACCGCCACCGCCATGCCCACGATGCCGTACCAGACGGCTCGCTTGGCCTTTTCCTGGTTACTCAACCCCCCCAGA
The DNA here is from genome assembly GCA_035581765.1 of Halomonas sp. GTDB lineage: Bacteria > Pseudomonadota > Gammaproteobacteria > Pseudomonadales > Halomonadaceae > Halomonas. Next base: position 5,129 of record DATISN010000189.1, read on the forward strand.
GAGAGGATGAACAGTACGCTCGCCGCGATTGCCGCGGCAGATACGAATCCTTGACCCAACATATCGTCTCTCCGCCGCTCAGGATTTCTGGAACATGGCCAGCATCCGGCGTGTCACCAGGAAGCCACCCACGATATTGATGGACGCGATCAGCACCGAGATCGCCGCGAGTATCCCCACAACGACGCTACCGGAGCCGATCTGCAGGATCGCCCCGAGAATGATGATGCCCGAGATCGCATTGGTGACCGCCATCAGCGGTGTATGCAGCGAGTGGCTGACACCCCAGATCACCTGGAAGCCCACGAAGCAGGCCAGCACGAAGACCACGAAATGCTGCATGAACGAGGCCGGCGCGACTTGTCCGAGCAGCAGCATCAGCACGCCGCCCACCCCCAGCAGCGTCGCCTGGCGTTTGGTCTGCGCCTTGAAGGTGGCGAGCTCGGCGGTCTTCTTCTCTTCGTGCGTGAGCTCCTTGACCTTCTCCTTGGGCTTGGCGGCAGCGATCGCCTTCACCTTGGGCGGCGGCGGCGGGAAAGTAATCTCGCCCTGATGGGTCACCGTGGCCCCGCGGATCACGTCGTCTTCCATGTTATGAACGACCGCCCCATCCTTCTCGGGGGTGAGATCGGTCAGCATATGGCGCACGTTGGTGGCGTAGAGCAGCGACGACTGGGTGGCCATGCGCGACGGGAAATCAGTGTAGCCAACGATGGTCACGCCATTGTCGGACACCACCTTCTCGTCGGGCTTGGTCAGGTCGCAGTTGCCGCCCTTCTCGGCCGCCAGGTCGACGACCACCGAGCCAGGCTTCATGGCCTTGACCATGTCCTCGAGCCACAGCTTGGGGGCTGGCCGGCCGGGGATCAGTGCGGTGGTAATGACGATGTCGACATCCGGCGCCTGCTCGCGGAAGCATTCGAGCTGCTTCTCGCGAAACTCCGGTGAAGACGGCGCGGCATAACCCCCGCTTTCCGAGCCATCCTGGCTGTCCTCGAAGTCGAGGAAGAGGAACTCGGCGCCCATGGATTCGATCTGCTCGGCCACCTCGGGTCGCACGTCGAAGGCCCTGACCACAGCCCCCAGGCTCGTCGCGGTACCGATGGCGGAAAGCCCCGCCACCCCGGCGCCGATGATCAGCACCTTGGCTGGGGGTACCTTGCCGGCCGCCGTCACCTGACCGGTAAAGAAGCGTCCAAAATTGTTGCCCGCCTCGATCACCGCGCGATAGCCCGCGATGTTGGCCATGGAGGACAACGCGTCCATCTTCTGCGCCCGCGAGATGCGCGGCACCATGTCCATGGCAATGACGCTGGCGCCCTGGGCCTTGCACTTGTCAAGCAAGGCCTCGTTCTGCGCCGGCCAGAAAAAGGAGATCAGGGTCTGGCCCTGACGCAGGCGCTCGGCCTCCTGCTCGGAGGGCTCGCGGACCTTGATGACGATGTCCGCCTCGGTCCAGAGTGCCTCGGCATTGTCGACAACCGTGACGCCGGCCTCGCGATAGAGGTCGTCATCGAAGCCGGCCGCGATACCGGCACCGGCCTCGACCAGGCACTCGTGTCCCAGCTTCTGAATCTGCTTTGCGCTCTCCGGGGTCAGCGCGACACGCGCTTCCCCCCGAGCACTCTCTTTGGGTGCTCCGATCTTCACGTTCGATCCCCCTGTGGCAGGCCTTGATCGTTGTTGAATGATTCCCGTGTGCCACTCTTACCGTAGGTGGCACCCTTGCACAAGCCGAGAAATCGCGCATCGAGCCGTCAAGCTTTCAACGTAAGTTCCCAATCCCCCGGCGATTTCCACGCTACGCTGGCGCCCTGTCGACACAGGCGTCTCAGCGGCGACAAGAGCGAATGTTAGCAGGCGATCGCCCAAAACCCGAATAATACTGCGCCGCACAACGCAACACCCCCGCTGACCGAGCTGGCCAGCGGGGGTGACAAGACTGACTTTCGTCCGCCTTGGAACCTTGCCTCAGGCGGTCAGCAAGGCATTGAGGCGCTTGACGTAGGCGGCGGGATCGTCGAGATGACCGCCCTCCGCCAGGATCGCCTGATCCAGCAGGATGCGCGCGAGATCCGCGAATCCCTCGCCCTCGACACTTTCGAGACGCGCGACCAGGGCATGCTCGGGATTGAGCTCGAGAATCGGCTTGACCTCGGGCATCTTCTGGCCCGCCGCCTCCATGATGCGGCGCATCTGAAAGCCCATCTCGTGCTCGGGCAGCACCACGCAGGCCGGCGAGTCGGTAAGTCGGTGAGTGACCTTCACCTCCTGCACCTCGTCCCCGAGCGCCTCCTTGACACGCTTGACCAGCCCTTCCTTGGCCTTGGCGGTGTCTTCCTGCGCCTGCTTTTCCTCTTCGCCCTCGACGTCGCCGAGGTCGAGATCGCCCTTGGCCACATCGACGAAGCTCTTGCCCTCGAACTCGGTGAGATGGCTCATCAGCCACTCATCGATACGGTCGTGCAACAGCAGCACTTCGATGCCCTTCTTGCGGAAGATCTCCAGATGGGGGCTGTTCTTGGTCGCGTTGAAGCCGTCGGCGACGATGTAATAGATCTTTTGCTGCCCTTCCTTCATGCGCTCAACGTACTGCGCCAGAGATTGGTCCTGGGTGGCGCTGTCGGTGTGGGTGGAGGAGAAGCGCAGCAGCGAGGCGATCTTCTCGCGGTTGGCATAGTCCTCTGCCGGCCCTTCCTTGAGCACGCTGCCGAAGGTGTTCCAGAAGGTCTGATAGCCCTCCGGGTCCTTGGCGAGCTTCTTGAGCATATCCAGCGCTCGCTTGGTCAAGGCACTCTTGATCTTCTCGACCTTGGGGTCCTGCTGGAGCAACTCTCGCGACACGTTGAGCGACAGCTCGCGGGTATCCAGCACGCCCTTGATGAAGCGCAGGTACAGCGGCAGGAACTGCTCGGCATCGTCCATGATGAAGACGCGCTGTACATAGAGCTTCACGCCGCGAGCCCCGTCACGCTCGTAAAGGTCGAAGGGCGCGCGACCCGGCACGTAAAGCAGGCTGACGTACTCGAGCTTGCCCTCGACCTTGTTGTGGCTCCAGACCAGCGGGTCGCTGAAGTCGTGGGCCACATGCTTGTAGAAGGCCTTGTATTCGTCGTCGGTAATATCGCTCTTGGGGCGTACCCAAAGGGCCGTGGCCTCGTTCACCGTTTCCCAGGTCGTCGCCTCGCTGCCTTCGATGTCGTTGCCGTCCTCATCCTTGGCCGTCTCGACCTTCGGCATGCGAACCGGAACTTCGATGTGATCCGAATACTTGCGCACCAGGCTCTGCAGTCGGAAGTCGTCGGCATACTCCTTCGCGTCCTCCTTGAGATGCAGGGTGATCTCGGTGCCGTGAAGGTCCTGCTCGATGTCGGCGACGGTGAATTCACCCTCCCCCTTCGACTGCCACTCGACACCCTCAGACGTGTCGGTACCGGCCTTGCGGGTTCGCACCGTGACCTCATCGGCGACGATGAAGCTGGAATAGAAACCGACGCCGAACTGGCCGATCAGTCGCGCATCCTTCTGCTGTTCACCGGAGAGCTGCTTGAGGAACTCGGCGGTACCGCTGCGGGCGATGGTGCCGAGATTCGCGATCACCTCGTCGCGATTCATGCCGATGCCGTTGTCACGCAGGGTGACGGTGCCGGCCTCGGCATCGTGCTCGATCTCGACGCGCAGTTCGCTGTCGCCTTCGTAAAGTGCGTCGTTGTCCAGCGCCTGGTAACGCAGCTTGTCGCAGGCGTCGGCGGCATTGGAGATCAACTCGCGCAGGAATATCTCCCGGTTGGAGTACAAGGAGTGGATCATCAGGTTCAGAAGCTGCTTGACCTCGGTCTGAAATCCCAGCGTCTCTTCACGTGTAGCGGTAGTCATGTCTCGAATCCCTCATCGAATGCACATCACGACGGCGCAGGAGCACCGACGATTTCAAGGCTGGAAGGGATATGGGGTTCGACGAGGGGATTTCAAGCGCGCTACTCGCCCGGCGCGTCCCGGACATCACGCCAGCGGCGGTAGTCCGAGAGCGCGAGGTCCACGCGAGTGAGCAGCCAGCCGACAATGAAGACGTCATCGACCAGGCCCAGCAAGAGTATGAAATCGGGGATCAGGTCCAGGGGCGATATCAGATAGACCAGCGCCGCCAGCATCCAGCCGAATGCGTGCCAGGGCACCGGTCGGTAACGACCGCTCAGTACGTCGCGGGTCATGGGCAGGAACCATTTCAGGGCCCCGGCAATCTGCCCCAACATGCGCGAACGTCGTCTCAATCGTCCGACCAGTGTCAAACCGCCTTTCTTGGCCATTTCGTGTCCTCCTTGCTAACCGTGGCAACCCCGCCGGCCTGCCCTGTTGCACTACTAGCTCGACATGTGTTGCGGTCACTGTCGTGGTGGCGCGACACTACTCATCTACTACATCATCGGCGAGGATGATCACTATAGCCGATCACCTTACCTCATGAGGGTTTCTCGATGCCTGCACGCTTCTTCTCACGTGACTGGTCTCTTGGCTGGTTTCGTAGCCGGCACGCCCTGGCGGCGACCGTTCTGCTGGGCACACTGTCACCGGTGGTGGTGCAGGCGAACGACGACGCCATGCGCGAGGCGCTGGACGCGGCCCGCCAGAAGCAATGGCAAGAGATCGATCACGTCGCCATCGAGGACCATGTCCTGGTCGGTTACGTGGCCTATCACGGGCTGCTTCAGCGTCTGCCCAATGCCGACCCGCAGGAGGTACTGGCCTACCTCGAGCGTTATGCCGATTCACCGCTCAGTGACTGGATGCGAGGCCAGGCCATCGTACGCTATGGCGAAGCCGGTCGTTACGACAACCTGCTCACCGTCGCCGATGGTGTTCCCGAAGGTGCCGAGCGCCAATGCCATTATTATTCGGCCTTGCTCGGCCGCGAGCCGCAGGCCGCCGCCGAAGGCGGTCGTGAGCTATGGCGCGTGGGCCGCTCCCAGCCGGAAGCCTGCGATACGCTCTTCCAGACCCTGCGCGGCAGCGGCGAGATCGGCGAAAGCGACGTATGGGCGCGCAAGATGCTGGCCTGGCAGGCCGGCGAAACGGGCCTGGTGCGCTATCTCGACCGCATGCTCGGCAGCCGCTGGCAAGATGGGCGCGACGCCCTCGAGCGGCTGCAGAAGGATTATAGTGCCGTGACCCGCATCCCGACCTGTATCGGTCCCGACTGCCAGGGCAGCGGACCGCTCTTCGCTGCGGCCATGCATGGTTTCACCCGCGCCGACACTGAGGCCGCGCTCGAGGCCTGGCGCAAGATCGCGCCACACCTGGCGATCGATGCCATCCACCATGCGACCATCGAGCGCGACCTGGCCTTCTATGCCCTGGTGCGTGATATCGACCGTCATCGGGGCTGGACCGACGATACCGTGGCGCGACTTGCAGACCCCGAGCTGCTGGAGCTGCGGGTTCGCGACGCCCTGGCCGATCGCGACTGGCAGGCCGTGATCGACTGGATCCATCGCATGCCCGACGATCCCCGCCAGGACGCCCGCTGGCAGTACTGGCTGGGCCGGGCACTCGAACGGCTCGGCGACCAGACCACGGCAGACAGCGCCTATGCCGCCGCCGCCGACCAACGCAGCTTTTTCGGCTTCGCCGCGGCCGACCGCCTGGAGCGCCCCTATACCCTGAACCTGGAGCGCAACGGCTTCGATGACGCTTATCGGCAAGAGGTCGCGAACTGGCCGGTGGTTCGGCGCACGGAAGCCCTGATGCGCATCGGTGAGGCGGGCCTGGCAGCCAGTGAATGGTATCGCGGAGTGGCCAACGCCGGCCCGCGCGAGGCAAGGGCCATGGCGGATTATGCCCAGCGCCGCGGTTGGCTCGCCAAGCTGGTCCAGACCACCATTGCCGGCGGCATGTGGGACGCGCTGGATTGGCGCTTTCCCGAGGCCTATCGCGAGGACTTCATGCATTGGGGGCAGCAGACCGACGTCGACCCCTATCTGCTGATGGGTATCGCGCGTCGCGAGAGTGCCTACAACCCGGCAGCACTCTCCCCTGCCGGCGCTCGGGGCCTGATGCAAGTGATGCCGGCCACCGCCACCCAGCTCAGCCGTCAACTGGGCATCGCCGACCCAGGCCCTTACGGCGTGCTCGACCCCGACACCAATATCCGGCTCGGCAGCACCTATATCCGTGACATGCTGGATCGCTACCGGGGCAACCGCCTCGCCGCCACCGCCGCCTACAATGCCGGCCCCGGCCGGGTCGACCGTTGGCTACGAGAGGCCCCCGAGGAGTTCGACTTGTTCGTTGAGAGCATCCCCTTCCGCGAAACGCGTGCCTATGTCCAGGCGGTCCTTTCCTATCGGGCAATCTTCGAAAGTCTCGCCAACGGCGGCAACAGCGAAGGCGTATCGATGCTGAGCGCTGCCGAGAAGAACGTTCGCTACGACGTTTCGCTGCTTGCACGTCGCTAGTCTTCGAGCCTTTCTCGACCACCCGATCGCCCGGCCATCGCCGGGCGTTTTTTGTGGGTATTATCGTCAGCCGTGCAGCCGCTGCAGCGCCAGTTTCACACCCAGTGCGACTAGCACCGCACCCGTAATGCCATTGAGCCAGCGAGCGAACCGCGGGCTTCCCAGCCACCCTCTGGCTGTTCCGACCATCATGGCAATCGCTACCTGCCAGGCGTTGGCAATCATGAAATGCACGCCGGCAAGCCACAATGACTTGGCGAGTGCAGGATCACCCGGGGCAATGAACTGTGGCAGGAACGCCATGTAGAAGATCACCGTCTTGGGATTGAGCACATTGGAAAGAAAACCCTCCCGCAACGGTCGCCAGGCCGGCACTCCTTGAGGCTCACCGGGACTGTTGGTCAGCACCAATCCCCGGCCACGACGCGCGGCCAGAAGGCTCGTCACCCCCAGCCAGATCAGATAGGCCGCCCCCGCGAGCTTGAGCAGACCGAAGGCCCAGGAAGACTGCAAAAGGATCAGCGAGATACCCAGCGCCGACACCCCAGCATGCACGAAAAGGCCACAGCTGATGGCCAGGCTGGTCAGTATTCCGTCGCGTATACCGCCCCGAGCGGTGTTACGAATGACCAGCAAGGTGTCGACCCCGGGGCTCACGGTCAACAGTGTAATAGCCACCAGAAAGGGCCAGAATTGTTCATCCATCCACATGGCATGGCTCGCGTAAAGATGAAAAAAATGCGCAAATCCGTTGCTGGACGGGTGCTGGCTTTGCTACTAAAGTGATTTTTGCGGGCATTTGCAACGACCGAGATGAAGGGTCGGATGGCTCAGGTCAAGCGTCGTGGCTTCTACCGCTGTGCAGGTTCGAGGGTAAAGTTCGTCGATGGCATCTCGACGCCCGTCGATACGACGTTAACGTACTTTTCTCGTAGCACCTGTGCATTTGGGGCGTTCGAACTCTCCTTCGGCTGCCCCGCACGATCATTACCGTATGTTAAGGAAATCGACAATGGCAACTGGCACTGTCAAGTGGTTCAACGACACCAAAGGCTACGGCTTCATTTCCCCCGATGATGGCGGGGATGATCTGTTCGCCCACTTCTCCGAAATTCAGGCTGAAGGTTTCAAGAGCCTGCAGGATGGCCAGAAGGTCTCCTTCGAGGTCACCCAAGGCAAGAAGGGCCTTCAGGCCTCCAACATCCGTCTCGCCAACTGAGCGCTATCCTCTTGGCGAAACGGCGCTGCTGCGGTATCGCCCTGTCCGGCTAGCAAGCTAATCGAAGTCAGCCAGACACTATCTGCGAATATCGTCATGCAGTGAGAATCAGGAAGGCCCACCTGACGGTGGGCCTTCTTTGTAACGTGAGGTCGCCTTTGTGGCTGGAGCTCGCCGCGGCGAGTCGGTCGTCAGGCTCAGGGGGATTCGTCGAACGCGGCAGGATCGCCACTTTCCATGGGCTCGGCCATGGGTTCGTCGATTTCCAGTGGCTCGCCGATCTCCATGGGTTCCAAGTCGGGCATCTCGTCCTCGCCGACCTCCTCGAACTGCTCTTCCAGACGTCGACTGGCCTCCTCGAAGCGCCGCTCCTGCTCCTCGATGATGGCGTCAATATCGCTGCTGGTAGGTTCCCCAGCTTGGGCAGCATCCTCATCGAGTGTTGAGTCGGTATCGTCAATCGACTCCATTTCCGAGTCCAGTGCCTGCATTTCCGCGTCGAGCGATTCCTCGTCGAGGCTATCCGCCGGCAGCGCAGGCTGACGTTCCACCTGCTCGAACTGCTCGTCGATACGCTGACTGGCCTCATCGAAGCGGCGCTCCTGCTCCTCAATGATGGCATCCACGTCATCACTGGTGGTTTCACCGGGTAACGCCTCATCCCCTTCCAGGCTGGTACCCGGCGATTCACCGAGTGTCGTCTCGGCGTCGGCCTCCACCTCGGCGTCATTGCTTGCCGCGGCCTCATCGTCTTCCACTGCCTGGGGATCGGAGCCGACGTCGCTGTCCGCCGAAGGCTCTCCATCCGCTGAAGGCTCTTCATCCCCCGCAGACCCTCCGTCCGTTGCGATATCGTCAGCAGGTTGCTCCTCGGCAGTGACGTCGCCCTCCTCAGAGACAGCATCCGCTGCCTCAGGCGTTTCCTGGGCCTCCTGTTCGGCTTCAGGCTGGCTTGGCTCGGTCTGGGACGGCTCGCGTTCTTCCTCACCGTTGCCACAGGCGGTGAGCCCCAGGCTAAGTACCAGGGCCATGACCAGCGGCATCCAGGGTTTCATTGCCATCCTCTTGCTCCTGACGAAAAGACCATATTGCAGCAGAGCGACAGCCCTCCCGCAAGGCGACGAGATCCGTCAGGTGGCAAACAACTGCCCCGCGATGTCACGAAAGGCCTTGAACTCTAGCGCATTGCCGCTGGGGTCACGGAAAAACATGGTGGCCTGTTCACCGGGTTCGCCGCGAAAGCGGATGTAGGGTGCTATCTCGAAACTTACCCCCGCCGCGGTCAGCCGATCAACCAACGCCTCCCAGTCGCTCATTTCCAGGACCACGCCGAAGTGGGGCACCGGAACGCCATGACCATCGACAGGGTTGCGGTGGTCGTTGATGCTCTTGTCGCCCAGGGCCGGATTGAGATGGCAAACGAACTGATGACCGAAAAAATTGAAATCGACCCAGGTATCGCTGGCGCGGCCCTGGGGGCATCCCAGCAGGTCTCCGTAGAAGTTACGCGCCTCCGCAAGATCGCGGACCTGAACGGCGAGATGAAAGGGCGTCAGCATGGGAAAATCCTCCGTTGTTTAACCAGTGTCAGTCGCCATGATGCCGCGACTCGTGTCGGCTGGCCAGCTGAGGGGGTGTTTCCGGTCGCTCGCGGGCCGGTCGCTCGCGGGAAAGCAGCGCACAGTCAGAGGGAACCGCCAGCGACAGTGCCCCGGGGTCTAGCTCGACGCGAAAGCTCCGGCGCTTGCAGGGTTCACCGTCCAGGGTGAGGGGTAGGTCGATATCGCCCTCGAAGGTCAGCCAGGTAGTACGAAAGGCATCGACGAACTCGCCGTGCTGAGGACGAGACTGGAGCTCGGCAATGACCTGCCGCATTTGCGACAAGCCTGTGAAGTCCCGAATGACCAGGACGTCAAGCAGCCCATCATCGAGCTTGGCGGCCGGCGTCAGCGGTTGCCCGCCCCCGGCCTGTACCCCGTTACCGATGGCAAGCAGAAACAGGGAGGCGCTGCGCTTTCCTCCTTCCCATTCCAGTTGCCCGGGATAGAGCTGGTATTGCCAGGCACGCAGCGCACCGATCAACGAATAGGCGCCGCCGCCGAGGAGGCGCTTGAGTGTCTTGGGGGTGGATGTGGTGATTTCCGCGCCGAAACCGCCGCTGGCCATGTTCAGATAATGATGGTCATCGAGCCGCGGCACATCGACGGAATACGCCTCAAGCCGCATGGCCGCCTCGAGAGCCGGCTCGGCCTCCAACGGCAACCCCAGCGAGGTTGCCAGGTCGTTGGCACTACCCAGAGGCAGGATACCCAACTCGGGGCGCTGCTCGCGCGGCAAGCGCATGAGGCCTTCGACAACCTCGTTGACCGTGCCGTCGCCGCCCCCGGCAATCAGCCGCTTTACCCCCGCCTTGCCTGCCTGCTCAGCCATATGCGCGGCATCGCCCGGCTCCCAGGTCACCAGCACATCGAAGGCATCGCCTGCCTTGCGACGCGCGCTAACGGCCTCCCGTACCGCCGGCAGCTGGGCCTTCATGCCGTTTAGAATGAGCGAAACCATGTCAACTCCCTGTAGATTTCCTGATAGTGGCGCCCATTTACGCTCTCCACCCAATCGTGGAGCCGCATGTCTTTTACTTTACGTCTTCCATCACCGGCTTGCGTTGCTGATCTCCATGAGCGCTCAGCGATTCGACCAGAGGCTCCTCTCTCGAGCAACATCGCCACCACTAAAACGGCGCTGGGCCGCTTGGAGAGAACGGCGGGAAATGATGGTAGATTATTAGCCCCATGGTCTACCCGGCCAATGAATCCCATGCAGGCCATGGAGGTGGTCTTGGCGGAACAACTCAGGGACTTCGCCCACGCCCTCGCCCACGCCCTGCGCAACCTGCTGCCTATCGTCCTGGTGGTCGTGGCCTTCCAGGCACTGCTGCTGCGAGAGTGGCCCGAAGATGGACTCGGCATGATAGCGGGGCTGCTGATCGTTGCCGTGGGCGTCGCGTTGTTTCTGCGCGGGCTGGAGCTGAGCATCTTCCCGGTCGGCAAACGCCTGGCCAACCAGTTCGCACGCCGTGGCTCGATGCCGATCCTGATGCTGTTCGGCTTTGCCATTGGCTTTTCGGCCGTCGTCGCGGAGCCGGCCTTGATCGCCGTGGCCGAGCAGGCCTCTCAGATCAGCGAGGGGCGTATCGAGGCACTGACCCTGAGGCTTATCATCGCCTCCTCGGTCGGGCTGGTCATGGCGCTAGGGGTATTCCGGGTGATTCTCGGCCATCCGCTGCACTGGTACATGATCATCGGCTATATCGCCGTCGTGACCGTCACCTTCTTCGCGCCCGAGGAAATCGTCGGGCTGGCCTACGATTCGGGCGGCGTGACCACCAACATCGTGACCGTTCCGCTGATCGCCGCCCTGGGCATCGGCCTGGCGTCTTCGATTCGTGGCCGCAATCCACTGATCGATGGTTTCGGCCTGGTCGCCCTGGCGGTGATGGTACCGATGATAAGCGTGCAGCTCTACGGCATCCTGGTGTATAGCGACCCGGGTACTGTCGCAACTAGCGCGGAATGGCTCACCGCCCAGGCCGACACACAGGCGCCCTCGGGGCCGCTGAAGGCGATCCTCGACCTGCTGGGCATGTTGCGCGATGTCCTGCCGATCATCCTGGTGATCCTGTTTTTCCAGTACGCGGTCCTCAGGCATCCGCTAACCAATCCCCTCCGGGTGACCGTCGGCTTCGCCCTGGTGATCATCGGGCTCTACGCCTTCGTGGTAGGGCTGAAGCTGGGACTTTTTCCCATCGGACAGAGCATGGCGGTGCAATTGATCGCCTTCGACAATTGGCTCTGGGTGTATCTCTTTGCCTTTTCGATCGGCTTTGCCACCACCATGGCCGAGCCGGCATTGATCGCCATAGGCCAGCAGGCTGAGGAGGCCGCCGCCGGCAAGATCCAGGGCAATGTGATCCGGCTGCTTGTCGCGCTGGGTGTGGCCATCGGCATCACCATCGGCGTGCATCGCATCATCACCGGCGACTCCATCCACCATTACATCATCGGTGGCTACATGCTGGTGATCGTGCTGACGGCGCTGGCCCCCCGCTACATCGTGGCCCTGGCCTTCGACCTGGGCGGCGTCACGACCTCCGAGGTCACGGTGCCATTGGTGACGGCGCTGGGCATCGGCCTGGCCAGTCAGATCGATGGGCGCAACGTGCTGGTCGATGGCTTCGGCCTGATCGCCTTCGCCTCGATCTTTCCTATTGTGACCGTAATGAGCTATGCCATCCTGATGGAGGCCCTGATGAAAACCAGAGGCAAGACGACATGAAATTTTCCCTGCTGATCGCCATCGCACCGGAGGAGCTCGAGCAGGCATGCATCGACGCCGCCACCGACGCCGGGGCCGCGGGCATGACGCTGATGTCTGGACGTGGCATCGGTGGCGAACGCAAGAAGACCTTCTTCGGCCTGACCTTCGAAGGCAGCCAAAGCGTGCTGCTGATAACCCTGGAAAAAAGCTTGTCACTCAAGGTGCTCAAGGCCATACGCAAGGTCCTCAATCCAGCCGGTGAGGACTCACGGGGGCTGGTCATGACGCTGCCCGTGGAACATCTGGGCGGCATTGACATGTCCCAGGTCATGCGCTTCGAGGAACAACTCAGGCATGAGCACTGAACCCAATCGACGGAGACACACCATGCTGGTCAAGGACATCATGATGCGCGACCCAATAACGGTGTCGCCCTTCGCCACCCTGCGCGATGCACTGGGGCTCATGAAGCGCCATGGCCTCAAATGCCTGGTCGTCGAACAACAGGACCCCCACGATGCCTGGGGCCTGATTACCTATACCAACATTCTCAAGACGATCGTTGCCGAAAACGGCGACATCGACCTGATCAACGTCTACGATGTCTGCGCCAAACCGGCGATCGCGGTCGGAGAGTCGCTCGACGTGAAACACGTGGCCAGCCTGATGACCGATAGCGTGGTCAAGCGCGTGTTAGTGCTCGACGACAACCGACTGCTCGGCCTGGTGACCATGGACGATATCGTCGGGACCGTAATGGACCTGATCGAGTAATGCTGGATACCTATTGATGACAGATTTTTTTTCCTGGCTCGGCACTACCCTGGGCGACATCATCCGTTTTGTGGTCGACCTTCTGACCAACCTCTTTGCCAATCTGGGTGGCTCTGCCCGCGAGTTTCTGAGCGGGCTCTCCGAGTCGCTGGGCATCGCCCCCTCGCTGGTCAGCCTGGGGGTCTTGCTCATCGGCCTGTGGCTGCTATGGAAGGGCCTGCGAGCCATCATGCGTGGAGGGCTGATTGCCGCCCTGATCTGGTGGCTGTTGGCCGTGGTCGTGCTCAGCTGGCTGATCAACTAGCGCCTCGCGGCTTTCCCTAACGACAACGTCAAACGACAACGCCGCCCTTTGGGCGGCGTTGTCGTTGATGGGCCTGCGCCTGGCCCAGCGCAAGATGCCTTATGCCAGTGCCTTCTCGACGACCTCGTAGACATTGGGCGAGAGCTCCTCTGCACGAATACGCTCGAGCTCGGCTTTCATGAGTTCCTGGCGCGGCTCATCGAAGCGCTGCCAGCGAGTCAGCGGCGTGATGATCCTGGCGGCGATCTCCGGATTGAGCTTGTTGAGCGTGATCACCACGTCGGCCAGCAGCCGGTAGCCGGCACCATCGAGACGATGGAAATTGACCCGGTTCTGCGCGAAGGCACCGATCAGGGCGCGTACCCTGTTGGGGTTCTTGAGCGAGAAGGCGGGATGATCCATCAGAAACTTGACCCGTTCCAGGGCATCCGCCTGGGGACGGGTCACCTGGATGCTGAACCACTGATCCATGACCAGCGGGTCGTGGGACCATGCCTCGCCGAAGGCCTTGAGCGCCGGCTCGGCGATGTCCGTGCGTGAACTATGCACCAGCAGGGTCAGGGCATGGCGCACATCGGTCATGTTGTGGTCGGCGGTGAACTGCGTACGCGCCAACTCTATGCCTTCCTCGTCCTCGATGGCCATCAGGTAGGCGAGCGCGACGTTCTTGAGGCTGCGCTGGGCGATCTGATCGGGCTCCGGCGCATACGCCGCGTCGGAACGGTTTTCCTCGAAGAGGCGCAGGAAGTCGTCGCGCAGGGCAACGGCCAGGGACTGCTTGACGAATTCGCGGGCGGCATAAATGGCGTCGACATCCACCAGCGGCTGCTGCTCGGCGATATAGGCCTCGGAAGGCAGCGTCAGCATCTCGGCAAGCACCGCCTTGTCGTCGGTTTCGGCCGCCAGCAGGCCACGAAAGGCCTCCACCACGCGGGTATCCATGACCTTCTCGACCCCGTTGCGATGCGCGGCGATCAAGTCCTCCAGCGCCAGCATGGCCAGCCGCTGGCCCGCATCCCAGCGGTTGAAATCATCCGAGTCGTGCTGGAGCAAGAAGGCCAGGTCTTCTCGACCGTAGGGAAAGCGCAGTTTGACCGGGGCGGAGAAGCCGCGCAGCAGCGACGGCACCGGCGCCTCCGAGACATCGGTGAAGACGAACTCCTGCTCCTCCTCGCGCAGATGGATCACCGCATCGCTGCCCAGCGACTCGCCGTCCAGGGTCAGCGGCAGGTCACGACCGGACTTGGTTCCCACCAGGCCGAGGCGCAGCGGAATGTGCAGCGGCTGCTTGTCGGGCTGGCCGGGCGTTGCCGGTGTGCGCTGTCGCAATACCAGGCGATACTCACACGAGGCGTAGTCGTACTCGCCGCGCGTGTCGATTTCCGGCGTACCGGCCTGGGAATACCAGCGCATGAACTGGGACAGCTCCAGCCCCGACACTTCCTCCATGCAGCCGACGAAATCCTCGATCGTCACCGCCTGGCCGTCGTAGCGCTCGAAATACAGATCGCTGCCGCGCCGGAAGGCCTCCCAACCCAGCAGGTTGCACAGCATGCGCACCACCTGGGCACCCTTCTCGTAGATGGTCAGGGTGTAGAAGTTGGTAATCTCGATGTAGTGATCCGGGCGGATCGGATGCGCCGTGGGGCCGGCGTCTTCGGCGAACTGGGCGGTGCGGAAGAAGGAAACGTCCTGGATCTGCTTGACCGGGGCCGAATTGGTATCGGCACTGAAGCACTGGTCGCGAAAGACCGTGAAGCCTTCCTTGAGCGACAGCTGGAACCAGTCGCGGCAGGTCACCCGGTTGCCCGACCAGTTGTGGAAGTATTCGTGGGCGACGATCCCCTCGACCTGCTGGAAGGCCGCGTCGGTCGCGGTATGCGGATGGGTCAGCACCGCCGCCGAGTTGAAGATGTTGAGTCCCTTGTTCTCCATGGCGCCCATGTTGAAGTCGTTGACCGCGACGATCATGAACAGATCGAGATCATACTCTCGACCATAGGTCTCCTCGTCCCACTGCATGGCACGCTTCAGGGACGCCATGGCATGCTCGGTCTTGTCGAGATTTTCCTCTTCGACCCAGATCTGCAGCGTCACGTCGCGCCCGCTAATCGTGGTGAAGCCGTCCTCGACCTTTTTCAGATCACCGGCTACCAGCGCGAACAGGTAGCTGGGCTTGGGATGCGGATCGTCCCAGGTGACGAAATGACGACCGCCGGGCAATTCGCCCCGCTCCACCGGGTTGCCGTTGGACAGCAGGATGGGCAGCTGGGCGGTGTCGCCGATCACCGTGGTGGTGAAGGTCGCCATCACGTCCGGGCGGTCCGGGTAATAGGTGATGCGCCGAAAGCCCTCGGCCTCGCACTGGGTGCAGTACATGCCATTGGACAGGTAGAGTCCCTCGAGGGCGGTGTTCGCCTCCGGCGCGATGTCCACCTCGGTGTCGAGCAGGAAGCGCTGCGGAACGCGGTGTACCGTCAACCCCGTCTCCGTCAGCGCATACTCGTCCTCGCCCAGCGGCTGCCCGTCGATGGCAATGGCCTTGAGGGCCAGCTGTTCCCCGTCGAGCGCCAGCGCCGTGCCGGGGCCATGGTCGGGATGGCGCTCCAGGTGCAGGCGCGCCTTGACGCGCGTCGCGGTCGGCGCAAGGTCGAACGTCAGCTCGGTGTGCGTCACGCGGTAGGCGGGAGGCCGGTAGTCACTGAGGTAGGTCGGCTGCGGTTCGGACATTCAGTAAGGCTCCTGTCTGGAATTACCGAACATTGTACGGCGCTGCTGCCCCTTATCCCAAAAGATCGCCTCCCTCATCATCGCTCGCGGCGGGCCGAGAAACGGCCCCGCGGCGCAATGTCAGGAGGTCACGGCAGGTTCGGGCCGCGTGAAAATCCACACTCCAACCAACGAGAGCCCCGCGATCAGGATGAGCTTGAGCCACAGGATGCCAACGGTGAAGACAAGCACCAGCATCGACACACCGAGCATGATCACGGCCAGCCACTTGGCATGGCGCGGGATGGCGCCTTCCTCTTCCCAGGCGATGACGGCCGGACCGAAGCGCGGGTGCTCGCGAATCCACTCGGCGAAACGCGGCGACCCTCTAGACGCCGCCCAGACGGCCAAGAGCATGAAGCAGGTCGTCGGCATCAACGGCACGAACACGCCAATGACGCCGAGCGCAAAGCCGACCCAGGCGATGACGATGTAGATGGCGCGCCGCAACGACGACATCGGCGAATTCCTCTTTCGTCCCCGATCTCCATTGAAGCGCATCATGCGCGGCAAGGCCAATCAGGGCGCTCGGTCACATCTGGCCATCCTCGACAAGGTCCATGAGGAGTTCCCAAGATGGACCGAGTCGTCAGGGCTCAGTCGCGGAAGTTGTCGAACTGCAACGGCAGGTCAGGACCGCCCTCGCCCCGCAGCAGGGCCATTACCGCCTGGAGGTCGTCGCGCTTCTTGCCGGTCACCCGGACCTTCTCTCCCTGAATCTGCGCCTGCACCTTGAGTTTGCTGTCCTTGATGCGCTTGACCACGTCCTTGGCCTCCTTGGCGTCGAGGCCCTGCTTGAGGTTCACGTCCTGGCGGGCCCGCACACCGGAGAGTACCGGCTCTTGGATATCCATGCAGCGCGCATCGATGCTCCGTCCGATCAGCTTGTTACGCAGCACATCGAGCATCTGCTTGAGCTGGAAGTCGACCTCGGCCTCCAGCGCGACCGTCTCACCGCTGAGTTCGAAGCTCGCCGTGACGCCCTTGAAGTCGAAGCGCGTCTGGATCTCGCGGTTGGCCTGGTCGACGGCATTGCTGGCTTCGTGACGGTCGAATTCGGAGACGATATCGAAAGAGGGCATGGCGCTTTCCTGGATGGCGACGAAATAATGAGAAGTCGTGAACAGCAACGCTACAACAAAGAGCAACGCTGTGATGAAGGCCGACACTGCGATCCATTACGCCACAGCGGCGTGAACGGCTAGCAGTTTACCAGCCTACGAATCAGGACGCGGCCTCGACACTCGGCGCGAGAGGCTTTGCCATCTGCCAACCGGCGCAGCCATCTTCGTAATAGGCCTCAAGCCAGGCCTGCAGACGAAAGCCCATGCGCCTATAAAGCCCCAACGCCACGCGGTTATCGGCTCTTACCTCCAGCCCCAACACGTCGCTGCCACGTTTGCGCGCCACGGCTTCCATGGACTCCAGCAGGCGCCGCCCAAGCCCACTTCCTCGCGCGTCGGGGTGAACGCAGAAGGAGTAGAGTCGGGCGCGGCGGCTATTCTGGCGAAGCAGCACCGTGGCATAACCCAGCAGGCGGCCGGCTTCATCCTCTGCCACGCGGGTCTCGGCATTGGCCCGATTCAGCAGATGCCAGAGCTGGCGACGACTGAAGCGATCACCGCTGAAGGCGAGTTGCTCCAGGCGGTAGATGGCGCCCAGGTCGCGGGGAGTGGCCTGGCGCAGACTGACAGACATGTCTTGCCTCCTAAGGTATGGCTGTGATTGTGACCATCGCATGAGTCACTGTCAGCCGTCTTTGCGTGAAATATTTTCATTTTTGATACCGCTTGTTGATGATACGACTCACGGTCATGCTGATAGGCATGCTCCCCCCTCATCCCCGTGTCGTCTTCCAACTTCTCTCCCAGGAATCCTCTCATGTGTCCTTTACGCATCGTCGTCGACCGTCTGGAAGATTGGCAGCCCTATTACCCCTCGGAAGACCTGATTACCGCTGACGATTTCCTGTCTCTGGACCGCCGCCACGGCGATAGCGCCAACCAGGAGCGTTCCACCCACGTGATCAACCTGTGCGGCGAGCTCGATTACCTTGGGACCGGCTACTATGTGTCGCTGCTGGCACAGGCGCGCGGGCAGCGGGCGACTCCCACCGTCGAGACACTCAATGCCCTGTCGCGCAAGGCACTCATCGACCTGCAGCTCGATGACCTGGCGCCGCTGCTCAGTGAGCTGACCCGAAGAGGCTCGCTTCCCGGTGATCGCCTCTCTTTGCGACTGCTATTTGGCGAATGCCTGCTGCCGGACCTGGCCAAGCTCGCCCGCAAGCTCTTCGAGCGACTACCCTGCCCGCTGCTCGAGGCTCGCCTGGAGCGTCGGCATGATCTCTGGCGGCTGGTCAGCCTCAAGCCCTTGCGACTGCGCGATCTGAACGTCGACGAGCAGGATCGCTTCGCCGTCGCGCTCAACCGCCATTCGCGCAAGGTGTGGCGAACGCCCAAGGCGCGGCGGCGCTACCGCTTCGACCTGGCGATTCTCGTCGAGCCCCAGGAGGCCCTACCACCCAGCAACCGCAGCGCGCTCAAGGCTTTCATCCGCGCCGGGCGCAAGCTGGGAATCGATGTGTCGCTGATCACCAAGCGCGACGCGGGTCGCCTGGCGGAATTCGACGCGCTCTTCATCCGCGAAACTACGGCGCTCGATCACCACACTTATCGCATGGCGCGCCAAGCCGAGCATGAGGGACTGGTCGTGATCGATGCGCCGCAGGACATCCTGCGTTGCACCAACAAGGTCTACCTGCATGCGTTGCTGCGCGCCCGCGGCGTGCCGGCACCGGAAGGAGTCCTGCTCAAGCGACGTGACCGGCGTCCGCTCGCCGAGCGAGTCGCCGGGCTTAGCCTCCCGCTGGTCCTGAAGATTCCCGACGGCGCCTTCTCCCGGGGCATCGTCAAGATCGAATCGCTCGCGCAGCTGGAGCCCGAGGCCCGCCGCCTGTTCCAGGACTCCGCGCTGCTGCTGCTTCAGGAATGGCTGCCCACCGAGTATGACTGGCGCATCGGCGTGCTCGACGGCCAGGTGCTGTTTGCCAGTCGTTACTACATGGCCCGCGGGCACTGGCAGATCTACGACCATTCCGGCGCTCGGGTGAGAAGCGGCGGCTTCACGACCCATGATCCCTCCGAGGTACCCAAGGGCGTGATCAAGGCAGCGCTGAAGGCAACGCGACTGATCGGCAACGGCCTTTACGGCGTGGATCTCAAGCAGGCCGGGGAGCGGGTCGTGGTGATAGAGGTCAACGACAACCCCAACGTGGATGCCGGCGTCGAGGATGTGATCCTCGGTCGTGCCCTGTATGAGCGCATCATGGGCGTGTTCCTGGCCCGCATGGAGGCCCGCGTGCGCGACGTCCGCCAGTCGCCCGCAGCGGCTGACGAGCGACGGCAAATGACGTACGCTTCGCGATCCCCTTCCCATGTCGAGGAGCCGTGATGAGCGATCGAGAATCCCGCCACCAGCAGTCCATGCAGAAACTCAAGGCCCGGGTCGACGAAAAAGTCGCCAGTGCCACCGAGCAACGCGGCCTGCTGCTGGTATTTACCGGCAATGGCAAGGGCAAGACCACCGCCGCCTGGGGAACCGTGACGCGGGCCCTCGGCTATGGTTACCGGGTGGGCGTGGTGCAGTTCATCAAGGGGCTTTGGGAGTGCGGGGAGCGTGACCGTCTGGCGGAAGACCCCAACCTAGAAGTGGCCATCATGGCCACCGGCTTCACCTGGGATACCCAGAACCGCGAGGCCGACACCCGCGCCTGCCGCGAGGTGTGGGTCGAGGCCGAACGCATGCTGGCCGACCCCGACGTCTACCTGGTGGTGCTCGACGAGATCACCTACATGCTCAAGTTCGGCTACCTGGATATCGCCACGGTCAAGCAGGCGCTGGAGAACCGCCCACCGGAACAGACGGTGATCATTACAGGTCGCAATGCCCACCGCGAGCTCACCGCCATGGCCGATACCGTGACCGAGATGCAGGAAGTCCGCCACGCCTTCAACAATGGCCTTCAGGCCAGGCGCGGCATCGATTACTGAATTGCCTGATGTACCGAGTCATGAACGTCAAAGGCGCCCGAGAGGGCGCCTTTGCAGTTTCTACGATCGACCAAAAACGCCTCAGTCGTCGAAGGGATTGCGCAACACGATCGTCTCGTTGCGGTCCGGCCCGGTCGAGATGATGTGGATGGGCGTGCCCACCCGCTCCTCGAGAAAGCTGATGTACGAGCGGGCATTGGCCGGCAGGTCTTCGATGCGCCGCGCACCCAGGGTCGATTCGCTCCAGCCGGGCAGATCCTCGTAGAGCGGCTCGATGGCCGCGTAGCCCTCGGAGTCCACCGGCGTGTCGAGCACGTCGCCATCCTTGCTGCGATAACCCACGCAGACACGAATGGTTTCCAGCCCATCGAGCACGTCGAGCTTGGTCAGGCAGATGCCGGAGACTGAGTTGATCTGCACGGCATGACGCAAGGCCACCGCATCGAACCAGCCGCAGCGACGCGGACGACCGGTCGTGGCACCGAACTCGTGGCCGCGCTCGGCCAGGTGGCGTCCATGCGCGTCGAACAGCTCGGTGGGGAAGGGACCGGAACCCACCCGCGTGGTGTAGGCCTTGGTGATACCCAGCACGTAGTCGAGATACAGCGGCCCGACACCCGACCCGGTGGCCGTCCCGCCGGCCGTCGTGTTGGAACTGGTCACGAAGGGGTAGGTGCCGTGGTCGATGTCGAGCAGCGAGCCCTGGGCGCCCTCGAAGAGAATGTTCTCGCCGGCACGGCGCAGCTCGTGAACGAGTCCCACGGTGTCGCAGACCATCGGCAGGAGCTCCTCGGCCATTGCCATCGCGCTGTCGAGTACCTCCTTGAAGTCGACCGGGGGTTCCTTGTGATAGTTGGTCAGCACGAAGTTATGGTAATCCAGCACCTCGCCAAGCTTGGACGCGAAGCGCTCGCGATGCAGCAGGTCACCGAGGCGCAGGCCGCGGCGCGCCACCTTGTCTTCATAGGCCGGGCCGATGCCACGCCCGGTGGTACCGATCTTGGCGATCCCACGGGCCTTTTCACGGGCCTGATCCAGACGCACGTGATAGGGCAGGATCAACGGACAGGCTGGCGACAGACGCAAGCGGTCGCGCACCGGCACGCCCTTGGCCTCGAGCTCGCGGATCTCCTTGATCAACGCTTCCGGCGACAGGACGACGCCGTTGCCGATCACGCAGATCTTGTCATCGCGCAGGACCCCCGAGGGGATCAAGTGCAGGACGGTCTTCTCGCCGTCGATCACCAGGGTGTGGCCGGCATTGTGGCCACCCTGGAAGCGCACCACTGCCGAGGCGGATTCGGTCAGCAGGTCGACGACCTTGCCCTTGCCTTCGTCACCCCATTGGGTGCCCAGTACGACTACGTTCTTACCCATTAGCTATCGTCTCTCGTTGCGGCACCGCGCCCGTCCCGGGCCCAGGGCCATGTTCCATGACCGCCGGACCTCAGGCCCGATCCGGTGAAGATGTCGCCAGGGACACCACGTCCCAGCGTCCGTCGCGCTTTTCCAGGATACGATCGCAGCGGTGGGCCTCGGGCCCGGTGCGCTGGCCGGGAAGCGCCTGCACGACCCGCTCGCCGCCCTCGCGCAAGGCAGAAACCGCCTCTCTCAACCCGCCCCCCTCGGCAGGCGCCCAAATGCCGTCATGGTCCGGGGTCACCGATGCCAGCGTGGCGAGCAACTTCAGATCCATGGAAAACCCGGTGGCCGGCCGGGCCCGGCCAAAGGCACGGCCGGTATCGTCATAGCGTCCGCCCTTGGCCAGGGCCTGACCGTAGCCGGGGGCATAGGCGGCGAACATCATTCCCGTGTGATACTGATAGCCACGCAACTCGGCCAGGTCAACGTAAAGCGCCACCTCCGGATGCTCGGCCAGCACGCCGCGCTGCAAGGCACGCAGCTGGTCGAGCGCCGCGCCGACGGGCGCTGGCGCCTCGACGAAGACCTCGCGGGCCTCGTCGAGCACTTCCGGCCCGCCATGCAGGCGGCCCAGGGCCATGAACATCTCGGCCAGGGCAGGATCGTCGACACTCTCCCCGACCCGGGCCGCCAGTTCTCCCGGCGACTTGAGTTCCAGCGCCGCGAACAGCGCCCGCTCCTGGTCGGCATCGAGCCCGGCGGCCTGCACGAGACTGCGATAGATGCCGATATGGCCCAGGGCCAGATGAACCTCGTCGGCGCCGGCCGCCTTCAGGCTGGCCAACGCCAACTGGAGCACTTCCAGGTCGGCCTCGAGTCCGGCATGACCGAACAGCTCCACGCCCACCTGGACCGGGCTGCGCCCGCCCTGGTGCTGGTCGGGCTTGGCCCGCAGCACGTTGGTGCAGTAGCACAGCCGCACCGGCCCCTGACGCTTCATGGAATGCGAGTCCATGCGCGCGACCTGGGGCGTGACGTCGGCGCTGACCCCCATCATTCGGCCGGTCGGCTGGTCGGTAAGCTTGAAGGTCTGCAGATCGAGATCGGTCCCGGTGCCGGTCAGCAATGAGTCGAGAAACTCGACCGGCGGTGGCATCACCTGGTCGTAGCCCCAGCGTTGGTAGAGGTCCAATAGCGCTCGGCGGAGCTCTTCCATGCGGCTCGCCTGGGGCGGCAGCACTTCATCCATGCCGTCGGGCAGCAGCCAGCGGTCAGCGATGGTCATGAGAATAATCCTGCAAGACGATGAATTGCCCAGAGGTGGCCAGATCGAAGATGACGGCCACAAAAAAACCGGGCCACGCCCGGTTTCAGGATCTTACCACGTTTGGAAGCGGGATGAACCCCGTGCGGCGGGCAGCTTGGCACCCGCCGACGCGTTATTCCTCGGTGGAAGTCGGGCTCTTGAGGTATCGGAAGAAATCGCTCGAAGGATCGAGCACCAGCATGTTGCCATCACCCTCGAAGCTCTCGCGATACGCGTTCAGGCTGCGCCAGAAGCTGAAGAACTCCTGATCCGCGCCATAGGCCTCGGAGAAGATGCCTGCCGCCTCGGCGTCACCCTCACCTCGCAGGGTTTCGGAACGCGCCTGGGACTGGGCAAGCAGCACCTGGCGGCGGCGATCGGCGTTGGCGCGTATCCGCTCGGCCTCTTCCTGGCCCTGAGCACGCCATTCGCGCGCCTGACGTTCACGTTCGGAACGCATCCGGTCATAGACCGCGGCCGAGACGTCCTCGGGCAGGTCGATGCGCTTGACGCGGATATCCAGGATCGACACCCCCAGTTCCTCGCGCATCAGGGCGTCGAGATCCTCGGCCGGCCCGGTCATCAGGTCGTCGCGGCGCTCGGCGATGATCTGTTGCAGATCCAGGCGACCGAACTCGTTACGCAGGCTCTCGTCGACACGCGGCTGAATCAGCCGGATCGCCATCAGCTCGTCGCCGGAGGTCGCCTCGTAATACCGCGTGGGGTTGACTACCTGCCACTGGACATAGGAGTCGACGATCACGGCCTTCTGCTCGAGCGTCAGATAGCGGCTGGGATCGGTATCCAGGGTCAGCACCCGCGTATCGAACGTGCGGATGGTCTGCATGATCGGCACCTTCGCATGCAGGCCTGGCTGGATATTCTCCTCGATCACTTCACCAAAGCGCAGCTTGACCGCGCGTTCGGTCTCGTCGACCACATACAGGGTATTGCTTGCCAACCAGGCGACAGCGGCAAGGCCACCGACGATAAGCAGGGAACGATTATTGATCATTTAGCGGCCCTCCCTGCGGATTCCACTGCTGTTGCTGTTGCCGGAGCTGCTGCTCGTCGACTGGGTGTTGCGCAGACGCTCGAGCACGCGTGGATCAAGCTCGCCTTCCTCACCGGGGCTCGCATCGCTGTCCTCTCCACCGCTTCCACCGCCGAGGCGTTGATCCAGCGGCAAATACATCAGCGGACTATCCCCGGCCACGTCGACCAGCACCTTCTCGGTGTTGCCGAATACCTCGGTCATCGCGTCGAGATAGAGACGCTCGCGCATCAAGCCCGGGGCGTTTTCGTACTGTGTCAGCAGGGCGGTGAAGCGGTTGGCCTGGCCCTGTGCCTCGGCCACCACGGACTCACGATAGCCTTGGCCCTGCTCAACCAGGCGCTGGGCCTGACCTTGTGCCTGCGGGATGATGGCATTGGCATAGGCCATGCCTTCGTTAATGGTGCGCTGGCGATCCTCGCGAGCACGGATGACATCATCGAAGGCGTCCTGCACGGCCGTCGGCGGCGAGGTGGACTCGACGTTCAGCGTCTGCAGGAGGATACCGGTACCGTAGCTGTCGAGGTAGGACTGCAGGCGGCTGTTGACCGAGCTGCCGAGGATCTCACGACCCGAGGTCAGGATGTCGATCATGTCGGTGCCGCCCACGACGTGGCGCAGAGCCGAATCCAGAGCGTTTTCGAGACTGAGCTCGGGGTTGCGCACGTTGAGCACATAATCCCGCGGGTCGGCGACCTGATACTGCGCCGAGATTTCCACCGAGACGATGTTCTCGTCCTGGGTCAGCATCGATTGGGTCTGAGTCAGGGAACGCACGCGCGTCACGTTGACCATTCGCACATCATCGATGAGTGGCGGGTTCCACTGCAGACCGGGCGTCACCACTTCCTGGAACTCGCCGAAACGCAGCACCACGCCGCGCTCGGACTGGTCGACGAGATAGAAGCCGGCCGCCGCCCAGATCGCCAGCGCCACCACGATCAACAGCCCCGGCAACGTAAAGACATTGCGCGGCTTGCCGCTGCCCCCCTTGCCACCGGAGCCGCCGGGCCTGTCGCCTTTGCCGCCACGACCCAACATGCCGTTGAGCTTGTCCTGAAACTTCTTCAGGGCTTCGTCGAGATCCGGGGGTCCTTGGTTGCCGCCGCGGTTCTTATCACCGCCGCCACCGTTACCACCACCGCCGCGTCGACCGCCACCACCACCGCTCCAGGGGTCGTGCTGGTTGCCACCACCAGGCTCATTCCAGGCCATACGTGCTCTCTCCACTATGCGTTGCGTCCCGCGGCGGAAGGGGTTCCGCGACGGGTATCGGTTGCGATCCTGTCAGCGCCTGGAGACGGCGCCTTGAGACTCATTCATTGTTGTGCAGCCTTGCCGTGTCTCAGGACCATGACCGCCTCTCCGAGCGGTCTGTTCATGCTTCCCATATGGACGGCGCCTGCAGGGCCTGGGGAAGATAGTCATCGGCCTTCTCGCCAAGGCGTGCCATCAGTTGCATGAAATCGCGGCGCGGCAGCCGCACCTCGAGGCTGGAATGCCCCGCATCGTCGAAGTGCTCCTCGCGGACTGCGCCAAGCTCGTGCAGCCCCGCCCGCAGACGCCCCTGCTCCGGCGCCAGACTGAGCGCGAAGTCGATGACGTCGTTGGCCAGACATTCCGAGAGTGCCTGCGCCAGCAGCTCAAGGCCCTTGTTGTCACGGGCCGACAGCCACACTACCTCGGGGCGACCCTCGCCGTCGCGTTCGATGCGCGGCGCGCTGTCGAGCAGATCGATCTTGTTCATCACCTTGAGGGTCGGCACTTCCAGCGCACCGATCTCATTGAGCACCACCTCGACTTGGGAGACATTGAGCTCACGGTCGGGGTCGGCGGCGTCTATCACGTGCACCAGCAGGCTTGCCTCGGCGGCCTCCTGCAGGGTGGCGCGAAAGGCCTCGACCAACTTGTGCGGCAGGTGACGGATGAAGCCCACGGTATCGGCCAGCACGACCGGACCCACGTCCTCTATTTCCAGGCGGCGCAATGTCGGGTCGAGCGTAGCGAAGAGCTGATCGGCCGCATAGACATTGGATGCCGTCAGGGCGTTGAACAGCGTTGACTTGCCCGCATTGGTATAGCCGACCAGCGAAACACTGGGGATTTCTGCCCGCGAGCGAGCGCGTCGATTCTGGTCGCGCTGGCTACGAACCTTGTCGAGTCGCTTGTGGATCGCCTTGATGCGTCCACGCAGCAGTCGCCGGTCGGTCTCGAGTTGGGTCTCGCCGGGGCCGCGGAGGCCGATACCGCCCTTCTGACGCTCCAGGTGAGTCCAGCCACGCACCAGGCGAGTCGACATGTACTCGAGCTGAGCGAGCTCGACCTGCAACTTGCCTTCGTGGGTGCGGGCGCGCTGGGCGAAGATATCGAGAATGAGGCCGGTGCGGTCGAGCACGCGACACTTCAGCGCGCGCTCGACATTGCGTTCCTGGGAAGGGCTCAGCGCATGGTTGAAGATCACCAGGTCGGCATGGTGCACCGACAACGCCTCGCGCAGCTCTTCGACCTTGCCTGAGCCCACGAAGGTTCGGGAATCGGGGCGCTGTCGGCTGCCGGTAACCAGTATTGCCGGCTCGGCACCCGCAGAACGCACCAGTTCGAGGAATTCGCCAGGATCCTCGCGCTCCTGCTCGTCATGGAAATCCACATGAACGAGGACGGCCATTTCACCGGCATCGGGACGTTCAAAAAACAATCAGTACCTCACACATCGCTGTCCTGCGGTGCCGCAGGATCCTGGACCGGCAAGCGCACGTTACGAGACGGCACCACGGTGGAAATGGCGTGTTTGTAGACCATTTGACTGACGGTGTTACGCAGAAGGATGACAAACTGGTCGAAAGATTCGATCTGACCCTGCAGCTTGATGCCGTTGACCAGGAAAATCGATACCGGAATGCGCTCCTTGCGCAGAATGTTCAGGTACGGGTCTTGAAGGGACTGCCCTTTGGACATGTTACTCTCCCTGAAATTGTCTCGGAGGGTTAAAATTATGGTGGTTGCGGCGCCTTAAACGGCACTCTGTGTTACCCGAAGGGGCCTGGTCATTCGGCCGCTCTAGGGTTTCATCTTACGCTAACTACCGAATTCTCGCACCAGTTTCAGCACGTTCCCGAGAGGATCTGGGCCCAGGCTGTCGACCCAGTTGAGGTCGTTCCAGCTACGCATCCAGGTCAGCTGTCGCTTGGCCAGCTGACGCGTCGCAATCACCCCGCGCCGCTCCAACTCCGGCCTATCGATCCTGCCATCAAGGTATTCCCAGACCTGGCGATAGCCGACACTCTTCATCGCCGGCAGGTCCGCATGGAGTTCAGGACGCGTCTTTAGCGCGGCGACCTCCTCGATCAACCCCGCCTCGAGCATGCTCGCAAAGCGCTCGGCTATTCTCGCGTGCAGCACTGACCTGTCGAAAGGCGCCAGGCCTATCGACAGTGTACGCCAGGGAAAGGTTTCGACAGTCTGCTCATGCCATAATTCACTGAGCCGTCGCCCGCTCAGTTGATGCACTTCCAGTGCCCGCATCAGCCGCTGCGGGTCGTTGGGATGAAGTCGCGCCGCCGATGGCGGATCGAGACGCGCAAGCTCGGCATGCAGCCCGGCCAGCCCCAGGCGCGCTCGACGCCGCTCCAGTTCGGCCCGCACCTCCGGGTCGGCGGAGGGCAGATTGGCGTCCCCCTCGAGCAGCCGCTTGAGATACATCATGGTGCCGCCCACCAACAGCGGCACTCCGCCGTCTGCGCTGATTTGTCGCATCTCGCCCAGGGCGTCCTTGCGGAAATCGCCGGCCGAATAAGGCGTGGCGGGATCGCGAATATCGATCAAACGATGCGGCGCGCGGGCCAGCTCCTGCGCGGAGGGCTTGGCGCTACCGATATCCAGGCCACGATAGACCATGGCCGAGTCGACACTGATCAAGTCATGCCCCAGCCGTTGGTGCAGCGCCATGGCCAGGTCGGTCTTGCCGGCGGCGGTGGGACCCACGAGCATGATGGCGAGAGGACGATCGTCCCGCGTCGCCGATGTCTGGCTTGCCGCCATCACTGCCCCCGCATGAACAGGCGATCGAGCTCACGGAGCCCCATCTCGGTCCAGGTGGGCCGGCCGTGATTGCACTGCCCGCTGCGCTCGGTCCGCTCCATGTCGCGCAGCAACGCATTCATCTCCTCGAGGGTCAGACGTCGATTGGCGCGCACGCTGCCATGACAGGCCATCGTGGACAGCAGGGTATGGATGTGCGCCTCGAGACGGTCGGAGCGCCCGTACCGCTCCAGCTCAGCCAGCATATCGCGGATCAGCGGCTCGACATCAGCGTCGACGAGCATCAACGGCAACTGACGCACCAGCAAGGTCTCGGGGCCTGCCACATCGAGCTCGACGCCAAACCGGGCGAAGGCGTCGTGCTCACTCTCGGCGGTGGCGATTTCGGCCGGACTTGCGGCCAGCGAGACGGGCATCAGCAGTGGCTGCGCCTGCAGCGATCCCGTCTGGATCTGCGTCTTCATGCGCTCGTAGACGATGCGTTCGTGAGCGGCGTGCATGTCCACCAGGATCAGTCCTTGCTCGCTCTCGGCGAGGATATAAATGCCCTTTAGCTGCGCCAGGGCATACCCCAACGGCGGCGCCCGGGTATCGTCCGCCGCGGGCAATGTGCGACCCGAACCCACCCGAGCCTGTGGCATCGACGATTCCTCCGCCGTACTGCCAGCGTCAGGTGCGGCAGGTTGGGGGGTCAACAGGCTTTCCTCGTGCTGGGGATGCAGCGCTCGGTAGCCCTCCATGAATGCCCTGACGCGGTCGGGCGTGACCGCTGACTGACGCTCGGCCTCGCGCCCTGGCAGTGACATGGGCTGCTGCTCCCAGCGCCCGGCGCTTTCTGCTATTCCTGACACACCTCCCCCTGGCGACGAAGCCGCGGCATCGGAAGCCTCGGCCGCCGGCGCGATGTGATTACCGGCACGCGACTCCCCCAGCGCCCGATGCAGGCTGGAGAACAGGAAATCGTGCACCATGCGACCGTCGCGGAAGCGGACTTCATGCTTGGTGGGGTGAACGTTGACGTCCACCAGCGTCGGGTCGACGTCCAGATAGAGCACGAAGACCGGATGGCGACCATGAAACAGCACGTCGCGGTAGGCCTGGCGTACCGCGTGGGCGACCAGGCGGTCGCGCACCACGCGGCCGTTGACATAGAAATACTGCTGGTCCGCCTGGGCTCGTGAATGAGTCGGCAAGCCGACCCAGCCCCAGAGACGCAGGCCGCCGACCTCAAGATCGAGGTGCAGGGCGTTCTCCAAAAAGGCCTTGCCGAGCAGCGACTGCAGGCGGCGCTCCCGGGCCACCGGATCGTCGCCGGGCTTGAGCTGATGGAGCGTCTTCTGGTTGTGGCGCAGCACCCAGCCGATGTCGAAGCGCGACAGCGCCTGGCGGCGAAAGGCCTCCTCGATATGGCCGAACTCGGTCTTCTCGGTACGCAGGAACTTGCGCCGCGCCGGCGTGTTGAAGAAGAGATCGCGCACCGTCACCGAGGTGCCGCGGGGATGCGGGGCTGGGCTGACACGGGGCTCCATCAGCCGCCCCTCGGCCACCACACGCCAGCCGCGGCGGGGGTCGTTGTCGATATTGGACGTCAGCTCGAGCCGCGACACCGAGCCGATCGAAGCCAGCGCCTCGCCCCGAAATCCCAGGCTTGCCACGCCCTCGAGTTCCTCGAGGGAATGGATCTTGCTGGTCGCATGGCGCGAAAGCGCCAGCGGCAGGTCTTCCTCCCCGATGCCGCTGCCGTCGTCGCGCACACGAATCAGGCGCGAACCGCCGGCTTCCAGCTCCAGCTCGATACGCCGGCTACCGGCATCGATGGCATTCTCCACCAGCTCCTTGACCACCGAGGCGGGACGTTCCACCACTTCGCCGGCGGCGATCTGATTGGTCAATCGCGGATCGAGAACCCGGATGCGTCGAGGCTCGGTCATATCACTCCTCGAAACTCGAAGCTCATGAGCGGGGAATACGCAGCACCTGGCCGACACGAATCACATCACCGTTGAGCTCGTTGGCCTGACGAAGCTGCGCCACCGGCACTCCGTGACGGTCGGCGATTTCCGACAGGGTATCGCCGGGCTGGATGCGGTAGTCGTTGTCGTCGGTATCGCGATTGCGGTCGCGCTGCCAGGCCAGCAGGCTGGCGGGGGGCGGATTGCGCTGAAAATGGCCGCGAATGCCACCAAACATCGACTCGGCCATCTTCTGTTGGTGCCCGCCATCGTTGAGGCGCCGCTCCTCGTCCGGGTTGGAGATGAAGCCCGTCTCGACCAGCAGCGAGGGAATGTCCGGCGACTTGAGCACCACGAAGCCGGCCTGCTCGACCCTCGGCTTGTGCAGGCGATTGACGCGACCCAGCTGGTCGAGCATCTGACCGCCGATGGTCAGGGAGTCATTGAGGGTCGCGGTCATGGTCAGGTCGAGCAGTACGCCCCGCAGCACCTCGTCCTTGTCATCGAGGGAGAGACTGCCATCGACGCCGCCGATCAGATCGGCCTCGTTCTCGCTGGCGGCCAGCCACTGCGCAGTCTCCGAGGTCGCGCCACGCTGCGAAAGCGCATAGACCGAGCTGCCATTGGGGCGCGGGCTGTTGAAGGCATCGGCATGGATGGAGACGAAGAAATCGGCTTTCTGTTCGCGCGCGATGCGGGTCCGCTGACGCAACCCCACGTAATAATCGCCATCGCGGATCATCACCGCGCGAAATCCCTCGGTGTCATCGACCAGCCCTTGCAGGCGCCGGGCGATCTCCATCACCACGTCCTTCTCGCGCGTGCCGGCCGGCCCGATGGCGCCGGGGTCCTCGCCGCCATGCCCGGCATCGATGGCGACGATAATGTCACGCCGGGGATGCGGCTGCGCCGGCTTAAGGGCCTCGCTGGACGCCTCGGCGTCCTGACCGGCACTGCTTTCGGACATGGTCTGGCCGCGACTGGCGATGATTTCCTGCTCGCGAATCATCGCCTCGATGGGATCGATGGGGTCCTCGACGGCGCTCTCGCCGGGATACTCGAGATCGACCACCAGACGGTGGCCGTATTGATCGTTGGGCGCCAAGGTGAAGTGGCGCGGCTCCACCGCACGCTCGAGTTCCAGCACCACCCGCAGGCCATTGCCATTGCGAGCGCCGCTTCGCACCTCGCTGATTGCACTGCCGGAAAGGTCCAGGTTGGCGATCTCGGCAGCCATGCGGCTGTCGTCGAGATCGATGACCAGACGGCGCGGATTGTCCAGGGCGAAGACATTGGCCTGAGTGGGCGAGGCGAGGTCGAACACCAGTCGCGCATGATCGGGGGCCGCCCATAGTCGCAGGTTGTCGACCTGGCCGGCCTGGGCCGCGCCCGTCAGTAGCGGTGCCATCAACAGGCCCGCCAGCGCCAGGCAGCGCAAGACACGAATCGGTTGCGTCATGATGCCGCAGCGCCCCTCTCGTCAGGTTCGAGGCGACCCACGATCATCGCGCTCAGTGCCGGGTCGGCGTGGAGGCGCGCCAGCACACGCTGACCATGCTCGCTATTGGCGCCGATCTGCGCCTGGCGGCCCTGGCCGGCGACGGTGAGCTCGATGCTCAGATCCGGGGGCGGCAACCAGCCCTCGCCACGTTCCGGCCATTCGATGACGCAAAGCACGTCGTCGCCCAGCAGATCGCGCCCCCCGATGAACTCGAGCTCTTCGGGATCACCCAGGCGGTAGAGATCGAAATGATGAATGCACGCGTCATCAAGCTCGTAGGGTTCCACGAGCGTATAGGTCGGGCTCTTGACCGCTCCCGTATAGCCGTGGGCGCGCAGGAGGCCACGGGTCAGCGTCGTCTTGCCGGCACCAAGCTCACCGGCCAGATGCACCCGGCCATGCCCACCCAGCGCGCGTCCCAGGCATTCGCCGAAGGCGACCTGGCCATTTTCATCATCGAGTCGCAGCAGCATGGTCCTCGCCAGTCCCGGTGTTGATCAATAGTTGCGCATAGGATGCCAGATCGCCGGCCAGCAGACCACGCTCCCCGGCGTCATCGGCGGCCATGTCGGCGGCCAGGGCATGCACCAGCACCCCAAGCCTCGCGGCTTGCTCCGGCACAAACCCCTGGGCAAGCAGGGCGCCCAACATGCCCGAGAGCACATCGCCCATGCCGCCGCTGGCCATGCCCGGGTTACCGAAGGGACAGACGACAAGCCCCTCGGGGCCGATCACCAGGCTCCCGGCCCCCTTGAGCACCACCACGCCGCCGAACTGACGCTGCAGCGCCTGAGCCGCCGCGGGGCGGTCGGCCTCCACCTCGAAGGTACTGATGCGAAGCAGGCGCGCCGCCTCGCCCGGGTGCGGAGTGAGAATCCAGTCGTCGCGTCGCTCACCAGAGAAAAGCGTCGCCAGCAGGTTGAGGCCATCGGCATCCACCACCAGCGGTTTCCCGGCCGCGAGAGCCGCCTGGAGCATGCCCTGTCCCCAACTGCCCTGCCCCAGCCCCGGCCCGACCACCAGGGCATCGGCAAGGCATGGCAAATTGCCCAGATCACTCGCCCCGCGCATGCCATGCACCATCACCTCGGGCCGTCGTACCAGGCTCGCCACCACATGCTCGGGTGAGGTCGCCAGGCTCACCTTGCCGGCGCCGAGCCGCCCACAGGCCTCCGCGGCGAGAAGCGCCGCGCCACCGAAACCCGGCGCACCGCCGAGGATCAGCGCATGGCCGAAATCGCCCTTGTGTGCGCTACGCGAGCGGGGCGGCATCGCGGCCGCGATCAACCCCGACCCGAGCAGCCGCGCCGCGGGCAAAAGATCCGTCTCGGCCTCGGCATCGACCCCCAGGTTCCGGAACGCCAGCTCACCGACAAGCGCCGGCGCCGCCCCGGTATGCAGGCCCAGCTTGTCGCCGATAAAGGTCACCGTCAGTGTCGCGTGAATTGCCAGACCCAGCACCGCACCGGTATCGGCATGCAGGCCGGAGGGGATATCGATCGCCAGCACCGGCTTGTCGCTCTCGTTGACCGCCGCGATGACCTCGCGGAAAGCACCGCTCACCTCGCCGGTGAGTCCCGTTCCCAGCAGCGCATCGACCACCACCTGGCCGCTCAGCGTTAACCCCGGCTGCCAGTCAATCGCTGCGACACCGCCGGCCGAGGCCATCTCGGCGGCGCGGCGGGCATCGCCACCGAGTTCCTCGAGGGGCTTGAGGATAATGCGCTGTACCGTCAACCCTTCGGCGGCGGCGAGTGCCGCCAACACATGGCCGTCGCCGCCATTGTTGCCGCCGCCGCATAGCACGCTGATCGAGTGCACGCCGGGCCAGCGAGCCTTGAGGCCCTGCCAGGCCGCGGCGGCGGCGTGCTGCATCAGCGCAAATCCCTCAATGCCGGCGGCGATGGTGCGCCGGTCGAGCTCACGCACCTGGTCGGCGCGGTAGAGCGGGCGACCCTGGTCGGCGGTGTGTGCGAATGACGCGACGGACATCCGGTGTCTCCCCTGTGGGCGATGCTTTATCATCCAGTGTAAGAACTGACCGCCTCTCGCCAAGTCCCGAGAGACGGCATCAGCCGTATTTCCACAATAGCGGGTTCTCTCATGCGTGCCCCGGCGACGATGTCCCCGACCATGTCCACTACGCAGCCCGACACGTTGACCGACGCTCAGCCCGATTTCCACGCCCTGGCTACTCGGATCAAGACCTGGGGGCGCGAGCTCGGCTTCCAGCAGCTTGGCATCACCGATGTCGACCTTGCCACCGACGAGGCTCGCCTCGAGCGCTGGCTCGCTGCCGGCCATCATGGCGAAATGGGCTTCATGGCCAAGCATGGCACCCGGCGCACAAGGCCCGACGAGCTGATCCCCGGCACCGTGCGAGTGATCAGCGTGCGCCTGGACTATCTCCCCCCCGAGGTGGAGACCACCAAGGTCCTCGGCCAGACGCAAAGGGCCTATGTGTCGCGCTACGCCACCGGACGCGACTACCACAAGCTGATGCGCAAGCGCCTGGCAACCCTGGCGAAGTGGATCGAGGCCGAAACGGGGCCGTTCGGGTATCGCGCCTTCGTCGATTCCGCCCCGGTGATGGAGCGCGCGCTGGCCCGAAAGGCCGGCCTCGGCTGGTTCGGCAAGAACGCCATGTTGCTCCATCCCAAGGCCGGGTCGCTGTTCTTTCTCGGCGAACTCTACACCGACCTGCCGCTACCCGTGGACGCGCCCTTCGAGGGCGAGCATTGCGGCAGCTGCAGTGCCTGTCGCAGCGCCTGCCCCACCGGCGCCATCGTCGAGGACCACGTGGTGGATGCCCGGGCCTGCATCTCCTATCTCACCATCGAGCTCTTCGGCGCCATTCCCGAACGCTACCGAGAGGCCATGGGCAATCGCGTGTTCGGTTGCGACGACTGCCAGCTTGTCTGCCCCTTCACGCGCTTCACTCGCGTGAGCGACGAGGCCGACTTCGCCCCACGCCACGACCTGGATCGAGCCAGTCTGGTATCGCTGTTCGCCTGGGGCGAGCAGGAATTCCTCGACAAGACCGCTGGCAGTTCCATCCGCCGTATCGGCTACGAACGCTGGCTGCGCAACCTAGCGGTAGGGCTCGGTAACGCGCCGTGGAGCGAGGCGGTCGAAGCCGCCCTGCGCGCACGCCTGCCCTACCCGTCCGACCTGGTGCGCGAGCATGTGCGCTGGGCGCTGGCCCGCCAGCGAGACAAGCGCGAGGAGCTGATCGCCTCGGCGTGAGCGATCATGCCGGCGCGTCCTGCGTGCCCTGCGTGTCCTCGGGCACGATCAGGAAGGTCGAGCGGTAATGGGCGAGCTCGGCGACGGACTCGCGGATGTCGTCCATGGCAAGGTGCGCACCGGACTTCTGGAAGCCGGCCAGGGCGCCGGGATTCCAGCGCTTGGCCAGCTCCTTCAAGGTCGAGACATCGAGATTGCGGTAATGGAAGAAGTCCAGCAGCGCCGGCATTTCGCGCTCGAGAAAGCGACGATCCTGGTGCACGCTGTTGCCGCACATGGGCGAACTGCCGGGGGCGACGTGGGCGTTGAGAAATTCAAGCGTCTGGCGCTCTGCCTCGGTGGTGTCGATGTCGCTTTGCCTGACCCGCTCGATCAGCCCCGACTCGCCGTGGGTCTTGCGGTTCCAGTCGTCCATGGCCTCTAGCAGGGCCTCCGGTTGATGGACGGCGATCACCGGCCCTTCGGCGATCAGGTTGAGTTCATTGTCGGTGACCAGCGTGGCGACCTCGATGATGCGCTCGCGCTGGGGATCGAGCCCGGTCATTTCCAGATCGATCCACACCAGGCGATTGGCGCGCGGATCGTGCGAGTCGTTTACGGACATGAAGAGGCTTCCTTGAGGGGTGATGTTTGAAGGGCGATGCTTGAGTGGCGGTGGCTGACGACAGCGGCCGCCCGGGGTGGGTACAATGCCCCTATTGTACCGAGCATCGGGCCCCCATGAGCAAACGTAACCTGAGTCGCCAGCAGCGTTGGCGAGTCGAGAAAGTCCAGGCGGAGCGTGCCAGGCGCGCCGATAAGCACGACACGCGCGACAACGAGAAGCTGGCCGCCGGGGAATACGGCCCCGAACAGCCCGGCCGCGTCGTCGCACATTTCGGGCGTACACTGAACGTGGCGCCCGAGGGTGGCGGCGAGATTGTACGCTGCCACTTACGGGCCAATCTCGACGGCCTGGTCACCGGCGACCGCGTGGTCTGGCGGGCCGCCCGCGATGCCGACGACCGGGTGGTCGATGGCGTGGTGGTCGCGCGAGGCGAGCGCGAGAGCGTGCTGGAACGCCCCGACGCCCGTGGCCAGCTCAAGCCCGTGGCTGCCAATATCGACCAGATACTGATCGTCTTCGCCGTGGAGCCCGCGCCGCACGCCAACCTGATCGACCGTTACCTGATCGCCGCCGAGGCCACCGGTATCGCGCCGGTGCTGGTACTGAACAAGATCGACCTGCTGCCCGCTGGCGGCGGCGAATTACGCGAGCTGCTCGGCCGCTACGAGGGCCTGGGCTATGCGGTCGTGACATCGACCACCGCCCGCGAGGATGGCCTGACCGCTCTGCGTGAGCGCCTTGGCGGGCGCACATCGGTCTTCGTCGGCCAGAGCGGGGTGGGCAAATCGTCGTTGATCGACCGTCTGCTGCCGGACGAGGAACTCCGTATCGGGGCGCTGTCCAAGGATTCGCGCAAGGGCACCCATACCACCACCACCGCCCGCCTTTACCGGTTACCCGGCACGGGTGTCGAGAACCAAACCGCCGGAGGCTCTGCTGCCGACCCTGCCGCCAAGGATCTTGCAGAAAGCGGAGAGCTGATCGATTCACCGGGCATCCGCGAGTTCGGTCTGGTGCACCTGGACGAGCAGCAAGTCGCCGAGGGCTTCATCGAGTTCCATGAATGGCTCGGCCGCTGCCACTTCCGGGACTGTCGCCACCGTCAGGAACCCGGCTGTGCCCTGCTTGGTGCGGTGGAACGCGGCGAGATTCACCCCGAACGCTTCGCCAGCTATCGGCGCATCGTCGAGAGTCTCAATGACCCCGCGGCGATAACGCCACCCAAGCCACGTTAATTCGAGACCCCGTTGACCCGAGCCAGGAGATTGCCATGAGTTCCGAAGACAACCTGCTGCCGTTGATCGTCGAACCCGACCAGCTCGCGGCGCATCTCGACGA
>DATISN010000190.1:0-6943 GCA_035581765.1 Halomonas sp.
CGGTGCGTTTCGGGCTCGCGGCCCGGCTGGGGCGCAACGTCTATTATCGCTTGGTAGATCAGGCCGAGAGCCGAGAACTGGCAAGTGGTGGCCGGGAGTTGGGCCTGGAGAGCGGCGGCGTCTGGCATCCCCTGGGTCGGATCGAGCTGGAGGGCGGCGACCAGGCCGGGCTCGACCTTTCTGAGCAGAACCCGGAGTCGCCATGCGCCTGACCGACGAACAGCGGGCCGTGGTGGCACATGGGGATGGCCATGCCCGTGTCGCGGCGGTGGCCGGGGCCGGCAAGACCACCACCATGGTGGCCCGGGTGCTGGCATTGCTCGAGCAGGGGGTGCCCGCCGCGCGCATTCTGGTGCTGATGTTCAACCGCTCCGCGCGCGAGGATTTCCAGTCGCGCCTGGCCGCCATGGCGCCGCCAGGTCAGGCGCTTCCTGATGTCCGCACCTTCCATTCGCTGGGCCACCGCCTGACCGGCAGCCTGACGCGCTGGGGAGTGCTCGCATCGAGACAGCTGCTGACCGCGGACTGGCAGTTGGAGCGTTTGTTGCGTCAGGCGACACTCGCCGCGCTCGCCGACGAACCCGAGGCACGTGAAGCGGCCCTGGATGCCGAGCGCCTCGAGGCACTGGCGCACTTCTGTGCGCTGGTCAAAGCCGAAATGGTGACGCCCGCCGAGCTCCACGCTCGTCTCGACTTCGGTGAGAATACCGATTATTTCCCCGACGCTTTCGATCACGCCGAGCAACTGCTGGCCGAGCATGGCCTGATGAGCTATGCGGATCTGCTCTATCGTCCGCTCTTGGCACTCGAAGCCGACCCTGAGCTATGTCAGCGGGTCCAGGGTTTTCTCGATCATGTGATCATCGACGAATATCAGGACATCAACGTGGCCCAGCAGCGGCTGCTGGCGCTGCTCGCAGGGCGTGAGGCGGCGGTAATGGCGGTGGGCGATGCCAACCAGTGCATCTACGAATGGCGCGGTGCGCACCCCGACACCATGCTCGAACGTTTTACCGCCACCTTTGGCGCGGCCACCGACTATCCGTTGTCGACCACTTTCCGCCATGGCCATGCCTTGGCGCTGGCCGCCAACCATGCCATCGCCGCCAATCGCCGGCGCCCCGACCAGCTCTGCCTGGCGGGCGCGCAGACCCCCGATACCGGGTTGGCGGTCGGGCAGGGGGCCAGCGCCGTGCTCGACACGCTCGGCGATTGGCACCGGCAAGGCCGGCGGCTCGATGAAGCCTGCCTGCTGGTGCGCAGCTGGGCGCTCACGGTGCCCTTGCAGTTGTCGCTGCTCAGGGCCGGTGTCCCGTTCCGACTCGCCCGCGAGGATCGTTTCGTGTTCCGCCTGCCTCTGGTGCAAGCGCTTGCCGGCTACCTGATGCTGGCCAGGTCCCCGGCCCTGTTGCAGGACCCGGACCATCTTCACCTGCTGCTCGCCCAGCCCACACCTTTCGTGGCTCGCGAGCGGCTCGTCGCGCTGGCGGCCCGGCTGGCCGACACCCAGCGCTGGCCGGAGCGTCATGATCCGCTCATCGACGGGCTCAAGCCTCACCAACGACGAACCCTCAAGCGTCGCTGGGCATTGCTCTGCGAGCTGCCGAAACTGCGTAGCTGGCCGCCGGCCAAGCTGCTTCAGCACGTGGTCGAGGGCGTTGAGGCCGAGAAGGTGCTCAAGCGCGCCGCCGCCCGGCGCGACAAGGGCGAGGAGGACGTGCGCCTGCTGGATGTGCTGATCGAACAGGCCAGCGAGCTTGGCAATGACGCCGAGGCGTTCATCGAACTGCTGCGTCGCCCGGTGGAAAATCGCGACGATGGCGTGCTGATTTCCACGGTGCATGGCGCTAAGGGGCTGGAATGGCCGTTGGTGATCCTCGCCGGGAGCAACGAAGAGGATTTTCCGCATTACAGCCGCGACAACCCGCTGTCGCCGCAACGACTGGAGGAAGAGCGTCGGCTGTTCTATGTCGCCATCACGCGGGCCCGCGAGCAGCTTTGCATCGTGCATGATGGCGGCGATCATCGCCCCAGCCGCTTCATCGGTGAGACCGCCTGGCGGGACTGCCGGCAAGTCAGCGAGCGTCTTAGCGCGGCAGGGCAGGGCGACTATGCTTCCCCCTTGGCGGTGTCTTCCCCCGGCCTGGTCGAGCGTTACCTCGCCTCGCTGGGGCATGCATTGCCGATCACCGCTGCCATCAGTGCCACGGACGGCGTAACCGAACCCGGACCGGTGGCCGGTGATTACGGCGTCGGCCAGCGAATACGGCATGCCGTATTCGGCGAAGGAGAAATCGCCGTGGTCGAGGGCGACCCGGCCAATCCGGTGATCGAGGTGCGTTTTCTCCAGGCGGGCCGGCGCCGCTTGATTGCACGGCTCGCGCCCATCGAGCTTCTGGAAGGCGTCCTGGCATGACACAAGCACTGATCAGCGCCAGCGAGCTGGCCGATGCGCTCACAGGCGAGCACCCGCCGCGAATTCTCGACTGCCGGGCCCGGCTGGGTGATCCGGATGCCGGACGACAGCTCTGGCAGGACGCTCACGTGCCAGGCAGCCTGCACATGGACCTCGACCGCGACCTGGCGGGACCGCCGGGAGAGGGCGGCCGGCATCCGCTGCCGCGACCCGAGGCATTCACGGCCGCTTTGCAACGTCTCGGTATCACCCCGGCGACGCCGGTGGTGGTCTACGATGACATGGGCGGGCAACTGGCGGCGGCGCGGGCCTGGTGGATGCTGAGCTGCTGGGCCGGCCATCCAGACGTGCGTGTCCTCGATGGCGGCGTCCAGGCCTGGTCGGCTGAGGGTGGCGAAACCGCGTCACATCATGCGCCCCTCGTCCTGCCCGAGCCGTCCCGCTGGCAGCCCGACTATTGCCAGGATGGCCTGGTCGATGCCGAACGGATGGCTGCGGGACGCGATCTCAAACTCGATGCCCGAAGCCACGAGCGCTATCGCGGCGAGGCCGAACCCATCGACCCCGTCGCCGGCCATATTCCTGGCGCCATCTGCCGCCCCAGCGCCACGAACCTCGATGCTCGAGGGCATTTCAAGGCCCCCGACGTGCTAGCGGCCGAGCTGCCCGAAGCCGAATCGGTCATCACCTACTGTGGCTCAGGCATTACCGCCTGCCATCATGTCCTTGCCTACGCCGTTGCCGGCCGGCCTTTGCCGAGACTCTATCCGGGCTCCTGGAGCGAGTGGATTCGTGACCCCAGCCGGCCGGTCGCCACTGGCGAGGACTCGTAGTACGTCTGACAAGCCGGTTTCACCCAGGAAAGTGCAAGAACGCCCGGCTGATGCGAGGCGCTGGGTAGCAATATTCTTGAAGAAGCCTACATGTTCGGGTAGTTGGGCCCCCCGCCGCCTTCCGGGGCTACCCAGGTGATGTTCTGGGCCGGGTCCTTGATGTCGCAGGTCTTGCAGTGCACGCAGTTCTGGAAGTTGATCTGGAACCTGGGTTTTCCGGCATCATCCTCGACGACTTCATAGACGCCCGCCGGGCAGTAGCGCTGCGCGGGTTCATCGTACAGCGGCAGGTTCTCGCGGATCGGCAGCTCGGGATCGGCGAGCCTGAGGTGGCACGGCTGATCCTCCTCATGGTTGGTGTTGGACAGGAACACCGAGGAGGGCTTGTCGAAGGAGAGCTTGCCGTCCGGTCTGGGGTAGTCGATCTTCTCGCACTCGCTGGCCGGCTTGAGCGCGGCATGATCCGGTGTGGTGTCATGAACATCGGGCAGCTTGCCGCCGAGCAGCTGGTCGAAAAAATTGTAGGCGCCGCCGCCCAAGGTGCCGTATTTGTGGATCGCCGGGCCGAAGCTGGCGGTTTCCTTGAGCTCGGCATAGGCCCAGCTTGCCTCCCAAGAGTCGGTAAAGGCGGTCAGTTCCCGGCCGCCTTCGTCGCCGTCCGCGATGGCCCCAAAAACTGTCTCGGCGGCTATCAGGCCCGACTTCATGGCGGTGTGCAGGCCCTTGATCTTGGCAAAATTGAGCGTGCCGGCGTCACAGCCAATCAGCAGGCCGCCGGGAAAGGTCATCTTCGGCAGGCAGTTGAGCCCGCCCTTGGTGATGGCCCGAGCGCCGTAGGCCACGCGCTTGCCTCCTTCGAGATGCTTGGCGAGTACCGGGTGGTGCTTCATGCGCTGGAACTCGTCGAAAGGCGACAGCCAAGGGTTCCGGTAGGAGAGATCCATGATCAGGCCGACCACCACCTGCTGGTTCTCGGCATGATAGAGAAACCAGCCGCCGTGGGTGTGCTTGTCCAGGGGCCAGCCGGAACCGTGCAGGACCAGCCCGGGCTCATGCTGGGCCTCGGGGACATCCCACAGCTCCTTGAGGCCGATGCCGTAGTGCTGCGGGTCCTTGCCCTCGTCCAGCCTGAAGCGCTCGATCAGTCGCTTGCCGAGATGGCCGCGTGAGCCCTCGGCGAATAGGGTGTATTTGGCGCGCAGCTCCATGCCCGGCATATGGCCATCCTTGGGCTGGCCCTTGGCATCCACGCCCATGTCGCCGATGACTATGCCGCGTACCGTGCCGTCCTCGTCATGCAGGATCTCCTGGGCGGCGAAGCCGGGAAATATCTCCACGCCCAGCCCCTCGGCCTGCTCGGCCAGCCAGCGACACAGATTGCCAGCGCTGATCACGTAGCGGCGAGAGTCGCTCCGCGTGGTGTCGCCACCGGAATGCCGGCCACCGGTGTTATGCATGGTCTTGGGTACCAGGGCATTGGGCAGCTTCTGCGCCTTCTCGGCGTCCTTGAGCAGGTAAAGCTCGTCGCGGGTGGCCGGTGTGGTGAGCGGCGCGCCACGGTCGGCCCAGTCGGGAAACAATTCCTGCAATGCGCGGGGTTCGAAGACCGCGCCGGAAAGGATATGCGCGCCGACTTCGGAGCCTTTTTCCACCACGCATACCGTCAGTTCCTGTCCGGCATCATTCGCCTGTTGCATCAACCGACACGCCGCCGAGAGCCCGGAGGGTCCCGCACCCACGATCACCACATCGAAATCCATGGATTCGCGTTCAACATCTTCCATTTGGTTCCTCCTCGCTGACTTCGACGCTCGGGTTGGTGCGGTTTCGTGTCCGTTGTACCGATAACGCCATTCGCTTTAAAACGCTCGCTTGCTTCTAGCCAAGGCCTATCATTGGCATAATAATCATTCGGTCACTGCTTTGCGATGCCGCCGAGCATCCAACGAGCACTCGGTCTTGCCAGGACTGCTGGTCCGCGACAGGCTGCGACACATTGAAAGGCAGGTCTTTTTTTCACCAATTAAACATGTGCTTATATATCGAAAGGTCTTGCTGATGGTGCCAGGGAGGCAGGTCGTCATCCCCTGCACTTGCGCGGCACAGGCGCGGCTTTCTCCATTACCGGGTTCCCGAAACGAACCAAGCGAGGACACTATGAAGGTACTCGTCGCGGTCAAACGCGTCATCGACTACAACGTCAAGATCCGGGTCAAGCCCGACCACACCGACGTCGACCTCACCAACGTCAAGATGGCCATGAACCCCTTCTGCGAGATCGCCGTGGAAGAAGCGGTGCGGTTGAAGGAAAAGGGCGTGGCGACCGAGATCGTTGCCGTGACCATCGGGCCCAAGGCCGCCCAGGAGCAGCTGCGCACCGCCTTGGCATTGGGCGCCGACCGGGCGATACACGTCGAAACCGATGACAAGGTCGAGTCGCTGGCCGTCGCCAAGCTGCTGGCCAAGGTGGTCGAGCAGGAGCAGCCCGAGTTAGTGATCCTCGGCAAGCAGGCCATCGACACCGACAACAATCAGACCGGGCAGATGCTCGCCGCGCTGGCCGGCCTGCCCCAAGGCACATTCGCCTCCGAGATCAAAGTCGAGAACGATAAGCTGCAAGTCACCCGCGAGATCGACGGCGGTCTGCAGACCGTCGAACTCACGCTGCCCGCCATCGTCACCACCGACCTGCGCCTGAACGAGCCGCGCTACGCCAAGCTGCCCGACATCATGAAGGCCAAGAAGAAGCCGATGGCCGTCACCACCCCGGCCGAGCTCGGCGTGGAGGTGGCCTCGAAGGTCACGCTGCTCAAGGTCGAATCCCCGGCCGAGCGCAAGGGCGGCATCAAGGTCGGCTCGGTGGACGAGCTCATCGACAAACTCAAGAACGAAGCCAAAGTGCTTTGAAACAGAGCTTTGAAAACAGTGCTTTGAAAGGAGCGGATCTCATGAGCATTCTCGTCCTGGCCGACCATCACGACGGCCACCTGTCCGGCGCCACCGCCCACGTGGTTGCCGCCGCCCAGCAGATCCAGCAGCACAGCGGCGGCGAGATCGACCTGCTGGTCGCCGGTGAGAACGTCGCCGCGGTGGCCGAGGCCGCCGCCAGGCTCGACGGCGTCAGCCGGGTGCGTGTCGCCGACCACGCCGTCTACGCCCATCAGCTCGCC
The DNA here is from genome assembly GCA_035581765.1 of Halomonas sp. GTDB lineage: Bacteria > Pseudomonadota > Gammaproteobacteria > Pseudomonadales > Halomonadaceae > Halomonas. The sequence continues at coordinate 6,420 of DATISN010000190.1, forward strand.
GAGCCGCTGAGCGCGCTGCTGGTCGAGCTGGCCGGCGACTACAGCCACCTGCTGGCCAGTGCCTCCACCACCGGCAAGAACGTCATGCCGCGTGTTGCCGCGCTCAAGGACGTCTCGCAGCTCTCCGAGATCCTCGCGGTCGACACGGCCGACACCTTCAAGCGCCCGATCTATGCCGGCAACGCCATCGCCACCGTGCAGAGCGCCGACGCCCTCAAGGTAATCACCGTGCGCAGCACCGGCTTCGACGCGGTAGGGGAAAGCGGCAGCGCCGCGATCGAAAGCGCCGACAACGTTGTCGACAACAGCCAGTCCACCTTCGTCAAGGAGGAACTGGCCCAGTCCGACCGCCCCGAGCTGGGTGGCGCCAAGGTCGTCATCTCCGGGGGCCGCGGCATGGGCAACGGCGAGAACTTCAAGCTGCTCGAGGGCATCGCCGACAAGCTGGGTGCCGCCATCGGCGCCTCGCGGGCCGCGGTCGACGCCGGCTTCGTGCCCAACGACATGCAGGTCGGTCAGACCGG
>DATISN010000191.1:0-13575 GCA_035581765.1 Halomonas sp.
ACGTCGATCACCCGCCGCCCCTGTATCGCGTCAAGCGGCAGCCCGACAAGATGGCAGAACGCCGGATTGGCGAGTTGCAGACGATCCCGTTCATCGACCAGTGCCAGACCGAGCGGCGACTGGGCGAAGGCCATCGCTGCCTGCCGGGAAGGATGCGTGACCACGCGCTCGCTGGCACGTGACGCTGCCGAATCCGCTGGCGGCTGTGTGGCATCGTCGCTCATGACGATCTCCTGAGACGGCAGGTTTGCCTGGCTGTCATTTTCCTAACTGTACATAATTTCGGCCGCTCCGTAAGAAACTTGACACGCAACACGAAGTGAAATGCACAACGCTCGCCATGTTTTCTTTTCCACGTCATGGCGTTCGTAGACGAGCGACCCCCTACGAAAGAGCGCCCTCATCGGCAAGGCCGATGAGGGCGCTCTTTCGTCATCTGGCGTCCAGAACTGCTAGAGGCGCCTTGTCGAACGGATCAATCCAGCATGTCGAGGGTGGTGGCCACGGCGTCGAACAGCCGCTCGAGCTCCTCGGGCGTGGTGCCGAAGGGAGGACCGAACTGCAGGGTGTCGCCGCCGTAACGCACGTAGAAGCCGGCATCCCACAAGGCCATGTGCGCATCGCGGGGACGTATGCTCGGATCTCCGTCGCGCGGCGCCAGCTGGATCGCCCCGGCCAGGCCGTAATTGCGGATATCGACCACGTGCGGACGCCCCTTCAGGGCATGCAGCTTGTCCTCGAATGTCGGGGCGATGTGACGCACCTGACCCGCGAAATCCTCACGCTCGAACATCCCCAGGGCCGCCAATCCCGCCGCGCAGGCCACCGGGTGGGCGCTGTAGGTGTAGCCATGCGGAAACTCGATGGCGTGGCGCGGCCCCCCGGCATGCATGAAGGTATCGAAGATCTCGCCGGAGGCGACCACCGCCCCCATCGGCACGGCACCGTTGGTCAGCTGCTTGGCGAGGGTCATGAGGTCCGGCGTCACGCCGAATGCCTCGGCCCCGGTCTTGGCCCCGCTACGACCGAAGGCGGTGATCACCTCGTCGAAGATCAGCAGGATGTCGTGGGCGGTGCAGATCTCGCGCAACCGCTCCAGATACCCCTTGGGGGGCACGATCACGCCAGCCGAACCCGACATCGGCTCGACGATCACCGCGGCGATGTTGGAGGCATCGTGCAGGGCGATCTGGTCGAGCAGCGCATCGGCAAGCGCCGCGCCGGACTCGGCCTGGCCACGTGTAAAGGCCAGCCCCGGCTGAAGGGTATGCGGCAAATGGCTGACGTCCATCAGCTGGCCGTAGTGCTTGCGGTTGCCACCGATGCCGCCGAGGCTGGTGCCGCCGATATTGACCCCGTGATAGCCCTTGGCGCGCCCGATCATGCGGGTCTTCTCCGGCCGCCCCTTGAGGCGCCAGTAGGCCTTGGCCATCTTCACGGCGGTATCCGCGGACTCCGACCCCGAATTGGTGAAGAACACATGATCGAGCCCCGCCGGTGTGAGACTCGCGACCTTCTCGGCGAGCCGAAACGCCAGCGGATGGCCGAGCTGAAAGCCGGGCGCGAAATCAAGGGTGCCGAGCTGGGCGGCCACCGCCTGCTGAATCTCGACCCGGTTGTGGCCGGCGCCGCAGGTCCAGAGTCCCGACAACGAGTCGAACAGCCGCCGTCCCTGATCGTCGATAAAGTATCGCCCGTCCGCCGCCGTGATCATTCGCGGGTGGTCGTGAAAGTCGCGGTTGGCGCTGAACGGCATCCAGAAGTGATGATTGAGCGCGGCGCCGTCGGCCTTTGCCGGCTGCGCGGCGTCATCATGGACAGACGCGGGATGGGTGCCCAGTTCGAACATGGTCATGTCCTCTTGCGGATTCGTGGTTATTGTCATACAGCCAGCATGGACCGGTCTTACGGTTAATAAAATGAGACCTTACTGTCCCAAACGTTCAAAAATCCTGACGTAATTGTCCCATTGTCGCCGCCGCAGCGGGTACTGGAACGCATTTCCGCATCGCGACAGCATCGCCGCGAGACGGTATCCTGTCATCCAGCGTGACGATGGCTCAAGGAGAAGGCGGGTGAGTGAAGGCAAGCGCAGAACGGCGGGGCGTCCCGCCGGCTCAGGCAAGAGCACCAGCGGACATAGTCAGTCGCTGGTGCGGGGCCTCAACCTCCTCGAGCGCCTGTCCCTCAGCCCCGGCGGCCTGGTGCTCTCCGAGGTGGCCGAACAGACCGACCTGGCCCCCTCCACCACCCATCGCCTGCTGCAGGCCCTGCAGAGCCAGGGCTTCGTCACCCAGGACAATGAACTCGGCGTCTGGAAGATCGACGTCAAGACCTTTCGGATCGGCAACAGCTTCCTCGAGGCGCGGGACTTCGTCGGTGCCAGCCGCCCCTTCCTGCGTCGCCTGACCGCACAGACCGGCGAGACCGCCAACCTCGGCGTGCGCGACAACGGCACGGCGGTATTCCTCGCCCAGAGCGAGTCACCGCAGATGATGCGCATGATCACCCGGCTCGGCTCGCGGGCGCCGCTGCATGCCTCGGGCGTCGGCAAGGCACTGATGGCCTGGCTGCCGGACGACGAGCTCGAGCGCGTCCTCGACGAGCGTGGCCTGGACCGGCTGACCGAGAACACCCTGCACACTCCCGATGTGCTGCGCGAGGGACTCCTCGAGGTGCGACACCAGGGCTTCGCCTGCGATCGCGAGGAGCACGCCATCGGCCTGCACTGCGTGGCCGCCTGCCTGCACGACGAACACGGCATCCCGCTGGCCGCCATTTCGGTGTCCGGTCCGGTCGCCCGCATTCCCGAGGCGCGGCTGCTGGAGCTCGGGAAAATGGTGCGCGACACCGCCGCCGAGATCACCGCAAGCCTGGGCGGTCGGGTGCCACCGACCGGCTGACCCTCGTACAGCCCCGGTACGGGACCTGCGCGATTCGTGAAGCCAGCGCGGGGTAGCGTTACACTAGCGGCCGTTCCCTGTCGCCAGCCGAGGCCACCGCGATGAGTTCCCACCTGCTGTCCGTTGATTCCCTGTCCCGCGATCATGTCGATCATCTGCTGCGGGTCGCCGCGCGCATGGAACCCATCGCCCAGCGTCAGCAGGTGACGCGGGTGCTGGAAGGTGCAGTACTCGGCAACCTGTTCTTCGAGGCCAGTACCCGCACCCGGGTGAGCTTCAACGCGGCCTTCTGCCGGCTGGGCGGCAGCGTCTGCGATACCACCGGCTTCACGTTTTCGTCGATGGCCAAGGGCGAGTCGCTCTATGACACCAGCCGCGTGATGAGCGGCTATTGCGACGCCATCGTCATGCGCCATCCCGACCAGGGCTCGGTGGCCGAGTTCGCCGCGGCCACCCACGTGCCGGTGATCAACGGTGGCGACGGCCCCGGCGAGCACCCGAGCCAGGCGCTGCTCGATCTTTACACCATCGACAAGGAATTCACCCGGCTTGGCAAGCGACTTGCCGGCGCCCACGTGCTGCTCACCGGCGATCTGAAGTACGGGCGCACCGTGCATTCCCTGATCAAGTTGCTCTCGCTCTATGCACCCATGCGCTTCACGCTGGTCTCGCCGCCGGGACTCGAGATGCCGAGCCAGGTGATCGACCGCGTCGTGTCGCGCGGCCATCGGGTGGAGCAGCGCGACAGCCTGGCCGGCGACTTCAGCGACCTGGACGTGATCTACGCCACCCGCATCCAGAAGGAGCGCTTCACCGCCGAGATGAACGAGAGCTTCGGCGGGCTTAGCCGAGACTTCACCGTGGATCGCGCCTTTCTCGACAGCCGCTGCACTGACAGCACCATTGTCATGCACCCGCTGCCCCGCGACAGCCGCGCCGATGCCAACGACCTGGATACCGATCTCAACGGCGACCCGCGGCTGGCGATCTTCCGCCAGACCGACAATGGCATCCCCGTGCGCATGGCGATCTTCGCCACGTTGCTTAAGGTGGACACGCTGATCGAACATGACCTGCGCCCGGTACGCTGGTTCGTGCCGCCCACCCTGGGCGTTGACGACCCGGCACTATAAGCGGTTCCCCGGCGCGCCGAGATCGCCTAAGCTAATGCTCCATCAAGGGGCGATAATGGTGATATCGTCCTCAATACGACAAGATACGTGCCGAGAATGGCAAACCGATAACAAGGAGAGAGGAATCCCATGAACCTGCAACGAGCCTATATTCTGCTGGCGGTATTCTACAGCGCCTTGATCGTGGTGGGCTTGATCGCCCTGGTGGCGGGCGCCGGTTCGCTGGTATCCGTCGTGCAACTGCTGGTGGGTGCCGTGGCGGTGCTCGGCCTCTGGGGCTATATCCTTGGCAAGGGGTTCATGAACTCTCACAGCTGGCGGCCCTTTACCGTGCTGCTGGCGATCGGTGTGGTGCTTCAGATGCTGGCGGTGTTCACCATGCCGGTCACCAATGCCGACATCACCTGGCTGCTCAGCGGCGCCATCTTCTCGGCGATGCTGCTCGCGATTCTCTATCGCTATGGCGATCGCGATCAGGACCTGTGGGCCTCGGATGAGCAAATCGAGGAAGGCCACCATCTGGGACAGCTGCTGGACAGCCAGCCAGAGCTGGTGGTCGAAAAGCAGGAAGCCGATCGCCAGGCGAAGGTAAGAATGGTCAAGACAGGCGATCGCTACCAGGCCAGCGTGACGCGTCGCTACGGCGAGCAGGAGGAAACCTTCGTGCAGAGCTTCAAGCGCCCCTCGACACTCGCCTACTTCGTCCAGACGTTCACGTGCATCACGCTTCAGGATCTTCGCGCCCAACAGGGTAGCGACAAGGCCCCGGCCGCCTGAGCCCGCCTGCTTGACTGACGACGCCGCCGGCGCGACTCACGCGCTCGGCGGCGTCTCGCGTCGGAGGAACCAGCTCTCGAGAATCAGCGCGGCGGCGATGCCATCGACGCCGTCCTGCCGATAGTTGCCCCGGTGGCCCTCTTCCTTGGCAATCGCCTTGGCCTCGCGGGTCGAGCCCCGCTCATCGACCATGTCGCAGGGAATGCCGAAGCGGCCGAACAGGCGCTTGCCAAACTTGCGGGCACGCAAACACATCTCGCGCTCGCTGCCGTCGAGCTCCAGCGGCAGGCCGACGACGAACAGATCCGGCTGCCAGGTCGCGACCAGCTGCTCGACCACCCGCCAGTCGGGAATGCCGTCCCGGGCGGTCAGTGGGTCGAGACGGCTCGCGCTGTCGAGCAGTTCGTTGCCCACCGCCACGCCGATGCGTCGGGTGCCGAAGTCGAAGGCCAGCACCGTGCGCTGCCCCGCCTCTGCCATCACGAATGCCCCGCCTCGCGGGTCATCAGGTTGAGGTCGACCCCGAGAATGCCCGCCGCGGCGCCCAGGCGCTGCTCGGCCGGCACATCGAAGAGAACGTCGGTGCGGCCATCGACGGTTAGCCAGGCGTTGTCCAGCAGCTCCTGTTCAAGCTGGCCGGATTCCCAGCCGGCACAGCCCAGGCAGACGAGGAACTGCTCGGGCCCGGTGCCCGCGGCCAGCGCCTGGAGGATGTCCATCGAGGTGGTCAGGGCGATGTCCTCGGCGACCTGGATGCTGGAATCCCAGGGGGCGCTGTCGCCGCGGTGCAGGATGAAGCCGCGATCCTTGTGGACGGGGCCGCCGTAATAGACCGGCGCCTGACGATGTGGACTCTCGTCACCGTCGAGCTCGAGCTGCTCGAAGAGCGCGTCAAGGGTCAACTCCAGCGGGCGATTGACGATGACGCCCATGGTGCCGTTCTCGTCATGGTCGCAGAGATAGCTGAGGCTGCCGGCGAAGTTGGGATCTTCCAGGTGCGGCATCGCCAGCAGGAAATGATTCTTCAGGCCGAAGTTTTCCAAAGATTGCATGGGACTCCTCGGCGGTCCTAACGCACGCCGTAATGATTGCCTTGGCCGAACCGCCAGACGCGGGTGATCGACAGGCTGTCGAGGTCGCCCATGCCCTGATCGAAGGGCCGGTAGGGCGCCGCGCCGCGCACGGTGTCCAGTGCCGCCTGGTCGAGTTCGGTGTGTCCCGACGATTGTACCACCTCCGCCTGGCGAAGCTCGCCATCGCGGCCGATCACGACCCGGATGCGCAGCTGGCCGGAAAACTCGCGGGGCGCGGGGTGCACGCGGTTGCCGTAATCCTCCACCCGGCGCGTCCAGTCGTCGATATAGCGGGCCTCGGCGGCGCGCCGCGCGGCCTGCTGGCGGGTATCGCCGCTGGGGCCGCGGGTCTCGGCGGCAAGCCCCTGCTCGCGGATGCTGGCGGTCGCCTGGGCCAGCAGATCGCGCCCCGAGGCCGAGGGCGCCGCCGCCGTGGGCCGCTCGGCAGATGTGGCGGCCTGGGGGGCGCTGACTCGCGGCTCGGGCAGCGCTTGGGGCTCGGGCGGCGTCTGCGTCTCGCCGGGCGACTCGGCGGCCGCGGGCGCGGGTTCCTCGGGCAGCGCGTCAGGCAGCACTTCGGGAGCGGCCCGTTCGGGCTGCTGCGCCGCCTCCGGGGTGGCCGGGTCCACGTCGCTTGGCGCGTCCTGACGCACCGGCAGCGTCTCACTGGGGGCGGCTCGCGCCTCGGCCGGGGCCTGTTCTTGCTGCTCGCCCGCGGCCCGCTGATCGGCGTCGGCGATGGCCTCCGCCTCCTCGGGCGGCGCGGCGGGACGCGTCACCAGCACCACATCGAGGCTGGTGCGTTCGGCCGGCGCCGGGGCGAACTGCCAGCTCGCCACCACGCCGATCACCACCAGGTGGATCAGCAGCGCCAGCGACCCGGCCAGCCAGCGGCGGTAGGGCCGCGTGACCGGGGCATAATGGGTGGGGTCGCTGACGGGAACCGACATGGCTTATCCCAGGCGGCGCTCGATGGCGTCCATCAGCAGGCCGGCGATGTCGGTGCCGCGCTGGTCGTCGATCTCGCGCACGCAGGTGGGGCTGGTGACGTTGATCTCGGTGATGTAGTCGCCGATCACGTCGAGCCCCACGAACAACAGCCCCTTGTCGCGGATCATCGGCCTGATCTGGTCGATCAGCCAGTGATCGCGCGCGGTGAGCTCGCGGCTGATGCCGTTGCCCCCGGCGGCCAGATTGCCGCGGGTCTCGCCGGCCATGGGGACGCGGGCGAGGCCGTAGGGAACCGGCTCGCCGTCGACCAGCAGGATGCGGGTATCGCCGTCCGTGATCTCGGGGATGTAGCGCTGGGCCATGATCTGGCGCTGGCCGCGCTCCGTGAGCATTTCGATGATCGCGCCGAGATTGCGCCCCTCGGGCTGCACGTGGAAGATCCCCGTACCGCCCATGCCGTCCAGCGGCTTGAAGATCACGTCGCGGTGCTCGGCGTGGAAGGCGCGCAGCTCCGATTCGCGGCAGGAGACCAACGTCGGGGTGCAGCATTGGGGGAACTGCTGGGCAAAGAGCTTCTCGTTGCACTCGAGCAGCGCCCGGGTCGGGTTGACCACCATCACGCCCTCGCGCTCGGCAAAGCCCAGCAAATGCACGGCGTTGAGGAAGTGGGCGTCCACCGGCGGGTCCTTGCGCATCAGGATGACGTCCAGGTCCGCCAGGGGCTCGACCCCGGACTCGCCCAGGTCATACCAGCGGCTCGGGTCGCGATGAACCTCGAGGCTCCGCATGAGGCCGAAGGCGCGTCCCTCGCGCAGCAACAGGTCCTCCTGCTCCAGGTAGTGCAGCGACCAGCCACGGTCCTGCGCGGCCCACAGCAGGGCCATGGTGGTGTCTTTCTTGTAGGCGATGTCGGCGATGGGGTCCATCACCACACCCACCCGGAGGGTGCGTTCGCTCATCGGATCAGGGTTCCCGGCTTGGCAAGTGGATAGGGTGAGTATGCAGCAGGGCCCCGAGCAACACCAAGGCCGCTCAGCGCTCGCCCGATGCCTCGCCGCCGGGCACCAGCCGAATCCCGCCCTTGTCGATGACGATACGTTGGTGCTTGTAGAGCCGGCCGATGGCCTGCTTGAAGGCGCTCTTGCTGACCCCGAGGCGGCGCTTGATCTCCTCCGCCGAGCTCTTGTCGGAGAGCGGCAGGTAGCCGCCACTCTCGCGCAGCGCCTTGAGCACCGCTTCCCCCACCACGTCGAGACGCGCCGAGCCGGGCGGCAGCAGCGAGAGGTCGAGTCGGCCGTCGTCGCGCACGCGCTTCACATAGCCGGCGAGTCGCTGGCCCCGCCGCAGCGGCTGGGTGACATCGTCACGGTAGAGCAGTCCCCAGAAGCGATGCTCGACCACGGCCTTGACGCCCAGGTCGGTCTGCTCGGCGATCACCAGCTGCACCTCATCGCCCGGCGCCAGGCCGTGGGACTCGTCAGCAATGTGACGGTCGAGTCGCTGGGAGGCCACCGGACGGCCCTGCTGATCGGCATAAACGACCACCAGCACGCGCTTTCCGACATCGGGACGGAAACGCTGCTCGCCGTAGGGCAGCAGCAGGTCGCGGGGATGCCCCCAGTCGAGAAAGGCACCCGTCTCGTTGACGGTGACCACCTCGAGATAGGCGACATCGCCCACCGCCACCTTGGGCGCGCGATAGTTGCGCGTGCCCGCCGGGCGAGACGGAGCGGAGCGTGGCGGGCGACGGTCTCGAGAATCGGACATGACGGACCTCCGGGATGTGGGGGCGATAGGGAGTCGAAACTCCGTGGTGAACAATCAAGCGGGAAGGCGGCGCTTAGAGATCCCCGAAGCGATACTGCAATAGCGACAGCGCCACCACCGGGGCGGTCTCGGTGCGCAGGATGCGCGGGCCGAGCGACAACGGCGAGAAGCCGCTGGCAAGCGCCGCCGCCAGATCGTCCGCCGAGAGCCCGCCCTCGGGGCCGATCAGTAGCGCCGCACTGGCCGGCGCCTGATCCTGATCCAGCGCACCCGCGGCGCCGGGATGTAGCACCAGGCGCAGCGCCTCGTCGCGGCCCTCGAGCCACTGGGCAAGCGGCAGCGGCGAATGAACGGGCGGCAGGGTAGCGCGGCCGCACTGCTCGCAGGCGCTGGCGGCCACCGCCTGCCAATGGGCCAGCTTCTTCGCCTCGCGCTCGCCCTTGAGGCGCACGTCGCCATGCTCGGTGTAGAGGGGCGTGATCGCCGCCACGCCCAGCTCCACCGCCTTTTGAATTGCATAGTCCATGCGATCGCCCTTGGAGATCGCCTGGCCCAGATGAACCGCCAGGGGTGACTCGCCGCGGCCGGCCTCAATGGTTTCGACGCGCGCCACGACACGCTTGCGGTCGGCCTCGACCAGCCGCGCCCGGGCGACGCGCCCGTGCCCATCGAACAGCACCAAAGGCGCCCCCGGCGACAGGCGTAGCACGCGAGCCACATGACGGGCCGGGCCTTCGGGCAGAACGACGTCGCCGCCGACGGTGAAGTCGGCGGCGACGTGAAGGCGCGGGGCTTTCGTTGGCGTCTTCATGGTGAGGTCCGAAGCGCTTACTGGGTCGTCTGCTCGCCCTGCTGCTTGGCCTGTTCGGCCTGGCGCTTCTTCTTCTGGGCGTAGATCGCCTCGAAGTTGACCGGCGCCAGCATCAGCGGCGGGAAACCGCCCCGGTTGACCAGGTTGTCGATGCACTCGCGGGCGTAGGGGAAGAGCATATTGGGGCAGAAGGCGCTGAGGGTGTGCTCGAGCTGCTGTCCTTCGATCCCGCTGATGCGGAACAGGCCCGCCTGCTCGATCTCGGCCAGGAAGGACGTCGTGCCTTCCTCGCTGTGGGAGACCTGGGCGGTGACCTTGATCACGACCTCGTAGAGGCCCTCGTCGATCTGCTGGCTGGAGGTTTTCAGGTCCAGGCCGACCTTGGGCTTGAACGGCTTCTGAAAGACCGCCGGCGAGTTCGGCGACTCGAAGGAGATGTCCTTGACATAGATACGCTGGAGGGCGAACTGCAGCTGCGGCTTGTCCTGCTGACCGGCCGCCGCGCCGGCGTTCTGGTTGTTGTCTTCCGCCATGGGGAAAGGTCCTTTGAAACGATGAAACGAAATAGAAAGAAGGGTCGGTTATTTCCTGACCACCGGCAAGCCGTCGGCCTGCCACTGGCTCATGCCACCCTTGAGCTTGACTGCGCGTTCGAAACCGGCCTTCTCCAGCTTGGCAAGCGCCGCACCGGAACTCTGGCCATGCTTGCAGGCCACGATGACCGGCTTGTCCTTGAACTTGTCGAGCTCGCTGAGGCGCGTGTCGAGGCGGCTCTGGGGGAAATTGCGTGCGCCCGCGATGTGGCCGGCCTTGAAGTCGCCCGCTTCGCGAATGTCGACGACGATCGCATCCTCACGGTTGATCAGCTGGGTGGCCTGGCTGGATGTCACGCCGTTGGTGCCGCTGCTGCGGATCTCGTAGGCGATCCAGGCGGTCAGCACCAGCAGGAAGGCACCCACCAGCAGCGGGTGGTTCTGCACGAAGTCGATCAGCTGGTCGATCATGGGTCCTGATAGCTCTCGTCGGGGTCTGGAAGGAAAAAGGGCCGGTAGGGTGCAAGGCACCTCGCCGGGCGAAAAACAGTATACACGAAGCGCCATTGCACCACGGCCGGGGGGGCGGTCATGACGTCCAGCGCTACCGTGCGATATGATGCCGCAAGCAGCCACAAGTCGCGACCCCGATTAGCGTCCCGTGTTCACCGTGGGGTCGCCCTCACCACGAGGCACTTCTCATGACCCATTCCACGACCTTCGCGCCACGTCCCGTCGCCTTGATCATTCTCGACGGCTACGGCCACAACCCGGATGCCGAACACAATGCCGTGCTGGCCGCCCGCACGCCTGTCATGGACCGGCTCTGGCAGTCGCACCCGCACAGCCTGATTCACACCGACGGCCGCCACGTCGGCCTGCCGGACGGCCAGATGGGCAACTCGGAAGTGGGCCACATGAACCTGGGCGCCGGACGCATCGTCTACCAGGACTTCACCCGCATCACCAAGGCCATCGAGGATGGCGACCTGGAGACCATCGAGGCCCTGACCCGGCCCATCGATGCCGCCGTGGCTGCGGGCAAGGCGGTGCATCTGCTCGGCCTGCTGTCGCCGGGTGGTGTGCACAGCCACGAAGATCACGTGCTGGCCATGGCCGAGCTGGCCGCTCGCCGCGGTGCCCAGCACCTCTTCGTGCATGCCTTCCTGGACGGACGCGACATGCCGCCCAGGAGCGCCATGCGTTCGCTGGAACGCACCAACGCGCGCCTGGCCGAGCTGGTCGGCGCCGAGAACGGCTTCGTCGCCTCGATCATCGGTCGTTACTTCGCCATGGACCGCGACAACCGCTGGGATCGCGTCGAGAAGGCCTATCGCCTGGTCACCGAAGGCATCGGCGAGTTCGAGGCGTCCAGTGCCGAAATCGGGCTGAGCGATGCCTACGCGCGAAACGAGAACGACGAGTTCGTCAGCGCCACCAGCCTTCGCCCCAATGGCGCGCCGGTCACAATGGAGGACGGCGACGCCGCGATCTTCATGAACTTTCGTGCCGACCGCGCCCGCGAGTTGACCCGCGCCCTGGTCGATGAGGAATTCGACGGCTTCGAGCGCCGGCTGCGCCCGACGCTTGCCGCCGACGGCCTGGTAACGCTGACCCAGTACGCGGACAACATTCCCGCCCCCGCCGCCTTCCCGCCTACGGCGCTGCACAACACCCTGGGCGAGGTCATGGAGCAGCGCGGCCTGACTCAGCTGCGCATCGCCGAAACCGAGAAGTATCCCCATGTCACCTTCTTCTTTTCCGGTGGCCGCGAGGCCGAGTACGTGGGCGAGACGCGCATTCTGGTGCCGTCGCCGCGTGACGTGAAGACCTACGACGAGAAGCCGGAGATGAGCGCCGTGGAAGTGACCGACAGGCTGGTCGAGGCCATCGACTCGGGCACCTTCGACCTGATCGTCTGCAATTACGCCAATGGCGACATGGTCGGGCACACCGGTGTCTTCGACGCCGCGGTCAAGGCCATCGAGACCGTCGATGCCTGTCTAGGCCGGGTAGTGGAAGCCCTCCAGCGCGCCGGAGGCGCCTGCCTGGTCACCGCCGACCACGGCAACGCCGAACAGATGGTCAACCCCGAGACCGGCGCTCCGCAGACGGCTCACACCACCTTTGAGGTACCCCTGATTTATGTCGGCACCCGCGCGGCATCGCTTCACGACGACGGCCGCCTGTGCGACCTGGCACCGACGCTGCTCGCCATGATGGGCCAGCCGGTCCCCGGGGACATGACCGGCCAGGTGCTGATCGACTTCTCTTGATGCCGCGAGCCGAAGGCCAAGGGACGACAGGACACCTCGTCAGGCTTGCCGCGCTGCTGCTCGGTATCGGCCTGGGCTTTTCCATGCTAACCCAGCCCGCGTCAGCCCAGCCCACGCAGGCCCAGTCGGACGCGTCGCCGCCCGACGAAACGGCCGCCCGTAAGCGCCTGGACACCATCGGCGAGGATATCCATGCGCTGAGCCAGCGCCTGTCGTCCACCCAACTGTCCCGCGATGAGGCCGACGAGGCATTGCGCGACGTGGAAACCTCGCTGGCAGAGACCCACCGGCGTCTGGACGGCCTGCAGGCCGAGCGTCGCGAGCTCACCGTCGAGATCGAAGCCCTGCAATCCAGGCGCGACGCTCTCGAGGCCGAACGCGCCGAGCAGATCGAGGCGCTCGAAGGCCAGCTGAAGGCACTTTATCGCCTCGGCCCGACCCCGCAGCTCAAGCTGCTGCTCAACCAGGACGACCCCGCCCGGCTGGACCGCCTGCAGCGCTACCTCAATGCCCTGGCCGAGGCTCGCCACCAACGCCTCGACCAGCTGAACCAATTGGACGCCGCGCTGGCCGACAATCGTCGTCGTCTCCAGGCCCAGGGCGAGCGGCTCGACGCCCTCGCCGCCGAGCTCGCCGAGCGCAGTGCCGAGTTGGCCGAGCGCATGGCCGAGCGCAGGACGCTGCTGGCCGAACTCGACGGCCGCTATGCCACCGAGCAGGCCCGCATGGAGGACCTCAACCAGGATCGTGCCCATGCCGAGCGGGTGCTGCGCCAGGTCCAGGAAGAACTGGCGCGCCTGGATCGTCCTCCACCCTCCACCGCCATCGAGCGGACGCGGGGTGAGCTGCCCTGGCCGGTTCAAGGCTCGCTGGCGTCACGCTTCCGGAACGGCGACGGGGTGCATCGCAACGGCCTGCTGATCCTGGCCGCGGAAGGCACGCCGGTCCAGGCGGTGCATGCCGGCCGGGTGGTCTTCAGCGACTGGATGCGCGGCTTCGGCAACCTGTTGATCCTCGACCACGGCGACCAGGTGATGACCTTGCATGCCCACCTGCAGCATTTCGACGTGCAGGTCGGCGAGTCCGTCTCCCGCGGGGATACCCTCGGCGGTGTCGGCGTCAGCGGCGGCCAGGATCGTCCCGGCTTGTACTTCGAGGTCCGCCGCAATGGCGATCCCATCGACCCGCAAACCTGGGTCGCCAGTCGTTAGCGCTATTCCCTTGTCGCCCGGGGCCGGGCTATGCTGGGCGACCTTGTTGCTGGAACTGCGGAGTTTGCATGTATTCACGTCCCGCCGGTCCTACCCTTGCGCGACGCCCGACGCGACGTATGTCGGCGACGCTGATCGCC
>DATISN010000192.1:0-12908 GCA_035581765.1 Halomonas sp.
TGCAGCATCGCGCGCTTTTGACCGAGCGACTTGAGTTCCAGCGGCAGCTGGTCAGCCTCGCGGGCCTTGACCAGGAACTCCTCGAACAGGAAGGCCGATTCTGACAGCGCCCGTGCCTGCTCGCCGAAGCCGTACTGCAGGAACTCGTCGCGCATGCTGAGCAGGCACGACGGCTCGAGACCGACGATGGCCACGCCACGCTCGACGAAGGGCATCAGGTGATCGAGAGTACGCTTCGCCTCGGCCTTGGCCTTGTCGAACTGCCCCGAGGACAGATAGGTCCGCCCGCAGCACAGCGGACGCTCGCCCTTCTTCACATTGAGGTGCACCCGGTAGCCGGCGGCTTCCAGTACCCGCTTCGCGGCACGGGCGTTGTCGCCTTCCATGTAGTTGTTGAAGGTATCAACGAACAAAAGCACCTCGCGACTCGCAGTGGCGGAGCCAGCGGTCTCGCCGGCTCCGGCCAGGAAGTTGCCGGCGAACACCGGCAGCGAGCGCTGCTCGGCGAGCCCCAGCGCCTGCTTGATCTGGCGCGACAGGAACGGCACCCGTTCGACGGCCCCCATCAAGCCCGAGAGCCGGCTGGCATAGGGCGCGTAACGCGGCATCTCGCCGACCATGCGATCGCGCAGCGACAGGCCCTTGGCCATGGCTCGCGCGGCACGCGCCTCGATCTTGAACTTGGCCATGTCGACCCCGGTCGGACAGTCACGCTTGCAGCCCTTGCACGACACGCACAGGTCAAGCGCTTCCTTGACGTCGTCGCCCGCCAGGCCCTCGTCGCCGAGCTGGCCCGAGAGCACCAGGCGCAGCGTATTGGCACGGCCGCGCGTCAGGTGCTGCTCGTCCTTGGTGACACGATAGCTTGGGCACATGGTGCCGGCGTCGAACTTGCGGCAATGGCCGTTGTTGTTGCACATCTCCACCGCCATCGCCAGGCCATGGGTCGCATCGCCGCCGGTGCCCGGCGGCGTCTGCTCGCCGGTCAAGGGGTCGCGCTCGACGTTCCACGCCGACCAGTCGAACACCGGGGTCAGCGGAATCGCCCGGTAGTTCTCGGGGAAGCGGAAGTAGCGCTTGTCGTCCATCCTCGGCGTGTCGACGATCTTGCCCGGGTTGAGCCGATTGTCGGGGTCGAACAGCTGCTTGATCTCGCGGAATGCGTCGTTGACCTTGGGGCCGAACTGCCAGGCCACCCACTCGCCGCGACACAGCCCATCGCCGTGTTCGCCGGAATAGGCGCCCTTGTACTCGCGCACCAGCGCGGAGGCCTTCTCGGCGATCTCGCGCATCTTCTCGGCACCATCGCGGCGCATGTCGAGAATCGGTCGCACGTGCAGGGTGCCGACGCTGGCATGGGCGTACCAGGTGCCCTCGGTGCCGTAATGTCGGAACAGCTGGGTCAGCTTGTCGGTATATTCCGCCAGATGCTCCAGCGGCACGGCGCAATCCTCGATGAAGGACACCGGCTTGCCGTCGCCCTTCATGCTCATCATGATGTTGAGCCCCGCCTTGCGCACGTTCCACAGCGCCTTCTGCTCGGCGGCCTCGGGCATGTCGACGACCGAATCCGGCAATCCCAGCTCGCCCATCAACTCGCTGAGCTGACGCAGTGCGGCCAGTTGGGCGTCCCGGTCCTGGCCGGCGAACTCCACCAGCAGCACCGCCTCGGGCTTGCCGATCAGCGCTTTCTCGATCACCGGGCGGAACGCCGGGTTCTGCAGCGACAGCTCGATCATGGTGTGATCGACCAGCTCCACCGCGGTCGGGCCGAGCGTGACGATATGCTGGGCGAAGTCCATCGCCTGGTAGAACGTCGGGAAGTTCACCACCCCCAGCACCTTGTGCTCGGGCAAGGGCGACAGGCGCAGCTTGATGCGCCGGCTCAAGCCCAGGGTGCCCTCGGAGCCGACCAGCAGGTGCGCCAGGTTGGCGCGCCCGTCGGGATCGTAGGGCTTGGGATTCTGGCAGTTGAACAGATCGAGGTTGTAACCACCCACGCGGCGCAGCACCTTGGGGAAGTGCTCGCGGATCTCGGGGTCGACACGCGCGGCAATCGCCTGGACCTGTTCCGCCAGACGATGCTCACGCGACCCGGCGGCCAGCTCGTCGACGAAGCCGAAATTCACCTCGTTGCCATCGGCCAGCGTCGCCTCGACGCCGAGCACGTTGTGCACCATGTTGCCGTAGTGAATCGAGCGTGAGCCGCAGGAGTTGTTGCCGGTCATGCCGCCGATGGTGCACTGCGCACTGGTGGAGACATCCACCGGATACCAGAGCCCATACGGCTTCAACCAGGCATTGAGATGATCCAGCACCAGGCCCGGCTCGACGACCACCGTGCGGGCCTGGGCATCGAAGTCGATGATCTGATCCAACCAGCGAGAGGTATCGATCACCAGCGCCTCGCCTACCGTCTGCCCGCACTGGCTGGTACCGCCGCCACGCGGCAATACCGGCACCTTGGCGTCGCGGGCGATATCCAGCGCCAACGCCAGGTCGCGCTGATGGCGGGGAATGACCACGCCGACCGGCGTGATCTGGTAGATCGAGGCATCCGTCGCATAGCGGCCCCGCGACGCCTGGTCGAACAGCACCTCGCCCTGCAGCTCGCGCTGGAGTCGTGCCGCCAGTTCGGTGACCGGCTTGATCCGGGCATCGCGAGCCTGTGTCTTCTCAGTCAAGGACGTCATCCTTCTCTCCTCGGCCATGCGTGGCGACGATCAGTGGGCGCCCTTGAGCGGATGGCTGGCGAAGTAGTCGAGTGCCACGGTCACGCCGGAGCCCTTGAGCGGCACACCAGCAAGCTTCATGCCGGCCTCGCAGCCGCCCAGGGTGGCGATCAGCGTCAGGTCGTTGCAGTCGCCCAGGTGACCGATGCGGAACATCGTGCCCTTGACCTTGCCCAGGCCCATGCCCAGCGAGAGGTCGAAACGCTCGTAGATGATCTTGCGCACCTCGTCGGCGTCGATGCCTTCGGGCATCACCACCCCGGTCAGCACCGGCGAATAGACGCTCGGGTCCTGGCACTGGATCTCCAGGCCCCATGCCTCGACGGCACAGCGCACGCCGGCCGCCCAGCGCTGATGGCGAGCGAGCACGTGATCGAGCCCTTCTTCCTCCAGCATGTCGAGCGCCTCGTTGAGGCCGTAGAGCAGGTTGGTGCTGGGCGTGTAGGGCCAGTAGCCGTTCTTGTTGGCCTCGAGAATCTCGTCCCAGGCCCAGAAGCTCTTGGGCAGTTGCGCCTGTGCGCTGACGGCGATCGCCTTGTCGGAGAGCGCGTTGAAACTGATCCCCGGGGGCAGCATCAGGCCCTTCTGCGATCCCGAGACAGTCACGTCGACGCCCCACTCGTCGTGGCGATAGTCGGCACTGGCCAGGCCGGAGATGGTATCCACGATCAGCAGCGCCGGATGGCCGGCCGCATCGATGGCGCGACGCACGGCGGCGATATCGCTGGTGACGCCGGTCGAGGTCTCGTTGTGCACCACGCACACGGCCTTGATCTCATGGTGGGCATCTTCCTTCAGGCGCGCCTCGATCATGTCCGCCTGAACGCCATGACGCCAGCCCTCGGCGCCCGGCAGGCCCAGGAACTCCGGCTCCAGGCTCAGACGACGCGCCATCTTCTGCCACAGGGTCGCGAAGTGGCCGGTCTCGAACATCAGCACCCGGTCGCCCGGCGACAGGGTATTGATCAGCGCCGCTTCCCAGGCGCCGGTGCCCGAGGCCGGGTAGATGATCACCGGGCTCTCGGTCTTGAAGACCCGCTTGATCTTGGCCAGCAGGTCGCGCCCCAGGGCGCCGAACTCCGGGCCACGGTGGTCGATGGTCGGCAGGCTCATGGCGCGCAGGATGCGATCCGGTACCGGCGAAGGGCCGGGAATCTGCAGAAAATGACGGCCGGACGGATGAAAATCGAGCTTCAACATGGTGGTCTCTCCAGTGGCAATTTTGCACTTTTGTACTTTTGATAATGAATGCAAAATTCGTCAAAAAATTTACTTGATGCAGCCCTCGGCCCGCAGCGTTTCCAGCTGCTCGGGCGAGAAGCCCAGGGTATCGAGCACTTCATCGGTATGCTGGCCGAACAGGGGTGCTGGGCTGCGGATCTGCGACGGGGTGCGGGAGAACTTGCTTGGAAAGCCGATGGTCTTCATCTTGCCGATCACCGGGTGATCCATTTCCTCCACCATGCCGCGCGCCAGGTAATGCTCGTCCTGCATGGCCTGGGCGAAGTTGTTGATCGGACCGGCCGGCACGCCCGCCTTGTCGCAAAGCGCCAACCAATGGTTCATTTCATGGTCAACCATGATCGCTTCGATCACCGCCTCGAGTTCCTCGACGTGCTGGCCACGGTCGAAATTGGTCAGGAACCGTGGGTCGGCCATCAGGTCCTCGCGCTCGAGCACGTCCTGGCAGAAACGCTCCCAGGTACGCTGGTTGGCGCAGCCCAGCATGATGTAGCCGTCGCTGGCCTTGACCGCTTGATAGGGCGCGGACACGCGATGCCGCCAGCCGGTGGGCTCGGGCAGCGTGCCCTCGCCAAAGTAGGCCGCCGCTTCCCAGGCGAACCAGGGCAGGCCGCACTCGGTGATGGCGATATCGATGTGCTGGCCTTCGCCGCTATTGGTCTTGTGGATATAGGCGGCCAGAATCGAATACACCGCCGTGATGCCGGCGCCGATATCATAGACGGCGATGCCGGTCTTGAGCGGGCGTCTGCCCTTCTCGCCGGTCATCGACATCAACCCGGTCATGCCTTGGGCCACCAGGTCGAAGCCCCCGCGATGGCTGTAGGGGCCGGTCTGGCCGTAGCCGGAAATCGAGCAGTAGATGATGCTGGGATTGATCGCCTTGATGGTGTCATAGTCGATCTGCAACGACTTGGTGACGCCGGTGCGGAAGTTCTCGACGATGACATCGGCGTCCTTGGCCAGGCGATAGAAGATGTCCCGTGCCCGGTCATCCTTCAGGTTGAGCGAGATGCTTTTCTTGTTGCGATTGATCTGCGAAAAGCAGGTCGACTCGTCATTGATGTAGGGACCCATCTGGCGGCTGTCGTCGCCGCCCTGGATCTTCTCGACCTTCGTGACATCCGCCCCCATGTCGGCCAGCACCATGGTGCAATATGGCCCGGCCATGATCTGCGAGATGTCCAGCACTTTCACGTTCTGTAGTGGCAGCATTGGCTGAATTTCCCTCTGGATGACTTAACGGCCCGACCACTCGAAAGGCGTCTTGTGGACGAACTTGTCGACAGCCGCCTTGAAGTCATCGCTCATGTAGCAGGCGGTGACCCAGTCCTCACCCGCCTCGAGTGACGCCCGACGCTGGGCCTGGACGCGTCCCACCAGCGCCTTGCTGGCCTGGAGCGTCAGCGGTGCACGCGTCGAGAATTCATTGGCGATCGCCGTGACCTCGCTGGCAATGGTGTCGGGCGAAAAGACGTCGTTGACCAGCCCCGCCTGATAGGCTTCGTCGGCGGTAAACAGCTTCGCCTGCATCAGGACTTCCTTGGTGCGGGCGACACCCACCATGTCGATCAGCCGCGACACATTGGTGATCGACAGCGTGTTGCCCAGGGTCTTGGCGATCGGCACACCGAACTTCAGCGACGGCGTGCAATAGCGAAAGTCGCAGGCCATGGCGAGGGCCGCGCCCCCGCCGACACAAAAACCCTCGATCATGGCGATCGTCGGCTTGTTGAGGGTTTCAAGGCCACTCACCACCCGCTCGATGCGTTGCTCGTAATCGAGGGCATCCTGGGGCTTGGTGAAGTGGGTGAATTGCGTGATGTCGGTCCCCGCCACGAAGGCTTCGCCACCGACACCATGCAGTACCACGGCATGCACGGTGTCGTCCTCGGCCAGCTGCACGCAGCTGGCCTCCAGGGCGTTGTACATGTCCCACGTCATGGCATTACGGCTCGCGGGCCGGTTGAAACCGAGCCAGGCGAGGTGTCCCTCCCGCCTGAAAATCAGCGCCTCGTCGGACATAAGCGTGTCCTCCTAAGAATCTATCGGGCTCACCGGTAGAATAGTTCCACCAGGCCCATTGGGAAGATCGGCACGTAGGTCACCAGCATCAGCAGTACGAACAGCAGAGCGACGAACGGCATATTGGCTTTGGACACATCCCAAATATCGGCCTTGGCTACCGAGCATGCGGTCATCAGCACGCTGGCCACGGGTGGGGTCTGCTGGCCGATCGCCAGGTTCAACGTCACGATCATCCCGAAGTGGACGGGATCGATGCCGACCATCATCACCAACGGCATGACGATGGGCACGGTGAGAATGATCGCCGCCGCCGAGTGCAGGATCATGCCGATCAACAGCAGGAAGATGTTCAGCAACGCCAGCACCGCGTACTTGTTGCTGGTGAAGTCGCCGATCATCGCCGCGAGCATTTGCGGCAGCTGGGCACGGGTGAGGAAATCGCCAAGCAACGCAGAGCTCGCCACCAACAGCATGACCACGGCGGTCTGAACACCGCCCTCGACCATGGCCGCACGCAGCTTCTTCCACCGCAGCTCGCCATAGCGGAAACTGATCAACAGCGACGCCAGTACTGCCAGCGCGGCGCCCTCGGTCGCGGTCATGAAGCCGCCGAAGATGCCACCCAGGATGATCATCGGCAGCAGGAAGGCCAGGCCAGCGGCCTTGAAGGTGCTCCACACCCGGCTCAGCTTGAAGGTCTGCTCCACGGGAAAGTTGTAGCGGACCGCGAAGTACCAGGCGAGCACCATCATCAACAGCCCGCCGACGATACCGGGCACGATGCCGGCGACGAAGAGCTGCACGACCGAGGTGTCGGCCATGGCGGCATAGAGGATCATCGGAATCGAAGGCGGAATGATGATTGCAAGCGATGCCGAGGAAGACGTGATGGCGGCCGCGAACGGAGCCGGATACCCCTTGCGCTTCATTTCCGGAATCAGGATGGAGCCCAACGCCGCCACGTCGGCCACGGCAGACCCGGAGATCTCGGCGAAGAACAGCGAGGTACCGACGTTGACCATGGCCAGGCCGCCACGAACGAAGCCGAGCAGTGCGGAGGCGAAGTCGATCAGCCGTCGGGAGATGCCGCCGGTGTTCATGATGGCGCCGGCCAGGACGAACAACGGAATGGCGATCAGCGGGAACTTGGTCGCCCCCTCGAACAGCACCAGCGGGAAGCCGAGCAGACTGTTGGTGCCCTGCATCACCAGCATGGCGACGATGGAGATCGCACCCAGGGCCACCGCGATGGGAATGTTGATGAAGATCATGGCCAGGCCGGCCAGCAGGATCAAAGCCGTCGTCATTGCATTTCCTCCACAATATCCTGCTCCGAGGGCGGCTTTCGCCCATCCCAGGCTTCACGCAGAATGTCCGGCAGATTAAGCAGCTCGGCGATGACATAGAGCGCCGCGCCAATGGGAATAGTGGACTGAGTCACGGCCGTGGGAATCGGCACGCTGACCATGGTAGAGCCACCCAGGACGCCGATGACGAAGACGCCATAGTATGCGAGCAGCACGAAGAAGGTGATGGTGATGACTTCACCGACCACGACCAGCGCCATGCGCATAGCCCGTCCGCGCGAATAGACAAAACCCGGGACGCTGATATGAGCGCGCTTGAGGGCAGCGAGAGCGGCACCGTAGTAGGTCACCCACGCCAACATCACGGCGGCGACCTCGTCATACCACCCCAGGGAATTGCCGGTATAGCGGAAGCTGACACCGAGCAGCACGACCACCGTCAGGGCAACCACCAGAAACATGGTAATGACCTCGAGCAGCCACTCGAAGCCGGATCGAAGTTTCACAAGGGACATTGAAGCCACTCCGTCGAGCAGAAGAAGGACCGCCCGACAGGGGCGGTCCATGGGTTGGTTCAGAGGGGTTCAGTCTTCTGAGGAAGTCACTCTTCCTCGCCGAGCGCCAGCACACGATCAATCAGGTCGCCGCCGCCTTCGACTTCTTCGTCGAAGAGCTCGTAGACCGGGCCACTGGCATCGATGAAGGCCTGCAGATCGGGCTCGTTGACTTCCATGCCAGCCTCTTCCATTTTGCTGACGAGTTCCTCGTCCTGCTGGGCGGCCGTCTCGTAGACGAAGTCCTGGACCTCCTGAGCGGTTTCCTCCAGCACGTCACGCACGTCTTCCGGCAAGTCCTCCCAATGGCTCTTGGACACCACCACATAGGCAGGCGTGTAGACGTGATTGGTCATGGAGAGGTAGTCCTGCACCTCCTGGAACTTCTGGGAATAGATCTGCACCAGAGGGTTTTCCTGACCGTCCATTGTTCCGGTCTGCAGCGCCGTGAAGACTTCCGAAAGCGACATGGGCGAGGGGTTGGCGCCGTATTCCTCGAACATGCGTACCCGCCAAATGCCCTCCGGGGTCCGCAGCTTCATGCCATCCAGATCCTCCGGGGTATTGATGGGACGCTCGTTGTTGGTGATCTGGCGGAAGCCATTCTCCCAGACGGCGAGAATCTTGTACCCCTCCTCCTCCACCAGCGGGTAGAGATCGGGTTCGATGACCTCCTCGATGACGCGCTTCATGTGATCCCGACCCTGGATCAGATAGGGCATCTCGAACAGACCGAACTCATCCACCACCGAGGACATCACGGTGGAGGGCAGCGTAAAGGTCAGCTGGCCAAGCTTGAGCTTCTGCATCATGGAGCTGTCGCCGCCAAGCTGGCTCGATCCATAGGCCTGCACCTTGTAGTCGTCACCCAGCCGCTCGTTGGCTAGCCTGGCGAACTCATTCACGGACGAATCGAACAACGAACCGGGATTGCCCACGTGACCGAACTGAAGCTCGGTCTGAGCCATGCCGACCACTGGCGTCAGGCTCAACGCCAGTGAGGCGGTCACGAATGCTGTCTTGATCTTTTTCATTGGATACTCCAGTGCTGGCTTGTTGTTGTGCGCGCGCTGCCCCGGGCGGACGCTCCCTCGAGGCAGTCTCCGTGTCGGTGCGGTCGCCTGGCGGCCGCGCCGACGAACCGACTCGTCTTCGTTCTTCTGGCGAAGCGGCGAGTCAGAGCGTCACGGACCCAATTTGTATTCAAAATGCAGAATTAGGTATTAAACTTTAGTCGGCGGATAGTCAGGAAAAATAAACAGTGCATGGCACTCAATGACTTGGCGCTGAGGTCGCGGTGAAATTAGCCCGCGACCTATGGCTCCACCACCCCGACCTTGGCTTTCTTTGCCCCCGGTCGCGGATTTCATTCGTCATCACTCGGGCTCGAGCCCCCAGGCGAGACCGGCAGCCTCGATACCCGCGATCACCGCCCCCTCGTCTTCGGGAGACGACGCGCCACTGGCCCCCGCCGCGCCGATCACCTGATCGTGGGCGTCAAGAATCAGCACCCCGCCCGCCACCGGCACGAACCGACCGCCCGACGCGGCAGCGACGCTGGCCAGAAAGGCGGGGCGCTCGGCATTACGCTCCCCGATCACGCCGCTTGCCGCCCCGTTGCCCAAGGCGGCGTAGGCCTTGCCCTGAGCCACCGGAAAGCGCAGCGGTGCGCATCCGTCTTCGCGTTCCGCCGCCACGATATTGCCGCCGCCATCCAGCACCACGACCGTCAGGGGTTCCGCGCCGAGCTCCCGGGCCCTGAGAAAGGCGCCGTCGAGAATTGCCCTGCCATGCGCACGGGTCAGCTGCACGCTGCAGCGATATACCTTGCCAGCCATCTTGTCACTCCTGAGGTGTCACGCTGGTGGGTGAGTCAGGCCCCTTGCGGGGACCCTTCCCGCCACGGCTCGGTGACCTTGTGAGAATTTTGAATTCATAATACCTTTTGCAGTCATTAGTCAATGTCGTCAGACTTGATGTCAATGCCTGTTTTCATGCCAAGACCTGCTTGACGACATATCGCTTCACGACGCTTTGCTTCACGACGCTTTGCTTAAAGACCCATCGCATCTCGACAACGATAACGGCCTACGCCTCGCTATCGCGACTCACGCAAGACGCATGGCATCCGGAAGGAACCAGACCATGAGCAAGATCCAACATCGCAATCTTTACCGGGAGGTCGCCGATCGCATCCGCGACCTCATCGAGCATGGCGATCTATTGCCGGGAGAGCGGATCTCCGAGAAGCACCTCTGCGCGACCTTCGGGGTGTCACGCACCCCGCTTCGCGAGGCGCTGAAGGTGCTGGCCTCGGAAGGGCTGGTGGAATTGCTGCCCAACCGCGGCGCACGGGTGGTGCAATTGACGCTCAAGATGGTCAAGGATACCTACGACCTGATGGGCGCGCTGGAAGGGCTATCCGGCGAACTGGCTTGCCAGGAGATCAGCGATGCCGGAATCGAGCGAATCGTCGAGCTGCATGAAAAGATGCTGTCGCATTACCATAACAATGAATTGACGCCCTATTTCGAGGTCAACAAGCAGATACACGAACAGATTCTTCTCGCCTCGAAAAACGAGGTGCTGCAAGAGATGTACAACAACCTCAGTCAGCGCGTGAAACGGGTACGTTATTCCAAGAAGATGACCGCCAGCTTCTGGCGTCAAGCGGTCGAGGACCATGAGAACATGGTGGCGGCGATCAAGAAGCGTGACGGCAAGCTGCTTGGACAGATCCTGCGCGATCACCTGTGCAACAAGCTGGAAGTCGCCTCGCTGAGCGGCGTGATCGAAGACGAGGCGATGCCGCTGAGCATGGCCTCGTCCTGAGCCAAGCGGTTTTTTAGCCAACCGGCCTTTCGCCACCTCATCCTTTGACCGTGCGGGCGAATGGCGGCACTTCGCCAGCGGTTGTGCCACCTTCGCCGATCTACCCATCACGCGTGCCAGCGTGTATATTGGAAATACTTTCCAAATTATCAGATCGATACCGGATCGGGTCGTGGCCGCCAAGGCGGAACAGCGACGCATCTAACCCACAGATTGACAGTCACGGTCACCCATCGCCCGAGTCAGATGACCATGATGTCCGGGGGAGCTCCCATGAACATTCTTTACGACGCGGCGCTCGACGGAGCGCTGCCCCAGAACGACAAGGCCGAGGTGCTGGCGGATCTGCAGGCGGCCTCGCCCGGCCTGACCCTGCTGCATCGCGAGGAAGACCTGCGCCCCTTCGAGTGCGACGGCCTTTCCGCCTATCGGGTGCTGCCGATGCTGGTGGCGCTGCCCGAGACGCTCGATCAGGTCGAGACGCTGCTCAAGCGCTGCCGGGCACTGGGCGTCCCGGTGGTCACGCGCGGCGCCGGCACCGGCCTCTCCGGTGGCGCGCTGCCGCTGGAACAGGGCGTATTGCTGGTCATGTCGCGCTTCAACCGCATCCTCGACATCGATCCCGACGCACGCACCATGCGCGTTCAGCCAGGGGTGCGTAATCTCGCGATCTCCGAGGCCGCCTCCCCCTACGGCCTCTATTATGCGCCAGACCCCTCCTCGCAGATTGCCTGCTCGATCGGCGGCAACGTCGCCGAGAATGCCGGTGGCGTGCACTGCCTGAAATATGGGTTGACCGTGCATAACGTCATGAAGGTCGAGGTGATCACCATCGAGGGCGAGCGCATGACGCTGGGCTCCGAGGCGCTCGATGCGCCGGGCTTCGACCTGCTGGCGCTGTTCACCGGCTCCGAGGGCATGCTCGGCGTGGTCACCGAGGTCACCGTCAAGCTGCTGCCCAAGCCCGAGACCGCCAAGGTGCTGATGGCAAGCTTCGATGATGTGGAAAAGGCCGGACGCGCCGTGGGCGACATCATCGCCGCCGGCATCATTCCCGGCGGCCTGGAGATGATGGACAAGCTTGCCATCCAGGCCGCCGAGGACTTCGTCAAGGCCGGCTACCCGGTCGAGGCCGAAGCCATCCTGCTCTGCGAACTCGATGGCGTGGAAGCCGACGTAAACGATGACTGCGCCACGGTGCGCCGCGTGCTCGAGGCGGCCGGCGCGACCGGCATCCAGCAGGCCCGCGACGACGCCGAACGCGCGAAGTTCTGGGCCGGCCGCAAGAATGCCTTCCCCGCCGTGGGCCGCATGTCGCCGGACTACTACTGCATGGACGGCACCATTCCTCGCCGCGAGCTTCCCCGCGTGCTCAAGGGCATCGCGGATTTCTCCGAGCAATACGGCCTGCGCGTCGCCAACGTCTTCCATGCCGGCGACGGCAACATGCACCCGCTGATCCTGTTCGATGCCAACCAGCCGGGCGAGCTCGAACAGGCCGAGGAGCTCGGCGGCAAGATCCTCGAACTGTGTGTGGAGGTCGGTGGCAGCATCACCGGCGAGCATGGCGTGGGACGCGAGAAGATCAACCAGATGTGCGCCCAGTTCAACCCCGGCGAGTTGACCATTTTCCATGCGGTGAAGGCGGCCTTCGACCCCGAGCGACTGCTCAACCCGGGCAAGAACATCCCGACGCTGGCCCGCTGCGCCGAATTCGGCGCCATGCATGTGCACAACAATCAGCTGCCGCATCCCGACCTGCCGCGCTTCTGAGGAATCAGGATACGACCATGTCCGACACCGCCAACATTGATCACGACACCAGCCAAGCGCTGGCCGAACGCATTCGCCAGGCCGACGCCGAGGGCACGCCGCTGCGTATCGTCGGCGGCGACACCAAGGGCTTTTACGGCCGCCAGGTCGAGGGCGCAAGCCTCGTCACCCGCGAGCATCGCGGCATCACCTCCTCCGACCCGGTCGAGCTGATCGTCTCGGTACGCAGCGGCACGCCGCTGGCCGAACTGGAGGCCGCGCTGGCCGCCAACGGTCAGATGCTCGGCTGCGAACCGCCCCACTTCGGCGATGACGCCACCGTGGGCGGCATGGTCGCCACCGGCCTCTCCGGGCCGCGACGCCCGTGGGCGGGCAGCGTGCGCGACTTCGTGCTCGGCACGCGCATCATCAATCGCGAGGGCGTTGAACAACGCTTTGGC
>DATISN010000193.1:0-3868 GCA_035581765.1 Halomonas sp.
TCCATCTAATACCTCGCGCGGGGTGAGGAAATGCAGGAGGGCGGTATCCCTTCAAGCTATTATCCCTTCAAGCTATGGTACTTTGCGGTTTTTTGCCAACCCGGCGGATACGTCGGAAGCTCCCTGCCGGGCGCATCGACGTACGGGCAGCAGTTCATCGATATGCTCGATCAGGTAGTCGATGAACTGGTGCACCTTGGGAGAGCGGTGGCGATGGCGCGGGTAGACGGCCCAGACCGCCGTATCGTCGTGCTGGTAGGCATCGAGTACCGAGACCAGTTCGCCGCTGGCCAGGTAGGGGTCAACATAGTAGTCGGGCAGTTGGGCCAGGCCCAGGCCCTTGAGGGCAGCATCCAGCAAGGCCGGTCCCGAGTTGCCCTCCCAGGGACCCTCGACCCTGACCTCGCGGCGCACCCCGTCAATATCGAATCGCCAGAGGTCGCGTGAACCCACCAGGCAACGGTGACGGGAGAGCTCCGACAAGGTATGCGGCTGGGGCATCCGGGTAAAATAGTCCGGGGAGCCGACCACGTATTCATGGCGTTCGCAGATGCGCCGGGCGATCAGCGTCGAGTCCTTGAGCGTGCCCATGCGGATGGCGATGTCATACCCTTCGTCGATAATGTCCACCTGGCGATTGGTGAAGTGAAGGCGGATCTCGAGTTGTGGATGCTGGCAGAGGAAATCATTGACCAGCGGCGCGATGAAGCGCTCACCGAAGGTGGTCGCCGAGGTCAGCCTGAGCACGCCCTTGGGTCTGGCCTGCAGGTCGTTGATCGCCGCTTCGGCCTCGCGAAAGCCGTCGAACAGGTGATGGCAGTGCTCGTAATAGAGCGCCCCGGTATCTGTGAGGCGAATCTGGCGGGTGGTCCGGTAGAGCAGGGTCGTCCCCAACTGGTTCTCCAGTTGGCTGATCAGGCGGCTGACATGGGAGTTGGAGACCTTGAGATGTCGTGCGGCGGCCGCAAAGGTCCCCAGACGCACCACTTCCACGAAGGCTTCGATCCTGTCCCAACGTTGCATTGTGGCTTCTCCTGCCTGGACTGTTGCTCTATGACAACAATGTCATGTGTTTGATGCAGTTTATCTCAGCGCGCTGAATTGCCTAGACTGTCACGAGACTGCCCCATATATCGAACGAGGAAGATGCCATGAAGTCACGTGCCGCCGTCGCGCTGGAAGCCGGAAAGCCCCTGGAACTGGTCGAAATCGACGTTGAAGGCCCGAAGGCCGGTGAGGTGCTGGTGAAGATCGCCGCCACCAGTGTCTGTCATACCGATGCCTTTACCCTCTCCGGTGCCGATCCGGAGGGTAACTTCCCGGCGGTGCTGGGCCACGAGGGGGCCGGTGTCGTCGAGGAAGTTGGCGAGGGCGTTACCAGCGTCAAGGTAGGCGATCATGTCATCCCGCTCTATACCGCCGAGTGTGGCCAGTGCAAGTTCTGCCTCTCGGGCAAGACCAATTTGTGCAGTTCGGTGCGCGCTACACAAGGCAAGGGCGTGATGCCGGATGGCACCTCGCGCTTCTCGCTGGACGGCAAGATGCTGCACCACTACATGGGCACCTCCACCTTCAGCGAGTACACCGTGCTGCCCGAGGTGTCGCTGGCGGTGGTCTCCAAGAAGGCGCCGATGGACAAGATCTGCCTGCTGGGTTGCGGCGTGACCACCGGGATCGGCGCGGTGATGAACACCGCCAAGGTCGAGCCGGGTGCGACGGTCGCGGTGTTCGGCCTGGGCGCCATCGGCCTGGCAGTCATCCAGGGCGCGCAGATGGCCAAGGCGAGCCGAATCATCGCCATCGACGTCAATCCGGAGAAGTTCAAGCTCGCCGAGCAGTTCGGCGCCACCGAGTTCGTCAATCCCAAGGATTACAGCGATCCCATCCAGCAGGTGATCATCGACCTGACCGACGGTGGCGTCGACTACTCCTTCGAGTGCATCGGCAACGTCAACGTCATGCGCTCGGCGCTGGAGTGCTGCCACAAGGGCTGGGGCGAGTCGGTTATCATTGGCGTGGCAGGGGCTGGCGAGGAGATCTCGACGCGGCCATTCCAACTGGTCACCGGCCGGGTCTGGAAGGGCTCCGCCTTCGGTGGGGTGAAGGGGCGGACTGAGCTCCCGGGCTACGTGGAGCGCTACATGAATGGCGAGATCAACATCGACGACTTCATCACCCACAACATGCCTTTCGAGCAGATCAACGAGGCTTTCGAGCTGCTGCACCGGGGCGAGAGCATCCGCACCGTGCTTCACTATTAATACGCGCCGCTTTTGACACACGCCCGAAACTGCGTGACGCGAGAAGGGGTCAACAGTTGAGCGCCAAGCGACGAGTTGCTGGTGTGTTGGGTGAAAAGGGCCGCCGGGACTCTCCGGCCTTGAGGAGAAACATCAATGAGCATGACCGAACACCTCGAACTGGTTTCGGCTAACAAGAGCTTCGATGGCTGGCACAAGCGCTATCGCCACCGTTCTCGGGCGCTGGACTGCGAGATGATCTTCTCTATCTACCTGCCGCCCCAGGCTGAGGCCGAACGGGTGCCGCTGCTGTGGTGGCTCTCTGGACTGACCTGCACCGACGAGAACTTCATGCAGAAGGCCGGCGCCCATCGGGTTGCCGCCGAGCTCGGCATTGCCATCCTCTGCCCGGACACCAGTCCGCGCGGCACCGACCTACCCGGCGAACATGACAGTTATGACTTCGGCAGCGGCGCCGGTTTCTACGTCAACGCCACGCAATTGCCCTGGAAAAAGCACTACCGCATGTACGATTACGTGACCGAGGAGTTGCCCTCGGTGGTGCGCCAGCACTTCCCCGTCAATGGCCGGGAATCCATCAGCGGCCATTCCATGGGCGGTCATGGGGCATTGATCATGGCCTTGCGGCGTCCCGGGCATTACCGCTCGGTATCGGCGTTCTCGCCGGTCGTCAATCCGTCCGAAAGCCCCTGGGGGCAGAAGGCGTTCTCGGCCTATCTGGGCGAGGATCGGGGCAGCTGGACCCAGTATGACGCCTGCGAGCTGGTGGCCAGGGGTGCCTCCAGCCAGGCGCTGTTCATCGACCAGGGCGAAGCCGATGACTTCCTCGACGAACAGCTCAAGCCCGAACGACTCGAAGCGGTGTGCACAAAGCATGACCACCCGCTGACCCTGCGTCGTCAGCCGGGCTACGATCACAGCTATTTCTTCATCGCCTCCTTCATTGAGGAACACCTGCGCTATCACGCGACCCGGCTCAAGCGTTGAACCCCTTTCGGCCGACAGCGCGTCACCGAGCGGTGACGCGCTCGCTGTGGTGGCAGCGCGGGCTGCGTATCCTGGTCATGACCGGTATCGGCTTCGTGGCGCTTTCCGTGCTGCTGGTGTTGCTGTTTCGCATGGTGCCGGTCTTCGGCTCCATGGTGATGTTTGAGCGCAAGGTCCAGTCCTGGGTAGCGCAGGAGCCGATCCGCATCGAACACCGCTGGCGCAGCTGGGGTGAGCTCTCCGATAACGCCAAGCTGGCGGTGATTGCCGCCGAGGACCAGCGTTTTCCAGACCACTTCGGGTTCGATCTCAACCAGATGCGCCGTGCTCTGGAGGCAAGCCGCAGCGGGGGTCGACTGCGCGGCGCCAGCACCATCAGCCAGCAGACCGCCAAGAACCTCTTTCTCTGGACTGGACGAAGCTGGGCGCGCAAGGGGCTGGAGGCCTGGTTCACCTTGCTGATCGAGGTGTTCTGGCCCAAGGAGCGCATCCTCGAGGTCTATCTCAATATCGTCGAGTGGGACAGCGGGGTGTTCGGCCTGGACGCTGCCGCCAGGCATTATTTCGGTGTCGCCGCCGACGGGCTCAGCCAGGTCCAGGCCAGCCGTCTGGCGGCCATC
>DATISN010000194.1:0-22332 GCA_035581765.1 Halomonas sp.
GTCTCATCGACCCGGCAGATCGACGGCAGGCGCATGCCATTGAAGGTA
Source organism: Halomonas sp. (assembly GCA_035581765.1). Classification (GTDB taxonomy): domain Bacteria; phylum Pseudomonadota; class Gammaproteobacteria; order Pseudomonadales; family Halomonadaceae; genus Halomonas. The sequence goes on from DATISN010000194.1 coordinate 49, forward strand.
CTGGTCTTGACCATGGTGTAGTGGGCCATGTCGGTGAACACGAGTCGGTCGCCGATCGAAAGCGGGCTGTCGAAGCTGTACTCGCCCACCACGTCGCCGGCCAAACACGTCAGTCCACCCAAGCGATAGGTGTGGGCCTTCTCGCCGGGCTTGCCTGCGCCGATGATCTCAGGGCGATAGGGCATTTCCAGCACATCTGGCATGTGCGCCGTGGCCGAGGTGTCGAGGATGGCGATGGAACCGTCGTTCTCGACGATATCCAGCACGCTGCACACCAGAAAGCCGGTGTTGAGTGCGATCGCCTCGCCGGGTTCCAGATAGACCGTGAGGTGGGGATAGCGGCGGCGAAAATCCCGGATCACCCGCACCAGCCGTTCGATGTCGTAGTCGGCGCGGGTGATGTGATGGCCGCCGCCGAAGTTCACCCATGTCATGCCGGCCAGGTGGTGAGCGAACTTCGCCTCGAACGCCTCAAGGGTGTGCTCCAGGGCGTCGCTGTTCTGCTCGCACAGCGTATGAAAATGCAGGCCCTCGAGACCTGAGAGATCCAGGCCCTCCAGCGCCTGCGCGCGAGTGCCAAGCCGGGAGCCCGGCGCGCAGGGATCGTACAGCGCCACCTCGCCCTCGGAATACTCGGGATTCACCCTCAGGCCACAGGAGATGTCGCGCGGTGCGGCCGCGACGGTGTGACGGAAGCGCTGCCACTGGGCGGGCGAATTGAAGCTGAGATGGTCGGCGTATTGCACTACCACGTCCATCTCCGCTTCGGTGAAGGCCGGTGAGTAGGCGTGCACCTCGCCGCCGAAGGTCTCGGCACCGAGGCGCGCCTCGTCCTGGCCGCTGGCGGTCGTGCCGACCAAGTACTGGCTGACCAGCGGGAAGGTATCCCACATGGCGAAGCCCTTGAGCGCCAGCAGGATGCGGGCGCCACTCAGCGCCTGGACCCGCGCGAGCAGTTCCAGATTGCGGCGCAGGAGCGCATCGTCCACCACATAGGCGGGCGTCGGGCAGGCCTGGATATCGAAAGGGTAAGCTGACGTGTCCATATCGCGCGATCAGGCCAGCGGGTCGGTGTCGGGGTCAAGCTCGACCATCTGCCACGGCAGCCCCATCTCGCCGATGCGCTCCATGAAGGGGTCCGGGTCGAGCTGCTCGACGTTGAACACGCCATCGCCCTTCCACAGGCCCTGAAGCATCAGCATGGCGCCGGTCACCGCCGGCACGCCGGTGGTGTAGGAGATCGCCTGGGATTGCACTTCGCGATAGCAGGCCTCATGGTCGCAGATGTTGTAGATATGCACCTTGCGCCGCTTGCCGTCCTTGATGCCATCGAGAATCACGCCGATGTTGGTCTTGCCCTTGGTGCGTGGGCCGAGCGACGCCGGGTCGGGCAGGACGGCCTTGAGAAACTGCAGCGGGGTGATCTGGCGACCCTCGAACTCGATCGGCTCGATGCTGGTCATGCCCACGTTCTCGAGCACCTTCAAGTGCGTGATGTACTTCTCGGAGAAGGTCATCCAGAAGCGGATGCGCTCGAGCCCGCGGATGTTCTGGGACAGCGACTCCATCTCCTCGTGATAGAGCAGGTAGAGGTCCTTCTCGCCGATGCCCTCGAAGTTGAAGGTACGCTTCTCCGCCAGCGGCGCGGTTTCCTTCCACTCGCCCTTTTCCCAGTAGCGACCCTTGGCGGTGATCTCGCGGATGTTGATCTCGGGATTGAAGTTGGTGGCGAACGGATAACCGTGGTCGCCGCCGTTGGCATCCAGGATGTCGATCCGGTGGATCTCGTCGAACAGGTTCTTCTGGCCCCAGGCGCAGTAGATGTTGGTCATGCCCGGGTCGAAGCCGCAGCCCAGCGTGGCCATGAGGTTCGCCTTGGCGTAGCGGTCCTGGTAGGCCCACTGCTCCTTGTATTCGAACTTGGCCTCGTCGGGATGCTCGTAGTTGGCGGTGTCAAGGTAAGGCACGCCGGTCTGCAGGCAGGCTTCCATGATGGTCAGGTCCTGATAGGGCAGGGCCACATGGATCAGCACGTCCGGCTTGAAGGACTCGATCAGCTTGACCAGTTCCTCCACGCTGTCGGCATCCACCTGAGCGGTCTGGATCGGGCGATCCAGTTGCGCGGCGATCGCCTTGCACTTCGCTTCGTTGCGGCTTGCCAGGCAGATCTCCGAAAAGACCTCGGGGTGCTGGGCGCACTTGTGGGTGACAACGCCACCGACGCCACCGGCGCCGATAATCAGGACTTTGCTCATGGTGTCTCGATTCCAGATCGGGAAATGACAATAAGGAGAGGGTCTTATCGAAATTTGGGCTGCCGCAGCATGCCCGGAGCCGACGCCACCCTGGTCTCGCGTGCTTCTAGGGCGCTGATGATGGCGCCCAGCGAGGCCGGTAGCAAGTGCTTTTCTTACCAGGCTTTCGACTAAAGTGGTGGTAGGGACGCTCCAGGGAGACGTCGCGATGTCTGCATGCGTTGGTCAGCCCCATGCTCCCCTGCTATGGATATTAACGACACACCGAGACGCGAGGTAAACACGGTGAAACCACAAGAAAAGACCATCATGGCCTTCGATGATCAGGGCCGAGAGTACATCATCGACATGTTCGTCAGTGTTCGCGACCTCAGCGACCTGCAGCATGCCGGGGCTACCCATCAGGGGCTACCGTCCTTCACGACACGGGAAGGCCACGCGGTCACGTATCTGGGCGGCGGTGAGTTCTCGATCCTGGTATCGGAAGGGGACGACGCGGTGACCGTCAGGACCGACGATCCCGAGTTCGTCTGAGCCAAAATAATGCTCACCGTTGTACCCCTTGGCGCTTTACTGTCTGGGCGGGGTGGCGTCATTGCTTATTTCAAGGCGGGGGGCGTCATAAAAAAATGCACCCTCAATATTTTAATAAAAGTAAAAATTATTTTAGTAATTTTGTCTATGAAACCATTTTGCCGCCTGGGCTATCGCCTTAGCCTCGCGGTGTGCGTGCTCCGTGTCCTACTCGTCAGGCTGTTCGAGGTCGTTGACCGGGGGCTTGCAGGGGAGCGGCCGCTGGCGGCTGAGCAAGGAGGGGCCTTACAACCACCAAGCCAGCGCCAGCCCCGCCACCATCGAGGCGACCATCGGCAGGGCGACCCGCTTGCCGAGCTCTCGGGTACCTAAGGTGGTGGCCAGCCCTGACTTGAAGAGGTTGTTGACCGCGGCGGCGATGACGATGCCCAGCACCGCGGTGGAGGGGGCAATGCGCTCCAGCGACATCCGGGTCAGCGACAGGGTGATGGCGTCGACGTCGGCCACCCCCGAGGAGGCCGCCAGCAGGTAGATGCCGGCCTCGCCCAGGGCGTCGCGCAGCCACTCGCCGAGCAACATGATCACCGCTAGCAGGCCGCCGAACAGCAGCGCTGTGCGCAGTTCCAAGGGGTTTTGGATCGGAGTCGGGCTGTCGACCCTGAGGGCCTGGCGGTGGTGACGCCAGATGAACAACGCCGGCAGGTAGAGCATCACCCCCATCACCGTGACCGGGAGCAGCAGCGCCGGCAGCAGTCCGGGACTGATCACCGCGGCATAGATCAGGATGCGCGGGAACATAGTGCCGCAGGCCAGCAGGATGCCGGCGGCCAGCATCGCCTCGATTTCCCGGCTCTGGCGCGATATCCGCGCGAAGTGCAGAGTCAGCGCCGTGGAGGAGGAGAGCCCGGCGAAGAGGCCGGTGAAGAGGATGCCCTTCTCGGCGCCGCCCAGGCGCATGGCGAAGTAGCCGACGAAGGAGATCGAGGCGATCAGCACCACCATCCACCAGATCTCGTAGGGATTGAGCGCTTCGCCGGGGCCCATGCCGCGGTCGGGGAGCAGTGGCAGCATCACCACGGTGATCAACAGCAGCTTGAGACCGGCATCGAGCTCATGGGCCTGTAGCTTGTTCAGCAGGCCGTGGATCTCGTGCTTGTTGTCGAGGATTACCGCGGTGATCACCGCACCGGCGGCGGCCAGGGCCAGGTCGATTGCTACGGCCACCGCGCCGAAGCAGAAGGTCAGCAGCAGGCCCACCAGGCCGGTGATGCTGTAGTCATGCTGCTCGGCCAGCTTCGCGCGCCAGGCGACCAGGCTGATGGCGGCCACAGCCACGAAGATTAGTGGGAAGGCCCAGTCGCTGACGGCTTCCGAGAGCAGGGCGGCGATGCCGCCGAGCAGTCCGACCAGCGAGTGGGTCCGGATACCGGCGATGCGCTCGCCGGCCTTCTGCTCCCGGGCCACCCAGCCGCGCTCGATGCCGATCAGCGCGCCCAGTAGCAGCGCCACGCCCAGGCGGATGGCCGATTCGTTGGCAGTGAGGAACTGGCTGGCGACATCGTCCATGGACAGGGCATCTCGTTGACGTCCGGTGGTCGGCGGGTTCCTTCATGGTGGCCCGAGGGGACGTCTGCTTCAACGAGTACCGCGGGAAAGCGCCCCGTCAACAGGCCGACCTGGCGGCCTCCCCATCGGGCGCGAGACTGACTATGCTTATCTTCAGGTCCTTAAACCACACACAAGGATGATTCCCATGGCCATGGAGCGCGTCAAACACTTTCTCGACGAGAACGGCGTGAAATACGTCATCCATCAGCATTCCCCGGTCTATACCGCCCATGAGATCGCCGAGGCAGCTCATGTGCCCGGCCGCCACTTCGCCAAGAGCGTCATGGTCAACGTCGACGGCCGCCTCGCGCTAGCGGTGTTGCCAGCCACCGACCGGGTCGACCTGCGCCGGTTGGCCCAGTCCCTCGGCGCCCAGTCCGTTGGGCTGGCCGAAGAGAGCGAGTTCAGCGATCGCTTCCCCGACTGCGAGCCCGGCGCCATGCCTCCCTTCGGCAACCTCTTCGACCTGGAGGTGTTCGTCTCGCCGCATCTGACCCAGGCCGACATCATCGCCTTTAATGCCGGCAACCATCGAGAGGTCATGCTGCTCGCCTACGACGTGTTCGACCGGCTCGTGAAGCCGGCGGAAGTGGCGATGTAGAACCCGGCCGGCCAACAAGGATCGAACCCTGCCCGGTTCAGTCCCCACCTCTTTTGAGGTCACTCCTTGAGGTGTCGACGGGCCTCCTCGGCACTTTCGTAGATGTGCGGCGAGACGGCGCGCGCCTCCAGGGCGTGGCCGAGCTTGCGACGCATGAAGCCGCTGGTGGTGTAGCGGGTCACCCGGGTATAGAAGCGCTCCTCGAGGCCGCGCACCATCTCGGTGTAGGGGGCGAGCAGGGCGTCGTCGATGCGAAAGTGGTCGTAGTTGACGATGGCCTGGACCCGGCGGTCCAGTGGGGCGAGGCGACGCTCGACCTCCCGTTCGATGGCATCGATGTCCGTCCGGGAGGCGACCCTCAGGTGCTCGAAGTTGATGAAGAGCACATCCTCGCTCTCGTCGAGGCTGAAACGCTGTGCCAGCGGCTGGTCGAGCAGCTCGTCGGCGAGCCCCATGGGCGCCTCGCGAAAGATCCGTGCGTCCATCAGGCGGGGCGGCTCGGGCATCCGCGGGGTGAAGGCCATCAGCGCCAGGACGTCGCGCTCCAGCTCGACCCCCGGGGCGATCTCGGTGAGGGTGAGCCCCTCCGGGGTGAGCTCGAACACCGCCCGCTCGGTGACATAGCAGACCGGCTTGCCGTCCGCGGCGGCCAGGGTCCCGCTGAAGGTGCGGTGTTCCACCTCAGCGACGAACTTGCCCTCACCGCCCGGGGGCGCATCGAGCCGTCCGTCGACGATGGCGAGTGCCTCCTTGGTGGCCACGAAGGTACCCATGAACACCACCTTGCGGGCGTTCTGGCTGATGTTGATGAAGCCCCCGGCACCCGCCAACCGCGGGCCGAAGCGCGAGACGTTGACGTGGCCAGCGGCATCGACCTGGGCCATGCCCAGGAAAGCGATGTCGAGCCCGCCGCCGTCGTAGAAGTCGAACTGGGCCGGCTGGTCGATGATCGCCTGGGTGTTCAGCGCCGCGCCGAAGTCGAGCCCGCCCGCCGGCAGCCCGCCGATCACACCGGGTTCGGCGGTCAGGGTCAGGTGCTTGAGCAGGCGTTCCTCGCTTGCCACCGCGCCGACGCCCTCAGGCATGCCGATCCCCAGGTTGACCACGCTGTTGGGCCTTAGCTCGAAGGCCGCACGCCGGGCGATGATCTTGCGGGCCGAGAGCGGCAGGGGCTCGGGTATCGCCATGGGCGCGCGGATCTCGCCGGAGTAGGCCGGGTTGTAGGCGGTGCGGAAGGTCTGCCAGTGGTGGGCCGGATCCTCGCAGACCACCACGCAGTCGACCAGGATACTGGGGATCTTCACGTCCTTGGGGTGCAGGCTGCCGTGTTCGGCCAGCCGTTCCACCTGCACGATGACCACGCCCCCCGAGTTGTGCACCGCCGTGGCGATGGCCAGCGCCTCCAGGGTCAGGGCCTCGCGCTCCATGCTGACGTTGCCCAGGGTGTCGGCGGTGGTGCCGCGCAGCAGGGCCACTTGCAGCGGCAGGGCCCGGTAGAAGAGATACTCCTGGCCGTCGATGGGTAGCAGCGACACGCGCTCATCAAGGGTGACGTCGTTGATCCGGCCGCCGCCCAGCCGCGGGTCGACGAAGGTGCCCAGGCCGACACGGGTGAGGGTGCCCGGCTTGCCGGCGGCGATGTCGCGGAAGAGGTGCGAGATCACCCCCTGGGGCAGGTTCCAGGCCTGGATGCGCCCCTCGATGGCGAGCCGCTGCAAGGCGGGCACCAGCCCCCAGTGGCCCCCGATCACCTTCGCCACCAGCCCCTCGTGCCCCAGGTGGTTGAGCCCGCGGGTCTTGCCGTCACCCTGGCCGGCGGCATACATCAGGGTCAGGTCGCGGGGCTCGCCGGTCTCCAGGAAGCGCTCCTCAAGGGCCACTGCGAGCCCCTCGGCGAAGCCGATGCCGACGAAACCGCCGGTCGCGAGGGCGTCGCCGTCACGAATCAGGTTTACGGCCTCGCGGGCGGAGACCACCTTGCCCTTCGCGGTCAAGGGCTGGCGAGAGAGCAGTGGATGGGGCATGGCGGGCGTCCTGGTGGCTGTTCCTTCACGTTAGCACGCGTCGTGGCGCGCCCGCTGCTTCTTGGCCGTTGAGGTGGGGATACTCCGGCGATGCCCTGGAATCGAAAAGCACCGGCCAGGGGCGTAGCCGTATCGAGGGGCATGGGGCGCCAAGTCGTGCTTCCGGGGATGGCTACTCGGTTGACTGATAAACGAAAAAAGCACCCGTAGGTGCTTGATTCGTATGCTTGAGTGATGGAGGCTGGGATCCGCTAAAAACCTTATCAAAATTATGTTTTATCAAGATAACTACGTAATTAAATAGTCTCTTTACCCCCATACATAACCCATATTTCTGGGCTAAGGACCCACCATGCTTTCAGGGGAAGTGCCTGCGCTAATCCTATCGCAAAAACCTTTCATGGCTGGCCGCTTCCAGCAGCGCGAGGATGCGCTTGTTGCTGCCAGCGAGCGCTTCATCCGCAAAGGTGATGGAAGTATAGGCTGAGTTGGTTCACCCACGGGGGCTCTAATCTCACCGCGCTCTGCACGGCTGAAGTTGGGGGTTGCAGACCTGCAATGATGAGCTTAACTTATTTGATAAAGTTAATTAAGAAGCGAGAGATAAGCATTATGAAGGATTTAGCCAAAGCATCGCATCTTGCGCAACGAAGCGTTGTGGTTCAGGAATTCACCAACAGTGTGCTGGACCCTCACGCCCCGATGTTAGGGCCTGTCGAAAACGGCGGTACGATCATCGCTAACACTGCGCCGGGTTGCTGGGGGCCTATGATTACTCCCAGCTTACGAGGCGGGCATGAAGTAACACAGCCCGTTTTTGTTGAGGGTGCTGAAGTAGGCGATGGAGTTGCCATCCGTATTCGTGACATTACCTTTACCTCGATTGCGACTGCATCCGGACATGACAGTTCTCCTGAAGGTTTTTGCCTCGGCGATCCTTACGTCGCTGCACGCTGCCCAGTATGTGACACCGTCGGGCCTGAGACGCATATCGAAGGCATCGGTCAGGATTCGGTGAAATGCGATGTGTGCAACAACGCAGTCAAGCCGTTTGAAATCGTACATGGGTACACCGTCACTTTTGACGATACCCGGACTGTTGGTCTGACCGTTCCTAGCAATGTTGCCGAAATCTTCGCGCAAAAAGCCGACCACTACTCTGCCCTCCCTGATCGAAGCCGTCAGCATTCCATCCTTAACTATGCCCCCTCGGACATGCCGGGCACGCTGATTCGCACGCGGCCTTTCATGGGGCAGTTAGGTACTTGCCCATCAATGTCCATGCCCGACAGTCACAATGCGGGTGATTTTGGCGCCTTTCTGGTTGGGGCACCGCATGAATATGGCCTCACGCCTGAGCAGTTAGCCGAGCACAAGACCGATGGGCACATGGATATCGACGCGGTACGTGCAGGTTCGATTCTCATCGCACCGGTAAAGGTACCCGGTGCGGGCGTCTACATGGGTGATATGCATGCAGGTCAAGGCGATGGCGAAATCGCTGGGCACACCATGGATGTCTCTGGAAGCGTGACCCTGCAGGTCGAGGTCGTAAAGAATTACCCGATTGACGGACCGGTGCTCTTTCCTCTGTTGGAAGATCTGCCTCCGTTGGCAAAACCTTTCAGCGCAGCGGAAAAAGCGAAAGGAATGCGACTGGCGGAAAAATGGGGCATTTCGGAAATCGAACCGCTAGCGCCGATCTCAGTGGTAGGCACGGCCGCGAACCTTAACGACGCCATCGAGAACGGTTTGGAGCGAGCCGCGAAGTTGCTTGACGTAACCGTGGCTGAAATTCGCAATCGAGCGACCGTCAATGGCGCGATTGAGATTGGTCGTGCTCCCGGCGTTATACAGGTCACCTTCCTTGCTCCCATTGCGCGGCTTGATGCGGTTGGACTAGGCGATTATGCACGCGAGCAGTACGACCTCTAAAGACGCCAGGGATTGAAAGCTTTTTTGGTCCAGAGCCAAAATGTAGTTCAATTTACAGCCCCACTATCGCAGTGCCCAGGTACTGGGCGGGGAAATGCACTGGAGAACCAAGACGGCGTCCCATGCCCTGAACCGAATCGGCGTCCCTAGCCTGAATATTGCACCAGTGTTGCAAGTTCGGTCTGGCGGGTGAGCAGGTCAGCTCTTCATGCTGGATGGCGCGAGAATCGGTCACTTCCTGATCGATTTCCCGCCGTCAAGACGCACTTCCCCCTACCCCCGTTGTTTATTCCGTGCCGGGGACAGCACCCTGCCGATCATCCCGGCACCAGCTTCTTGACCAGCTTGAGGAAGAGGTCCTGGTCAGGATAGTGGCTACTCAGCATCAGTCGGACGCGCCGAGTATTGCGGAGCACCACGCCACCGATCTTCAGCAGCTTCAGGCGCAGTGTCGTGACCTGAGCCGAGGCGAATGCCGTGCGCTTGAGGTAAACCCGACGCAGCCGCTCCAGCAGCAGGTAGGCCAGGCCGGCCAGCAGCAGCCGGTACTGGTTGGGCCACCACTCATGGCAGCTGGTGCGATCCGAGAACAGCCATTGCTGTTCCTTGATGCGATTTTCCATGTCGCCACGCGGGCAGTAGCGGCTGTCGTAGAGCCACTGGGGGCTGCCGCGCAGATTGGTCACCACGTAGCGGGTGTTGAAGCCTCGGTGGCTGGTCTCGGCCTTGACTACCACCTTGCGTCGAGGGCGCTTCCAGCTGTGGGCGGCATAGTCGATGCGCCCGAAGTGGCGCTGCTTGGTGCGCGCAGCCTCCCAGCGGATGGCCGACGCATAGCGAATGTCCAACGACATCTTCTCGAGGCGGCTGTTGGTGGCCAGGCCGACGATGTACTCGACGCCATGGCGCTCGCACCAATCGAGAATCAGCGGCCGGCAGAAGCCACTGTCGCCCCGGAAGACGATCTTCACCTCGGGCCAGGCCTGGCGCAGCCGCCGCACCAGCAACGCCAGGATGGCGCCGGCATGGTGGGCGGCGTCGCGATAGGCCGGGCGCAGGTAGCTGACCAGCAACTGCTGGCCACAGAAGACGTAGAGCGGCAGGAAACAGTACCCGTCGTAGAAGCCGGAGAAATGTCGGCCGAGCTGCTCGCCATGCACCGGGTCGTCGGTGGCGTCGAAGTCCAGGAACAAGCGCTTCGTCGGCGGCCGCCGGAAGGAGTGGATGAACTGCTCGACGATCTCCTCCTGGATGGCCACCGCCCACTGGCGACTGGCCTGCTGCTCGAAGCGACACAGCGTCGACTGGCTGGCCAGCACGCCGTCGGTATCGACCGCGGTCTGGAGGGCGATGTCGCGGCGTAAGGCATGATGATCGTTGAGGTCTTCGTAGCCCAAGGCGAGACCGAACACGCGCTGCCGGAGCATGGTTTCAGCTCTGTGCTGACAACGGCGAGAGACCCGGGCGTCATCCAGTCGGCGCGCGATGGTGCGGGTCAGGCCCATCTCGCGATCCAGTTGACGGAGCAGCAAGGCGCCGCCATCGGAGGTGATCTCGCCACCGTCGAAACCGGCGGTGACCTGGCGGCCTTTACAGCGTGGAAAGGAAGGCGTCGGCGTGGTACATTTTGTCATGGCGGCTGCGTCGGTAGATTCTTGTGTAGGAGCTTGAATTATAACCGATTTTCAGCCGCTTTTTTCATGTCTGGTGCAATTTCCGGGCTAGTGGGGAATCGAAAAGTACCGAACAGGGGCGTGGCTATGTCGTGGGGACATGAAATGCTGCTAACTGCTTACAGAGCAGAATAGGCGCCAGGTACCGTTTTCGAGTTGGATGGGGCTTTGGATGGGAAAACGAAAAAAGCACCCGTAGGTGCTTGATTCGTATGCTTGAGTGGTGGAGGCGGCGGGAATTGAACCCGCGTCCGCCGGTACTCGCCCATTGGCTCTACATGCTTAGTTTCGTCATTTGGTTTAACGCGACTGGCGCCGACGAGCAGGCTCCAGCAACGCGATTCTTCAGAATTTTAGCAACTGACGTGAAGACGCCGTCAGTCGCGATCCCATCAATCGTCGCTCATATCCCCGCCGCAATGAATGGGCACATCACTTTGGGGCCGGGCTAGAAGCTAACAGCTGTTAGGCTGCCAGCGCGCCCTGAGCGTAGTTGTCGTCGTTTGCGACTATTAGTTAGTGATGTTGGATTTACGAGATACATCACGCTCTCGGCATGCACCGCAAGGGTTGTCACCAGCGTCGAAGCCATGTCGCCCCCTTAACTGCCTAGTCTAACAGGACCAGCGACTCTATGACACCTCACGCCTTGTTTTGTTCACGCATGATCCGGCCTTTCTGTCGTTGCCAGTCGCGGTTCTTTTCGGTGTCCCGCTTGTCATGCTGCTTCTTGCCGGTCACCAGCGCCAGCTCGCACTTCACCTTGTTACCTTTCCAGTAGAGCTTGAGCGGCACGCAGGTGTGTCCCTTGTCCTGGGTGCGCGAGAAGATCCTGGCGATTTCCTTGCGGTGCAGCAACAGCTTGCGTGTGCGGGTGGGATCGGCCACTTCATGCGTGCTGGCAGTATTAAGCGGAATGACATGACTGCCCAGTAGCCAAGCCTCTGCATTCTTGACCAGAATGTAGGTATCGGTCAGCTGTGCCTTGCCGGCGCGCAGGCTCTTGACTTCCCAGCCGGCCAGCACCAGGCCCGCCTCGAAGGTTTCTTCGATGTGATATTCGAAGCGTGCCTTCTTGTTCAAGGCGATGACGTTGCTGCCGGGCCCCTTGCCCTTGCCTTTCTTGTTGGCCATGAAACCTCGTTCCTGTGTCTGCCGGTGGCGGCTCCCCCTTCGATGTAAAGGGAAGCGTGGTACCATTCAAGGCCCGAAATAACCGCTCATGATACGCCCTGGGCACTGTGAAGTCAGCGGAGAGCTCAATGCCAACGGTCAATCGTTCCGCCATGGTGCGGCACACCCCGCGGGAGATGTTCGACCTCGTTAATGATTTCGAGCGTTATCCGGAATTTCTTCCGGGTTGCCGCCGCTCGCGCCTAATCGAGCATGACGACGACCACCTGGTCGGCGAAATGACGCTGGGGCGCGCCGGCATCGAGCAGAGCATCACGACCCGCAACGATCTCTTCGCACCCGAACGCATCGAGATGTCGCTGGTCAGCGGACCCTTCAAGCAGCTGAACGGTCGCTGGCTGTTCACGCCGATGGGCGATAAGGCCTGCAAGGTCAGCCTGGAGATGGAGTTCGAATTCGCCAACCGGCTGCTGGGCATGGCCTTCGGCAAGCTCTTTCAGCAGGTCGCGGGCCAGCTTGTAGAGTCGTTCACCCGCCGCGCCAACGATATCCATGGCCGCTGAGCCCCTCGACATCGAAGTCGCCTACGCGTTGCCCGGCGAGCAGCGCATCATCAAGCTGACGGTTGCCGAAGGCACCACGGCGCGCCAGGCGGTAATGCTTGCCCGCCTTGACGCGCATTTCCCCCAGTGCGATGCCGCCACCTTCCGCGATGCAGACCTGGGGATCTTCAGCGTGCTGCTGAAGTCCCCGGAGCTGCATGTGCTTCAGGCGGGTGATCGTGTCGAGGTCTACCGACCGCTTCAGATAGACCCCAAGGCCGCCCGGGTCGCACGCGCGTCGCGAAGCACGCGCTGATCCTTCTCTCTCGACGAACCACTAGCGCGCCGAGCGGCCCATCCTTCGCCTCGGGGCTCAGGGCTCTTGCGCGCGCTCGCCACCCATGGGAACACTGCCTCCGTTCTCGGGCCCCGCCTCGGTGGTGGGAAAGGCGTCTATCGTCGACTCGTCGGCACGAGGGCCGATGTCATCGTCTGAACGCACGTTGATGTCGCGGTCGAGGTTGCCCTCGCGCTCGATATTGACGAGCCGGTCGCCATCGAAGGTCAGGGTCACGCGGCGCTGCTCGACGCCGCCATAGGCCTCATCGAGACGAAACACGTAGTCCCACTCGTTGGCATCGAAGGGTGCCTCGAGAAGCGGGCGTCCCATGACGTTGACCACTTGGTCGCGGCTCATGCCAGGTTGCAGCTGGCCGACCATGTTGGCGGTCACCAGGTTGCCCTGAGGCAGGTCGCGCTTGTAGACACCGAAGTAGTTGCAGCCGCTGCTGAGCAGCAGGGCGACAGAAAGGATGATGATTACAGTCAGCTTTTGCATTTGCGCCCGTTCTTCATTATCGTGGATTCGGTCGATCATACCCGACCCTACCCGATACTGCGAAGAGCGACCATGGCCGACAAGAACCATGAACTGCGCAAGGCCGGTCTCAAGGTGACCCTGCCGCGCGTCAAGATATTGCAGATTCTCGAGAACGCACCAGGGCAGCACCACCTGAGTGCCGAGGACGTCTACAAGTCGCTTCTCGAAGCGGGTGAAGATGTTGGACTGGCCACCGTCTATCGCGTGCTGACCCAATTCGAGTCGGCAGGATTGGTGGTGCGGCATAATTTCGATGGCGGCCATGCGGTCTTCGAAATTTCCCAGGAAGAGCACCATGATCACATGGTGTGCCTGGAAAGCGGCGAGATCATCGAGTTCTTCGATGAAACCATCGAGCGCCGCCAGCAAGAAATCGCCGAAGAGCATGGCTTCGAGCTGGTTGACCACGCCCTGGTGCTCTATGTGCGGCCGACCGGCTCACGGGCTACGCGCCAGGAAGGCCTCCAGAAGAAGTGACGCCGGTTAGATTGTCGCCTGCCTGACGGACAGCGGCCCCGATCATCGATCGGGGCCGCTGTCGTTTGGCGGGAGTCGTTTGGCGGGAGTCGTTTGGCGAGAGCCGTTTAGCGAAAGTCGTTGGCTAAGTTCGTCGTCCGATGGGGCGCTAGTGATGGGGGTGTTGACTGGCGTCCAGCATCTCCCGGGCATGGGCGAGCGTGCGGTCGGAGAGATTCACGCCGCCCAGCATGCGGGCCAGCTCACTGACCCGGCCGGCCTCGTCGAGCAGTGCCATGCGGGTCAAGGTGGTGTCTTGCTCGGCCTGCTTCTCGATATGCAGATGCTGATGGGCCTGTGCCGCCACCTGGGGCAGGTGGGTCACGGTCAGCACCTGGCCCTGTTCGCCGAGGCGGCGCAGCAATTGGCCGACGATCTCGGCCGTTGCGCCTGACACCCCCACGTCCACCTCGTCGAACACCAGGGTCGGAATGGTCGAATGGCGCGCCGCCACGACCTGGATGGCCAGGCTGATCCGGGAGAGTTCGCCACCGGAGGCGACCTTGGACAATGGCCGCGTCGGCTGGCCGGGGTTGGCGCTGATCAGCAGGCGTACCGTCTCGAGGCCTTCGGGCGCCGGGGTGGCGCGCTCCTCAACCTCGACTTCGAAGCGCGCCTTGGCCATCGCCAGGAAGGTCAGCTGCTCCTGGACAGCCTTGGCGAAGCGCGGCGCGGCCTGGCGGCGTGCCTCGCCGATCAGGCGGGCCTGCTCCTTCCAGGTGTCGCGTAGGGTTTCCGCCTCGGCGGCCAGGGTTTCCAGATCGCCGTCGTTGCCTTCGAGCCCCTCGAGGCTGTCCTGCAACTGCTGATGCAGTGTGGTCAATTCCTCGGGCATCACATGATGTTTGCGCGCGATGCGATGCACCTCGCTCAGTCGCTCCTCGACCCACGCCAGGCGCTCGGGGTCGAGCTCCGTGACCCCGGCCAGGTGGTTGAGCTCGCGGGCTGCCTCCTCGACCTGAATGCGTGCCTCGCCGAGCATGCCCAGGCAATCGGCGAGACGGCCGCGGTCACTTCCCGGCAGGGCCGTCAGTCGATGAATCGCCTGGTTGAGCAGCGTCATGGCGCCGCCGTCGTCGTGGTCGCAGCACTCGGCGGCAAACTGCGTTTCGCGCAGACGCTCCTCGGCGTGGGCAAGCTCTTCCTGCTCGTTTTCCAGCGCCTTGAGTTCTCCCTCGGCGAGCGCCAGCTGATCGAGTTCATCGACCTGATAGCGCAGCAGTTGCCGCCGGGCATTCAGTTCGTCGCCGTCCTCGTCGAGGCGCTTGAGGCGCCGTCGCGTGGCCTGCCAGCGACGGAAGGTGTCGCCCAGGGCGGCCACTGTCTGGCGCTGTCCGGCGAAGTCGTCGAGCAGCCGCAGGTGGGTCTCTTCGCGCAGCAACGCCTGATGGGCATGCTGGCTGTGTATCTCGATGAGCCGCTCGCCCAACGCCTTGAGATCACCGATGGTCGCCGGCTGGCCGTTGATCCACGCCTTGGAGCGCCCCGACTTGGTGAGCACGCGGCGCAACAGGCAGTCGTCCGCGGGTAGCTCGCGTGCCTCGAGCCAGGCGCGAGCGCCCGGCAGCTGCTGCAGGTCGAAGCGGGCGGTGAGATCGGCGCGCTCGCGGCCGTGACGCACGCTGCCGGCATCGGCGCGCTCGCCGAGACACAGGCCCAGCGCGCCGAGCAGGATCGACTTGCCGGCCCCCGTCTCGCCGGTGATGGCGGTCATGCCGCCGGAAAGCTCCAGCTCGAGGTGGTCGACAATGGCGAAATCGCGAAGGGAAAGCTCTGTCAGCATGATCACTCCCGGAGGCTGTCTGGAACGGCGGCATTTTTAGTTCGGTATTGGTTTTTTATACAGTAGTCGATGACCGCCGGCAATGCACGAGGTCAAGGTGTCGTGCGATGACGGCTTGAGATCGGCGCCACTAGCCCCATATACCTCGGCAGACCCATGTTCTTTGGTGGCACGCCCACCAATCAATAACGTTTATGCAGCGGCGCGATGGCCGCGCCGATGTTCCGACATGCGCATTTCAGGAGACCTATATGGCCCACGACCCCCAGACCCCACTGGATGAGGAGCTCGCCCGCCAGGAGCGGGAAGACGAGCCGCAGGCCGACCGCAAACCCGATGCAGTCGAGCAGGGAGCGGCGATCGAAGGCGCCGACGAGGCCGAAGCGCTGGCCGCTCAGGCCGAGCCGATTGATAGCGTCGAGCCCGACGAGCCGGTCGATAATCCCGAGGCCGAGATGCTGGCCGCCCGGGTCGAGGAGCTCGAGCAGAGCCTGGTCGATGCCAAGGATCAGTCGCTGCGCGCCGCCGCCGAGGCGCAGAACGTGCGTCGTCGCGCCGAGCAGGAGGCCGACAAGGCGCGCAAGTTCGCCCTCGAGAAGTTCGTCAAGGAACTGCTGCCGGTCGTCGACAGCCTCGAGAAGGCGCTGGAGGCCATGGAAGATGGCGCCAGTGACGTGCACCGCGAAGGCGTGTCGATGACGCTCAAGCTGCAACTCGATGTGCTGGGCAAGTTCGGTGTCGAGACCGTGGAGCCCCATGGTGAGCCCTTCGACCCGCAGTATCACGAGGCCATTGCGATGGTGCCCAATCCGGACCTCGAGCCCAATAGCGTCATGGATGTGATGCAGAAGGGCTACCTGCTCAACGGACGCCTGGTGCGCCCGGCGATGGTCGTCGTCAGTCAGGCGGTGAGCTGAGGGCAATCAACAATTGCGGGTCGCAGGCCTTGAAAAGCTGCCGGTGGCCCCCAGATACACGACAACTCCGCGGTAAATGCCGCAGAACACAATTTCCGGTAACACTGAAACGACTTTGAGGAGCTCCTATGGGACGCATCATCGGTATTGACCTGGGGACCACCAACTCTTGTGTGGCCGTACTCGACGGCGATAGCGCGAAGGTGATCGAGAACGCCGAAGGCGCTCGCACCACGCCGTCCATCATCGCCTACACCGAGGACAACGAAATCCTGGTCGGCCAGGCGGCCAAGCGCCAGGCGGTCACCAACCCGCACAACACGGTTTACGCCATCAAGCGTCTGATCGGCCGTCGTTTCAAGGACGACGTCGTTCAGAAGGACATCAAGATGGTGCCCTACAAGATCACCGAGGCCGACAATGGCGACGCCTGGGTCGAAGTGAAGGGCAAGAAGCTGGCGCCGCCGCAGGTCAGCGCGGAAATCCTCAAGAAGATGAAGAAGACCGCGGAAGACTACCTGGGTGAGGAAGTCACCGAGGCGGTGATCACCGTGCCGGCCTACTTCAACGATTCCCAGCGCCAGGCCACCAAGGACGCCGGTCGTATCGCCGGTCTCGAGGTCAAGCGCATCATCAACGAGCCGACCGCGGCCGCCCTGGCCTACGGCATGGACAAGTCGCGCGGCGACAAGACCATCGCCGTCTATGACCTGGGTGGCGGTACCTTCGATATCTCCATCATCGAAGTGGCCGATGTCGACGGCGAGACGCAGTTCGAGGTGCTTGCCACCAACGGCGACACCTTCCTGGGTGGCGAAGACTTCGACATGCAGCTGATCAACTACCTGGTCGCTCAGTTCAAGTCCGACAGCGGCATCGACCTGTCCGGCGACAACCTGGCCATGCAGCGTCTCAAGGAAGCCGCCGAGAAGGCCAAGATCGAGTTGTCCAGCGCGCAGCAGACCGACGTCAACCTGCCCTACATCACCGCCGACAACACCGGTCCCAAGCACCTTAACGTCAAGGTGACCCGGGCCAAGCTCGAGTCGCTGGTGGAGGAGCTGGTCAAGCGCTCCATGGGGCCGTGCAAGACCGCGCTGGCCGATGCCGGCCTGTCGGCGTCCGAGATCGACGACGTGATCCTGGTCGGCGGTCAGACGCGCATGCCGATGGTGCAGAAGAGCGTGGCCGACTTCTTCGGCAAGGAAGCGCGCAAGGACGTCAACCCGGATGAAGCCGTGGCCGTGGGTGCGGCGATTCAGGGCGGCGTGCTGGGCGGCGACGTCAAGGACGTGCTGCTGCTCGACGTCACTCCGCTGACGCTGGGTATCGAGACGCTGGGTGGCGTGATGACCCCGCTGATCGAGAAGAACACCACCATCCCGACCAAGAAGACCCAGACCTTCTCGACCGCGGATGACAATCAGACGGCCGTGACCATTCATGTGCTGCAGGGCGAGCGCAAGCAGTCGAGCGGCAACAAGTCGCTGGGACGCTTCGACCTGGCCGACATTCCGCCGGCACCGCGCGGCGTGCCGCAGATCGAGGTCGCCTTCGATCTCGACGCCAACGGCATCCTCAACGTCTCCGCCAAGGACAAGGCGACCGGCAAGGAGCAGTCGATCGTCATCAAGGCCTCCAGCGGCCTCTCCGAGGACGAGATCGAGCAGATGGTCCAGGATGCCGAGGCGCACGCCGACGAGGACAAGAAGTTCGAGGAGCTGGTGCAGCTGCGTAACCAGGCCGACGGCATGGTCCACGCCGCCCGCAAGACCGTGCAGGAAGCCGGCGAGCACGCCAGCGAGGAAGAGAAGGAGGCCATCGAGAGCGCCGCCAAGGAACTCGAGGAGGCCATCAAGGGGGATGACAAGGACGATATCCAGGCCAAGCTCGACAAGCTGACCGAGGCCTCCGGCAACCTGGCCCAGAAGATGTATGCGGCCCAGGCCGAGGCGGCTCAGCAGGGCGGTGGCGAAGGCCAGGAGGCCGGCGCCAAGAAGCAGGAAGATGACGTGGTCGACGCCGAGTACGAAGAAGTCAACGACGACCAGAAAAAGCAATAACCGCCACGGCCATGCCTTGGACGACGGTAGCGCGGGGGTCTGACTCCCGCGTTGCCGTTTCCGCGGCCAGGGCGTTAACTGCGTAGACCAGGAGGCGCATGGACCCATGTCCAAACGCGATTATTACGAGGTGTTGGGCGTCGAGCGTGGGGCCGATCAGAAAGACATCAAGAAGGCCTATCGACGCTTCGCCCAGAAATACCACCCCGACCGCAATCCCGATGACGATACGGCGGCGGCAAAATTCCGTGAGGTCTCCGAAGCCTACGAGATTCTAAGCGACGAGGAGAAGCGCGCTGCCTACGACCAGTTCGGTCATGCCGGGGTCGACGGTCAGGCCGGCGGCTTCGGCGGCGGTGGTTTCGGTGGCGCGGGAGCCGGGGCCGGTGGCTTCAGCGACATCTTTGGCGATGTGTTCGGCGACATCTTCGGCGGTGGCGGCGGAGGGCGTCGTCATCCCAACGCCCCGGCGCGCGGCAGCGACCTTCGCTATAACCTCGAGCTCGACCTCGAAAGCGCGGTGGCCGGTACGACCGTCGACATCCGCGTGCCGCGTCACGTGGAATGCGAGCGCTGCGATGGCAAGGGCGCCGAGCCAGGCTCATCGAAAGAGACCTGCCCGACCTGTCAGGGCCATGGTCAGGTACGCATGCAGCAGGGCTTCTTCGCCGTGCAGCAGACCTGCCCGACCTGTCACGGCAGCGGTCAGCACATCAAGGTGCCGTGCCACAAGTGCAATGGCGAAGGCCGGGTACGCGAGACGCGCACCCTCTCGGTGAAGATTCCGGCCGGCGTCGATACCGGCGATCGCATTCGCCTCAACGGCGAGGGCGAAGCGGGGATCAATGGTGGCCCACCGGGCGATCTCTACGTGCAGGCCAACATCAAGCCGCACGACATCTTCCAGCGGGATGGCCGTCACCTGCAGTGCGAGGTGCCGATCAACTTTGTGGATGCCGCGCTCGGCGGTGAGCTCGAAGTGCCGACGCTCGACGGTCGGGTCAAGCTGAAGATCCCGCCGGAAACCCAGACCGGCAAGGTGTTCCGGCTCAAGGGCAAGGGCATCAAGCCGGTGCGTGGCGGCCTGCCGGGCGACCTGCTGTGCAAGGTGGTCATCGAGACCCCGGTCAAGCTCAGCGAGCACCAGAAGAATCTGCTGCGTGAGTTCCAGGACAGCCTGAGCGGCAGCAACAGCCACTCGCCGAAGAAGAGCAACTTCTTCGACGGCGTGAAGCGGTTCTTCGAGGACATGAAACCGTAAGGCGAGTTCTCTCGGGAACGAAAGGGCCCCGGCATCATGCGATGCCGGGGCCCTTTCGCGTTCTGGCTTTGCCGATCAGCGCTGCAGATGGTCCATTCGCCATGCCAGGCTTTCTTCATGAGGATGGAAACGCTCATCTCGTGGCAGCACCAGTGGTTGCTTGTCCAGCCGCCGCAGCCACTGGTTGTCCTCCATCAGCGCATCGACCTTAGGGCTGACATGCCAGTTCCAATCCGTGCCGGGTGCGATCAAGTGGTTGTCCATCGCCCAGTGCAGGTCCGGCGTCAGGGCCAGGCCATTGATGGGTCTATCATCCTGGCTCACGGAGAAGGGAATCAGGTGGGCGGCCTCGACCAGGGAAAGAAAGTCCGGGGTGATGAAGCGTCGCCGGCTGGCCGCACAGCGATAGTCGTAGGCATCTAATACCAATCTGCGAAAAGCGTTGGACCTGGCCTGCCTCTGGCTCGATTCGCGAACCTCGCCTGCCAGGCGCTCGGGCGCTTTCTCGTACTCGCCGCTGGCAAATGCCGTCTCGAGATAGGCCTGAAGTAGCGCATGGGCATCCTTGTTCGAGGACAGGTAGCGGTTGGCCAGCAGCGCACAGGCTTCTCGGGCAATGATGGTGTCCTCCATTGCCGAGAACAGGGCCGGATCAAGCCGGGCAGCCCCGAAGCGTTGTTCCAGTTGATTCATGGATTTCGGCTGTCCCATCTGGTCGGCAACTTCCTGCACGGCCTGGACATACTCGGGGCGCCAGAGCTTGCCGCTGGGGCCTTCCCGGTTTCTCAACGCCCACATCGGCATCCACGGTCGGGCTCGGTGTCGATCTCCCGTCACCGTTTGAAAGATGTCGTGGTAGCGAACAATCAGCCGGGTATCGATCAAGATTCGTGGAGAGACGATATGGCCCGCCTGAATCTCGCAGATGATCGCCAACAGAAGACATGGCTGGTGGGGTGCGGGCTGCCCCGAACTCTGGTCGACCTTGAGCCGTGACAGGCAGTCAAGCCGCGTATCCATCTGCACTCCCTCTTGTGTTTCTTGGTCCCGCGGCCCCTAGGGCTCACTCCGGTAAGTCATGCCATGCTGCTCGGGCGAGCGTATATCCTATATCACTCACGTACTGTCGTGCTGGCCACTGGCCCTCGCTAAAGCCACCCGGCGCGACGGAAGCGTTGGTAAAGCAGGCCGCAGGTACCTCCCATCACCAGCAGGGCCAGGGGGTAGCCGAGTCGCCAGTCCAGCTCCGGCATATGGGCGAAGTTCATGCCCCAGATGCCGGCGAGGATCGTGGCAACCGCGAAGATGGCCGCCCAGGCCGCCAGGCGCTTGTGGACCTCGCCCTCGTCAATGGCCACCATCGAGAGGTTGACCTGGATCGCGGTGATGGTCATCTCGCGGATGGTATCGACCGTCGACTCGATGCGGTGCAGGTGGTCGTAGACATCACGAAAGTACTCCCGTGTCTTGCGGCACAGCGCCGGCACTCGGCCACCAAACAGGTGCGCCGTGGCCTCGCCCAGGGGCATGGCGGCATGCTTGAGCTTCATGGTCTGACGCTTGAGTTTGTAGAGCCGCTCCAGGCTCCGGCGGGCCGAGCCCCTGACGAATATCTCGTCCTCGATGCTCTCGAGCTCGGCCTGCAGCGCCTCGATAACCGGGAAGTAGCGGTCAACGATGGTGTCCATCAGGGCATAGAGCACGAACGCCGGTCCGTGCCGCAGTAGCTTCGGCTCGTGCTCGCAGCGTTGTCGTACCTCGGCGAAGCCCTGGCCCGGGTGAAGACGCACCGACAGCACATAGCCCGGGCCAGCGAACACGGCCACCTGGCCGGTCTCCAGCTGCTCGTCACGTATCGTGACCATGTGCATGATCATGAACAGCGCTTCGCCATACTCCTCGACCTTGGGGCGCTGGTGCCCGTTCAGGGCGTCCTCCACGGCCAGTTCATGCAGGTCGAACACCGTCTGGAAGGTGGCCATCTCCTCCTCGTCGGGGTTGTGCAGGGCCACCCACACGAAGCGGTCCGGTATCCCCATGTAGTCGCCGATCTCGTGGGTCTGGATGTCCCGCAAGCGGCGTCCCTTCTCGTAGGCCACGCAGTTAACGATCATTGCCGAGTTCTCCCGCTGGGTGATAGAGCCGTGTGGAAGAGCATAGGCCCTGAGGACCCCCGACTGACGCCCCCTTCATAATCGGGCGGCATCTGTAGTGAGGGACGAAGTACGCTGGTAGGGCTGGCGCTCCGGGATGGCGTCGTCCTAGTCTGAATACTCACCCAACGAGACGCGGAGGTCACCATGCCGATTTCACGAGCCGAGATTCCTGCCGAGGATGCCCAGGGGCTGGTCGATCGCCTGTGCCGGGATTGGGCGAGTGCCCAGCCGGTCGAGCGCGACGAGACGCAGGCGCGTATCACCTTCGATGAGGGCAGCTGCCTTCTGCAGGCTAAGCCGGATCGGTTGATCGTGGCCATCGAGTCGCTGGACGACGAGACCCTGGATCGCCTCGAGGGCAAGGTGAATGCCACCCTGGAGGGGCTGTCGGGGGTGTCGCTG
>DATISN010000195.1:0-2390 GCA_035581765.1 Halomonas sp.
CCCTGCTGGGCGTAATAACAGAATGAGCGTCGCCCCTCACCCTGCGTTCAGGCGGTGCATCCGTTTGATGTTCCAGGCCATGGCCGCCAATCGCCATTCACCACTGACTTTATCGAGGCCGCGCAACGAGACCTGCCGAAATCCCATCACGTGCTTGATGATCCCGAAGACCGGTTCCACCGTGTGCTTGCGCAGCGCATAGTGCGCGCGTCCGGCCTGGGTCTTCAGGCGGTGCGCCATCTGTTCGACGGGATCGTCACTCTCCGGCGCCGGTGGGTCTGGCGCAAAACGCTCGAAGACGGGCAGATGGTGAACATCGCGCTTCATGGCCAGTAGCGGTTCGATGTCATGCGCCTGGCAGGCCTCGACATTGGCAGCACTGAAGTAGCCGGTATCGGCCAATAGGCAGGTGGGGCGGCCCAGCGCCTCGGGATAGCCCTTCCATGCCGTCAGTAGCGGCATGACCTGCTGCTTGTCGTTGGTGGCCTGAGTGACATGGACATGCGTCACCAACATCGTGTCGGTATCGACAGCGGCCTGCGCGTTGTAACACTGGTCGAAGCCCTTGCCGGTGACCGGCATGATGCGGGATTGCGGATCGGTGAGGTTGATCTGGTCCTGGTCGCGCGGGCCTCCCGTCGGGGGCTCGGGATCCCGCCCTCGGGGCTTTTTGCCCGCTTTCCGCTGTGCCTCGCGTCGCGTCACCTTCTCCTGATAGGCCGCTTGCTCGACGCCATCCCGTTCCTCGGCTCGCGCCTCGATCCTGGCCTTGGCCTCGGCGATCGCCGCCAGGCGCTGTTCGCGCCGGGCAATCTCGGCGGGGATGTCCATGCCATCGGCAGCGTCGTCCCGATCGGCCGCTTCGGCCCGCTGGGTCAGCGCCTTTACCTCGGCCTTGAACTGGGCTTCCAGCGTCTTGGCATGGCCATACGACAACGCCTTGTGCTTGCTGGCATTGGCCTTGAGCTTGGTGCCATCCAGGGCGATGGTGCCGAGCTTGAGCAGCTTCATCTCGCGGGCCAGCAACAGCACCTGAACAAACAGCTGCTCC
Organism: Halomonas sp.; assembly: GCA_035581765.1. Taxonomy (GTDB): domain Bacteria; phylum Pseudomonadota; class Gammaproteobacteria; order Pseudomonadales; family Halomonadaceae; genus Halomonas. The sequence continues at coordinate 1,052 of DATISN010000195.1, forward strand.
AGTTCGGGCAGGAAGCGCCGCCGGAAGGTGGCCAACGTATCGTGATCGGGATGGGTGTTGGCGGCCAGGTAACGGAAGGCTACCGAATCATAGGTGGCGCGTTCGATCTTGCGACTGGAAACCACGCCGGTGGCATAGCCGTAGACCATCATGCCCAGCAGCACGGCAGGATGGTGCGCCTTGTGGCCCCGGCCTGCGTACCGACGCGTCAGTGCCGAGAGATCCAACTGCTCGACTACCTCCACGACGAAGCGTGCCAGATGATCATCGGGCAGCCACTCGTCCACGGAAGGGGGCAGAAGATAATCAGTCTGGCGGTCAACGGGGATGAAGCGGCTCATGGCGACGTTCCGGTGATGGCGGCATGGTGCGAGTATCGCACGACGTTATTGAAAACCCGACAGTCTCCTAGAGGCGGTGGTGATTGTAGTAGTGGATGTACTCTGCTATGCCTTCCTGCAACTGCTCGATGCTGTCGAACCGGTTCAGACGGAAGTACTCGGTCTTCAGGGTGCAGAAAAAGCTTCCATTGCGGCACCGTTCAGGCAGTTCCCTTTCCGCGACATGCTTCGGAGTATCCGCTTCTCCACCACGAGGCGGCGGTAGTTGGGATGCCGATAGTGCCATCCCTGATCCGAATGGAGTAGCAACCGCGCTCCTGCACCAACCTGTCAAAGGCTTTCTTCAACATGTCTTTCGCCAGATCAAACACCGGGTGAGGACCTGTCTGGAAGACAATGGTCCCTCCGTTGTAAAGATCCATGACCGGTGACAGGTAGAGCTTCTAGTCATTGACCTAGAATTCGGTAATGTCCGTCACCACACCGGTGATCTGCAGCCGCCGCCTGGGCGAGACGCCCTCCTCGATCATGCGGGACGCCAATGCCATCCTCGAGGGGTTGGTCGAGAACCGTCGACGCGGGCGCTATCCCTGAGCCGACCTAATTCGTGGGCCCAAGGTCGCGGGCCCTAGGTTACGGGCAAAAGAAAGACCGCCGCCCGGCGAGGCGGCGGTGCAGGGTCCTCGGGTTAGCGGCTCAGGGAGCGCGCAGACCCAGGATCTCGCGGGCCTGCTGCCAGGTGGCCACCGGCCGCTCGTACGTCTCGCACAGCGCCACGGTGCGCTCGACCAGCGCGGCATTGGACGGCGCCAGGGTATCGCGATCGAGGCGCATGTTGTCCTCGAGCCCCGTCCGGGTATGCCCACCCGCCGCGATGGACCACTCGTTCATGACGATCTGATTCGGCCCGATGCCGGCGCCGCACCACTGGGCATCCGGCGCGAGTCGCTTAAGGGTCTCGACGTAGAAGTCGAAGGTCGGCTTGTCGGCCGGCATGG
>DATISN010000196.1:0-4050 GCA_035581765.1 Halomonas sp.
GGGCCGGGCATCAACGAGAACTTCGGTGCGCCTTACGCGGTTGAGCTCATGCCCTTCATGTCGCCCATCGACCTGCCCTGCCAGCAACCGCCCTGGGGCATGGTCGCGGGCGCCGACCTGCGGACCGGGGAGGTCGTCTGGCAACATCGCAATGGCACCGTGCGTGACCTCGCCCCGTTGCCCCTGCCGTTCAGGATGGGCGTGCCGGATCTCGGCGGCCCGGTCATGACGGCGGGTGGCGTCGCGTTCATGAGCGGCACGCTGGACTATTACGTACGCGCCTACGACGTGGCGACCGGCGAGCAGCTCTGGGAAGACCGCCTGCCCGCCGGCGGGCAGGCCACGCCGATGACCTACCGCAACGCCCAGGGCCGGCAGATGGTGCTGGTCGTGGCGGGCGGCCATGGGTCGCTGGGCACCAAGGCCGGCGATGCCATCATCGCCTATGCCCTGCCCGAGTGAGCGGGGCTCTAGCCGAACCAGCCGAATGAGTGGGCGAAATCGCCGTGGTCTTCTATCGTCAAGTCGCTGCCGACGCCCAGGGAAGAGGGTTCGGCTTCCAATCAGCGACGTTTTGTATGTGCAGCAAACTACATGTGAACAAGGGAGTGACAGCACATGTCCGAGCAGAAACAGCCTCCCCAGCATCAAGACACCCAGCCCGGTGACGAGCATGCCATGCGTCCCGAGCCGGAATTCATCCGGGCCAGCTATCGAGGTGTGGATAAACTGAAGGACAAGGTGGCGATCATCACCGGGGGCGACAGCGGCATCGGGCGCGCCGTGGCGGTTCACTACGCCCGTGAAGGGGCCGATAGCGTGATCGTTCACCTCGAGGAAGATCGCGATGCCGAGGATACGCGGGCGCTTGTCGAGGCCGAGGGACGTCGTTGCCTGGTGCTCAAGGGCGATGTGGGTGACCCGGCGTTCTGCCGCCAGATCGTCGACGGGACACTCGAGCATTTCGGCAAACTCAATATCCTGGTCAACAACGCCGCCGAGCAACATGACTGGGACGACGTCACCGACATTCCCGACGACCAGCTGCTGCGCACCTTTCAGACCAATATCTTCAGCCATTTCTATCTGGTCAAGGCGGCGCTGCCGCACATGAACGAGGGCGATACGATCATCGCCACCTCGTCGATCAATGCCTTCAAGGGCAACGCTACCCTGATCGACTACACCGCCACCAAGGGCGCCATCCAGGGGCTGGTGCGTTCGTTGGCCATGGCCCTGGTCGGCCGGGGCATTCGCGTCAACGCCGTGGCCCCGGGACCGGTGTGGACGCCCTTGATTCCGGCCAGTTTCGACGAGGAGAAAGTCGCCAGCTTCGGCGGCCAGGTGCCGATGGAACGCGCCGGCCAGCCCAGCGAGATGGGCCCCGCCTACGTCTATCTCGCCTGCGAGGAATCCTCTTACATGACCGGCCAGACGCTGCATCTGAACGGCGGGGTGGTGTTGAACACCTGAACGCCCCGCCGCCTTGCGCTGTGCCAGGGAGAGGAAATCGATGAAGGTGCTGGTCATTCTTGGCCATCCGCGCGTCGACAGCCTGTGCGGGGCGCTCGCCGATGCGTTCTGTGACGGCGTGAGCTCGGCAGGCGTGACGCTGCGCCGGCTCAACCTGTCGGAGCTCGACTTCGACCCGTACCTTCACATGCCCTCGCCCAACGACCAGGCACTGGAAGCGGATCTCGAGCAGGCGCGCGAGCTCGTCCACTGGGCCGATCACCTGGTGTTCGTCTATCCCACCTGGTGGGGAACGACGCCTGCATTGCTCAAGGGATTTCTCGACCGCCTGATGTCGCCGGGCTTCGCATTTCGAACCTGCGCGGGCGGCATCGGCTACGAGGGTCTGCTCAAGGGGCGCTCGGCACAGCTGATCACCACCATGGACACGCCGCCCCTGATTCATCGTCTGCTCTATCGCGAGCCGGGCAGAAACGCCATGGCGCGGGCGACCCTGGGCTTCTGCGGCATCCGCCCGGTGCGTGCCGTGGCCTTCGGGTCGGTCAAGGATGCCTCGCGCGAGCAGCGCGAGGCCTGGCTGGTGCAAGCCAATCGCCTGGGACGCCAATTGGCGCGTGGCCGGATAACGCCAGGCGAGAAAGTGCGCCACAAGGCGGGTGCCTGGCTGAAGGCCGTACGGCTGCAATTCTACCCCATGACCTGGGTCGCCTATGCGATCGGCGGGCTCGCCGCCGCTCCCGGCCAGGGCGTATTCGGCAACCCCGTCTTCTGGCTCGGCTATCTCTGCCTGTTCCTGCTCGAGGTCGCCACCGTGTTGACCAATGAGCTGGTCGATCTCGCGTCCGACCGCCACAATCGATTTTATAGTGCCCTGACCGGCGGATCGCGCGTGCTGGTAGAAGGCCTGTTAAGCCAGCGCGAGGTCAGGGCCGGCATCGTCATTACGCTGCTGGGCTTTCTTGTCAGCGCCTTATGGCTGATGGCCATCGCGCCGGCGGCGCCGGTCACGACCCTGCTCGTGCTGGGCGGGCTGGTGATACTGGCCCTCGGCTATACCGCCCCACCGCTGAAGCTCAGCTATCGTGGGTTGGGGGAGATCGATGTTGCGATCACGCACAGCATTGGGGTCCTGCTTTGCGGCTATGTCTTTCTGGGCGGCGCCTGGCATGACTCGCTGCCCTGGTGGCTGAGCCTGCCGCTGCTGCTCGCCATCATCCCGTCCATCACCCTGTCCGGCATCCCCGATCTCGAGGCGGATGCCGCGGCGGGCAAGCGCACACTGGCGGTGCGGTTGGGGCGAAACGGTGCCCTGTGGGTGGCGCTGGCCTTTACCGTACTGTCTGCCGCCTGCGCGGCGATATGGCAGCTTATGAGTCTCGCCGAGGACGCCTACGCCGGCCTCGCCTTCGCCGTGGTGCCGCATGCCGCCCTGCTCGCCGGGTGGCTCATCCGTCAGCTTCGATCACCCAAACCGCCCGGACGCATTGATGGCCTGATGGCCGCCTCGCTCGGTTATGTCTTGTGGTTCGGAGTATTTCCCTTGATTCACCTGTTCTGAGCAATCAGTCCAAACTGATCTTGTTAATAAAGACTTTTTTAATCAATTAACAGTTAATTTATATTATTTACACGACAATGTTTGACACCCCGCCCCCAACGCCTATCTTCTGATGTGGCTTGTTCTATTCCCTGCCATGCAGCACATGGGCTTGGCCCACATATTTGTCACCGGAAATTAGTGTCAAACATTGATGCCGACAGGAGGTTACATCATGAATGCCCTGGAACTGCTCAAGCAGGATCATGACAAGGTGCGCGATCTACTGACCCAACTGGTCAATACCACCGAACAGGCCGCGAAGAAGCGCCCCGAACTGTTGGCCAAGATCGAAAAAGAACTCCATGTCCACACCCAGATCGAGGAAGAAATCTTCTATCCCGCCTTCTTGAAAGCGGCCAAGAACAAGGAAGACGAAAGGCTCTATCACGAAGCACTAGAGGAACATCGCGCCGTCGAAGACCAAGTAATGCCTGACCTGAAGCAGTCCGACCCAGGCAGCACCCAGTTTTCCGGCCAGGCGAAAGTCCTGAAGGAACTGGTCGAACACCACGCGTCCGAGGAAGAAGAGGAAATGTTCGAGCACGCCCGAAAGCTCATCTCGGACGATGAGCTGGAGCAACTTGGCAAAAAAATGCAGGAGCGCAAGGCGCAATTGATGGCGGAATAACCTGGTGCGTCATAGGCGTGGCAAGGTCTGCATGAGTGATTTCGGAGCCTTTTTTACCAGGAACTTCTTATTGAGCGTATTTCTACTTAAGAAAATCAGAATTATTGCTTTACAAACCTGTCCTGAACGATGCTTTTATTAAAGTAGCTTATGTTAATGACATGCCTGCCAACTTATAACGCAAGACATCCCTATATGCCATGATCTTAAATTGACAACTCCCAAGGGGCTACTATAGTTCAACTCGTATAATTCAATTTATATAGTTCAACTCGTATAGTTAAAGTCGTACAGTTCGATCCGTCGGCGGCCGCCCTTGCGCGGCCCGGCCAGGATGCCCGACCAGGAC
>DATISN010000197.1:0-1805 GCA_035581765.1 Halomonas sp.
CGAACTCGCCGAGCTATTGCGCCTCGCCGATGACGGTGAAGCGGCTCCCGAATAAGACGGCGCCCTGGTGAAAAATTTCGTCATACTGAATATACAACCGGCCGGCATAGCACGATGTTATGGGCCAACTAGTCGACTGCTGGTATGGATTGACCTGTCAACGGCTCGGTAGTCTCTAATTGCATGCGGTTGTCCTCAATGCCTACGGGTCAGGAAGCGAAGGGCTATCAGCGACGGTGGATCTCTCTGGTATTCGTGGGTTGGGTACCGACCTGTCATCACTTCGTCGCGGAGCTGCCCTGGTCTAGAAGCGAGGGTCACCCAGCCTCGTAAGGCGGGGGCCTCATAGCAGTCTCAGGGGTTCTCCCACCGGCCCGACGCTTCCTGACCTGTAGGCATTGGGACGCCATGCTCATGCGGTGGCCCGGCTGCCGTGTGGTTTGCCCATGGCTTCGCAGGCGATGGCCCACAGGAACCCCGCCAGTTCTCGGGCCACCGCTGTCGTGACCTGCTGCGTTACCTTGCCCGTGGCGGCCAGCCGGCGGTAGCGCCCACACAAGCGCTTTTGTGCCTCCCAAGCGATGGCTTGAACCGCTGGCGAGGCCTTCTCCGCTCGCCGTTGAATGGTGCGCGTCTTGCGCGCCGGGTAGCGATAGCTCCAGGCGGCTTCCACCAGCACGCGCCGTACATGGCCATTGCCGGTCTTGGTGATGCCGCCCTGGCGCCGGCTACCGCCACTGGAGTGTTCGCTGGGCACCAACCCCAGGTAGGCCATCAGCTGTCGCGGCGAGTCGAAGCGACTGATGTCGCCGAGTTCGGCGAGCGTCGTCATCGCCGTGATCAGGCCGATCCCGCGCATCGCCATCAACGCCTCGACCACCGGGGCCAGCGACCAACTCGGCAATACCGCTGCCATCTGCTGTTCCAGGCCGGTGACTCGGCGCTGGGCCTCCTTCACGGCATCGACGTATTCCTCCAGCACGATCTGCTGAACGGGGGTGTCGAAGCGGACCGTCTCCAGCCAGCGGAAGTGCGCCTGCGTCCACTTGCTCTTGCCGGCATAGACCTGGCCATGACGCAGCAGGAAGGCGCCCAGGCGTTGCCGTGCCTTGAGCTCGATCGCCTTCATGTCCTCCCGGACCCGCGTTAGATCACGCACCGCCTCCTGCTCCGGCGTGGGGACCCATACCGGCGTCAGCTCACCGGAACGCGATAGACGTGCCAACATCTTCGCGTCTCGCCGGTCGGTCTTGACGCGATCCCCGGCACGTTGGGGGATCAGGGTCGGGGCGACCACCTCACAATCATGGCCACTGGCCTGGACCTGGTGATAGACCCCATAGCCGCAGGGACCCGCTTCGTAGCTGAACAGCAGAGGCTGCCCGTCGAAGCGCTGGCTCAACTGGCGGACCAGCTTGTCGATGGCCTGGGGCGCGTTGGGGATCTCGCCGCGGAACTCGGGCGCCTGCCGTCCCGCCTCGGCGATGGCCACGGAGATGCTCGCCTTATGCACATCCAGGCCGATATAGGCGGCATGGACGTCACTGGCAGCGCTGAGTCGTTCGGCAACGTTGTGTTCCACAACGGCCTGCTGAGTTGCGTTAGACTGTTTCATGACCTGCCTCCCTCAATAGTGGCTCTGTGTTGTTGCCCACCCTCAACGTAACCCACGACGTTGAGGAGGGGCAGGTCAATCCATCATGTCTAGAAGGTAATACCCATGACGCCAGAACTCTACGATACCGCCGCTCCCAGAAAAGCCGCAAATCTCTCCAAGAACAGCGATCTGGTGAGAAAAACCCGCG
>DATISN010000198.1:0-4032 GCA_035581765.1 Halomonas sp.
CTCGTGCTGGGAATCAGGCAGCCGCGAATTCCGGTAACGCGCTCGGCGCAGCCACCAATAGCCAGTTCGGTCGCCCCGCAGGTGGCCAGGATCAACTGATGGTAGTCATGCGCATGCGCGACATGCTCAGGACCCAGAGTAAGGGACTGCAGTTCGAGAAAGGACATGGTCGCGACCGGTTGCCCACTTCAGGAGGTAGAGCTTCACCATACCCCGGGCACGCTGAAAATCAACCGAGACACCCGGCCCGCCTGCCCTGCTCTACTCTGCCCTGGTTAACGCAGCCTCTTTTCACTTTCCCGCTGGCGGCCTATCCCGCTAACTAAACGTCCTTCATGGCATTATCCCACTTGTGCTCAGCAGCGGCCCTTCTTGACCAGACTCGGCAGGTAGAAGTTACCATCGCACGAGTGTCCGCCGCGGCGTCGTCGATGACAGCTTGCATTCCAACGAAGCCGCCGCCTGCTACCTGCTGTATCCTTAAGGAGAAAGTGGCCAGGCGCGGCGAAACGCGCGACATTAACAAACCGTTCGTCTGCTTACAGGCTTGCCGTCATCATGGACACCCTCCGCCGCCACGCCCTGCTGATCATCGTTCTCGGCAGCCTGGTCATTTCGCTCGCCATGGGCCTGCGTCACGGCTTCGGGCTCTTCCTCGAGCCAATGAGTACCGACCTTGGCTGGGGACGGGAGGTATTTGCCTTCGCGCTGGCGCTGCAGAACCTGATCTGGGGCTTGGCACAGCCGTTCACCGGGGCCCTGGCCGATCGTTTCGGCGCCGCGCGCATCATCGTGGTCGGCGGCCTGCTGTATGCGCTGGGACTCGTCATGATGGGCATGTCGGACTCCGCGCTGGGCATGTCGCTGAGCGCCGGGCTGTTGATCGGACTGGGGCTTTCCGGCACCACCTTCTCGGTGATCCTGGGCGCCGTGGGCCGCACGGTGGCGCCGGAAAAGCGCAGCCTGGCCATGGGCATCGTCAGCGCCGCCGGCTCCTTCGGCCAGTTCGCCATGCTGCCGGGCACCCTGGGCCTGCTGCAATGGCTCGGCTGGTCCGCCGCGCTGTTGGTGATGGGTGGGCTGGCCGCCCTGATGGTGCCACTGGGTGGCATGCTGCGCGACCGGCCTGCGCAACGCCAGGCAAGCGACTTGTCACTCGGCGCCGCGCTGGACGAGGCCGCCAACCATCGAGGCTTCTGGCTGCTCTGCCTGGGCTTCTTCGTCTGCGGCTTTCAGGTGGTGTTCATCGGTGTGCATCTGCCAGGCTATCTGTTCGACAACGGCATCGCCGTGCAGGTGGGCAGTACCGTGCTGGCGCTGGTGGGGCTGTTCAACATCGTCGGCACCTATACCGCCGGCTGGCTGGGCGGCCACCACTCCAAGCCGCGGCTGTTGACCTGGCTGTACCTGGCGCGTGGCGTGGTCATTACCGTCTTCCTCGTGATGCCGCTCAGCACCACCAGCGCGTATCTGTTCGGTATCGCCATGGGCTTGCTGTGGCTCTCCACGGTGCCGCTGACCAACGGCATCGTCGCCTCGGTCTTCGGAGTGCGCCACCTTTCAATGCTCGGCGGCATCGTCTTTCTGTTCCACCAGCTGGGCTCCTTCATGGGTGTCTGGCTGGGCGGCTTCTTCTACGACCTCAACGGCGATTACGACGTGGTCTGGAAGCTGGCCATCCTGTTGTCGATCGTGGCGGCCGCCCTGCACTGGTTCATCAACGAAGCCCCCGTCAACCGCCCCGTCCCTGCGCAGGTCGAGGCATGACGCGCCGTCATCTCGTCCCGATCGTCGCCCTGATCGGCGCCGCAGCAGCCACGGCGCTTGCCTGGTGGGGCTGGCAGGTAGCGGATGCCGGTCTACTGCTACTTGGTAGCCAGCTCTGTTGACGCCCTCTGCTGGCCCCCTCCGATGAACACGAGCCCGGTCAACGATCATCGGCGACCCGTTCGGATGACCTCATCACCATCCGCGGGTAATGCTTAAGCCGCTATAGTTGACTGAAGGCAACTCACAAGATTGCGAGGATCACCCATGAGCCTTCCATTCGAAGCGGCAATGCGAGCCACAATCACTCCCCGGGACACCAGCCCCGTTGATGGTGAAGCGACGCGCAACCTCGATATGTCCCCCGGGGCTCATCGAGCTACAGGTACTGACGAGACCATCGCATACAGCTGCCGTCAGACCTCACTAGGACTCTTGATGATGGCGGCCACCGATAAGGGCGTGTGTTGCGTGCAGTTTGGCGACACCGAACACGCCCTGCTCGACGCGCTACGAGACGAATTCCCTCGTGCAGAGCTGGTCGCCTCGAGCGCGCAGCACGCACCCGAACTGGATGCCTGGACGCAAGCGCTCGAGCAGCATCTCAATGCAGGCGGCCCACGGCCCGACCTTCCGCTGGATATGCGCGGTACCGTCTTTCAGATGCAGGTTTGGCAATGCCTGCTCAGCATTCGCGAAGGTGAGGTGCTCAGCTACCGACAACTCGCCGAGCGGCTCGGCATGCCAAGCGCCGTTCGCGCCGTCGCCTCCGCCTGCGGCAGGAATCGTATCGGCGTGTTGATTCCCTGCCATCGCGTGCTGCGAAGCGATGGCAGTCTCGGCGGGTATCGCTGGGGCCTTGAGCGCAAACGGCAGTTGCTGAAGGCGGAACGCCAGCGCCAGGACGCCGACTCCATTCTCTGAAAATACCCCTCGCCACGATCCCGCCCGACCAACGCCCGCCATACCTTCTACGCTGGAAGAGATGCTGCCCGCCCGCCACCCGAACGCCACGGTGTCGTCACACCCCCTCGGGCATGCTGGACACGTGTTATCCATCCCTTCCGTTCAAGAAGAAAAAGCGAGGCTTTCATGAAGACCCCTTCCTTGATGCTCACGCTCAGCGGGCTGGCGGCGCTACTGCTCGGCCCCGCCACTTTCGCCGCCCAGGACGAGATCGCCGTCCATGACGAAATCGCCGCCGCCAGCCACGTTACCCTCGGGCCTCGTCCGCTCTTCCTGGTTCAGGACATGGACGAGGAGACCCAGCGATCACGCGACCTCAAGGCCGAATTGCTGCGCTGTGCGGCCAACACCGACCGCTGGCAGCGCAGCGACTTCAGTATCAGCCACCGCGGCGCTCCGCTCCAATTCCCCGAGCACACCCGCGAGTCCTATCTCGCCGGGGCCCAGATGGGCGCCGGCATTCTCGAGTGCGACGTGACCTTCACCGCCGATCAGGAGCTTGTCTGCCGCCACTCCCAGTGCGATCTTCACACCACCACCAATATCGTCGCCACCGACTTGGCACAGAAGTGCAGCGTGCCACCGGCTTTCAATGAGGCGGGCGAGCTGACCAATGCCACCGACATCCAGTGCTGTACCAGCGACATCACCTTGGCGGAATACCGCACGTTGCAAGGCAAGATGGAAGGGGCCAACACCGAGGCCGGCAGCATCGAGGAATACCTCGCCGGCACACCCGGCTGGCGGACCGATCTTTACAACTCGCGGGGCACCTTGATGACCCACGCCGAGAGCATCGAGCTGTTCAAGGCGCTGGGTGTGAAGATGACGCCGGAGCTCAAGGCGCCCAGTGTCGAGATGCCCTTCGACGGCATGAGCCAAGAAGACTTCGCCCAGAAGATGATCGACGAGTACGAGGCCGCCGATGTCCCGGCAAGTGATGTCTACGTCCAGTCGTTCAACCTGGACGACGTGCGCTACTGGATCGAAAACGCGCCCGAGTTCGGCGAGCAGGCCGTGTACCTTGACGACCGCTACAGTCTCGACGACTTCGACCACACTTACCCGGCCACCTGGTCACCGACCATGGAAGAGCTTGCCGATATGGGCGTTCAGATACTTGCGCCGCCGGTGTGGATGCTGCTGGCGTCCAACCCCGAGGCGGGCGACGACGAAAACCGCATCGTGCCCTCTGTCTACGCCGAGCACGCCAAGGCGGCCGGGCTCGACCTCATCGCCTGGACCTTCGAGCGCTCCGGCCCGCTGGCCAACGACGGCGAGTGGTACTACAGCACCACG
>DATISN010000199.1:0-5380 GCA_035581765.1 Halomonas sp.
GGGAAACGCCATGCATCTTGCCCAGCAACTCGGCCGTCAGGCCCATCATCATCGATGCCTTGGCGGCATGCTTGCTGACCGCCGGATTGACGTCCACCCCATGGGTCATGGGCACGTGTTCCATGTGCTCGACGCCACCGATGACGTAGACGTCGCCCATGCCGGCCTTGATGTTGGCAGCGGCGATATGCAGGGCGCTCATCGAAGAGCCACACAGGCGGTTGACCGTCTGGGCCGGCACGCTGTGCGGTATGCCGGTCAGGATGGCCGCATTGCGGGCGATGTTCATCGCCTGCTCAAGGGTCTGGTTGACGCAGCCCCAGATCACATCGTCGGCCTCGGCGGGGTCGAGTCCGGGGTTGCGCTCGAAAAGCGCCTGCATCACGGCCGCCGACAGCGTCTCGGCACGCACGTGACGAAAGGCGCCGTTACGAGCCTTGGCCATGGGGGTACGCACGCAGTCGACCACCACGATATCTCTTGGATTCAAGCTCATGTCATCTCTCCTGTCCGTGGTGGTCTCAGCGGTAGAACGTACTGCCCGACCGGGCCATGTCGCGCAGCTTGTCGGTCGGGGCATAAAGCGCTCCGAGTTCCTCGGCCAGGCCGTCGGCCAGCGTGACGAACTCGCTCAGGCCCATGGCGTCGATGTAGCGCAGCGCACCGCCGCGAAACGGTGGAAAGCCGATGCCATAGATCAGTGCCATGTCGGCCTCGGCCGGGCTGTCGACGATCCCGTCCTCCAGGCAACGCACCGCTTCCAGACAGAGCGGCACCATCATGCGGGCGATGATGTCCTCGTCGCTGAAGGTCTTGTGCGATGTGTCCACGCCCTCGACCAACGCGATGGCGGTGTCGTCGCTGACTTTTTGCGGCTTGCCCTTCTTGTCCTGCTGGTAGGCGTAGAAACCCTTGTCGTTCTTCTGACCCAGGCGGTCGTTGTCGTACATCACCTGGATGGCGCTCTTGCCCGTGTCTTCGCCCTGGGTGCCGCCCTGGGCGCCGCCCAGGCTGCCCATTCGGTCGGGGAAGCCCTCGGCCATCACCTCGCCCGCGTGTACCGCGGTGTCCATGCCCACCACGTCGAGCAGGTAGGCGGGACCCATGGGCCAGCCGAAGGCCTCCATCACCTTGTCGACACGCTGAAAGTCGGCACCGTGGGCCATCAGCAGGCTGAAGCCACCGAAATAGGGGAAGAGGATCCGGTTGACCAGAAAGCCCGGGCAGTCGTTGACCACAATCGGCGTCTTGCCCATGGCTCGCGCATACGCCACGGTGGCGGCGACCGCCGCGTCCGCGGTCTTCTCGCCTCGAATCACTTCTACCAACGGCATGCGATGCACCGGGTTGAAGAAGTGCATGCCACAGAAGTTTTCCGGGCGCTTGAGGTTCTTGGCCAGGCGGGTAATCGAGATGGTCGAGGTGTTGGAGGTGAGAATCGTATCCTCGCCGACCCAGCCTTCCACCTCGGTGAGTACCGCGTTCTTGACCTTGGGGTTCTCGACTACCGCCTCGACGACGAGATCGACGTGGGCGAAGTCACCGTAGGAAAGCGTGGGACGGATATGGGTCAGCTTCTCGGCCATCTCACCGGTCGTGAGCTTGCCCCGCTCGACCTGCTTGGTGAAAAGTTTACGGGCCTCCTTGAGGCCCAGCTCGATGGCGTCCTCCTTGATATCCTTCATCAGGATCGGCGTGCCCTTGGACGCACTCTGGTAGGCGATACCACCCCCCATGATGCCGGCGCCCAGCACGGCCGTCTGGTTGATGGCGGCGGCCTGTTTTTCGTACTTGCCGGCTTTCTTCTTGACCACCTGATCGTTGAGAAAAAGCCCCACCAGGTTGTAGGCCACATCGCTCAGCGCCAACCTCGCAAAGGTCTTGGCCTCGATGGCCTGGGCGCGGGCACGTTCTTCGCCGGCCCCCTTCTGGATCACCTTGATCGCCTCCACCGGCGCCGGGTAATGCTTGCCCGCCTTGCCGGCGACGTAGCCCTTGGCGGTCTCGAACGCCATCATCTGCTCGATGGCGTTGAGGCCCAGGGGTCCGGTCTTCTCGTCCCGCCGGGCCTGATAGTCCAGCTCCCCGCGGTTGGCGCGGACTAGAATGTCGAGTGCCGCCGCCTCGAGCTGGTCGGCCGGCACCACGGCATCCACCGCGCCCATCGCGAGCGCCGACTCGGCCGAGTTCTCGGTGCCGCCGGCGATCCACTCGATGGCGTTGTCGGCGCCAATCAGGCGTGGCAGGCGCACACAACCGCCCCAGCCGGGCACGATGCCGAGCTTGGTTTCGGGAAGGCCGAGCCTCGCCTCCTCGGCCATCACGCGAAAGTCGGTGGTGAGGGCGACTTCACAGCCACCCCCCAGCGCCAGCCCGTTGATCGCGGTAACCGTGGGAAAGGGCAGATCCTCGATGGCATTGAAGATGTCGTGCACCCTCAAGTTCATGTCGACCAGGTACTGCTCGCCCTTGTCGAACAAGCCATGAAACTCGGTGATGTCGGCGCCAACGATAAACACGTCCTTGGCACTGCCGATCATCAGGCCTATAAGGCCTTTCTCGGCGCGGATCGCCTTGACCGCCGCTTCCAACTCGGCCACCACGGCGCTGGAAAGCTTGTTGATGGACTCGCCCTGCAAGTCGAAGATGAGCGTGGCGACGTTGTCATCGGCCCGTCCCTCGGAGCTCCCGGTGCCACGCGACACCGAGACGGCATTGCCATGATAGATCATCAGCGAATCTCCACGATTTCATACGATCGTTTTAATGCCCTCAATCTTGGTCCAGTCTCGAGATGGGGTCAAGTCGCTCGCGCACCTCACCATTGTTGCCGAGTGCTACTACCGCATGCTGGCTGCAACCTGCTAGCATCCAGCCTTCCTCATCATCAGGCTAGCCGACATTGCGATGAGTTCCCCCGCACCGGCCTCTTCGACATCACATAGCGGGCTTTCGTCCCGGCTCACCCGACTGCAAGCACTTATCGAGCGGTGGGTTGTCTTCCTGCGCCCCTGGCGCTGGCTGTGGCCCCCGGCTGCCTTTGCCGCGGGACTGGGCAGTTTTTTCCTGGTGGAGCGTCAGCAGTGGCTAGGCGCGATGCTGGCGATCGGCATGCTGGTCGCCTGGCTGATGCTGATCTCGGAAAAACTGATCGGGCGGATGCTGGCACGGCGCGGCCACGCCACGCTGCCCAAAGGCGTCACGACCTTCATCGCGCAGATGATCCACCAGGAAACCCTGTTCTTCTGTTTGCCGTTTCTGCTTGTTACCACGGTATGGAGCAGCGGCCAGGCGCTGTTCACCCTGCTGCTGCTGGGCATGGCGGTGTTTTCGATCATCGACCCGCTTTACTACAAGCTGGCCGAGCGTGCTCGATGGCTGTACTTCGCCTTCCACGCGCAATGCGTCTTCCTGGTGGTACTGGTCACCCTGCCGATCATGTTCCATCTCACTACCGGCGCCAGCTTGAAGCTCGCGCTGGCGGCGATGGTCGTGTTCAGTCTTCCCAGTCTTCTGCAGTTGCTGAGCGGCTCGACGCTCAAGCGCTGGGCGATGCTGCTGGCGCTGCTTCCGCTTCTCGCCGGGGCCGGCTGGTTGGGGAGGATCTGGGTACCGCCGGCGACGCTTTGGATCACCGGCACGGCGCTTTCGCCCGGGTTCGACGTGCAGGCCAGGCAGCCTCGCGACAGCGTGCGTCTCACGCCCTCGGCCCTCACGGCAACTGGCCTCTATGCCTATACCTCGATTCGCGCACCGCGCGGCCTCAAAGAGGACATCTTTCATGTGTGGCGCCACGATGGTGAGGTCATCGATCGCATCCCGCTGCAGATCGAGGGAGGTAGCGACGACGGCTACCGCGCCTGGAGCCACAAGCAGAATTTCCCCGAGGCGCTCGCAGGGACTTGGCGTATCGACGTCATGACTGACAGCGGACAGCGCATCGGGGTGCTGCGTTTTAACGTTGACGCCAACGAGGCGCAGGCCACGCTGGCCGATGGAAGCATCGACTCGCCGCTCGGTCTAGCGGCCATCCTGCTGCACAAGCTGCTGCCCGACCAGGAGAACGCGGAAACACCCACGGACAAGCAAACCGAAGAGCGATCTGTCGACAAGCCTGACGCCGAGGAGAAGAGCAAGTAAACACGCGACAGCGATTTACCCACTTGCATTACACGACACTGCTTCGGACAATCCAGCGACGTCTTACGCAGCCAGGAACGACATGCAGCAGAATATCGGCTTCCAGCTATCCCGCGTGCCGCGGCTGTGGCGCGCCGTCATCGATCACCGCCTGGCCCCGCTGGGGTTGACCCAGACCCGCTGGATAACGCTCTACCATCTATGGCGACTGGGCGACGGCCAGCCGCAATGCGATCTTGCCCGCGCGATCGGCGTCGAGGCGCCCTCTCTGGTGCGCACACTCGACCAGCTGGCCGACCAGGGGCTGATCGAACGACGCCCCTGCGAGCAGGACCGGCGCACCAAGCGCGTGTTTCTGACCCAGCAGGCCACCCCGCTGATCGAACGCATCGACGCCGTGGTAACGCAGGCACGCCACGAAATGCTGGCCGGCCTCAGTGACACTGAGGTCGAACAACTCAGCGCCCTGCTCGCGCGTATCGAGGACAACGGCCTCGCCATTCAGGAAGGTCAGTCCGACGCATGAGCCATCTCAAGGTTCGGGGCCTTCGCGCGGCGCAGGCTCCACGGGACGGTCAGGCCGGCCGGCGAGGTCGTCGCGCAAGGCAGTGAAATCCTCTACATAGGTCGCAAACCTCGTCGCATCCTGTGACTCCCACCACCAGAGGGTCAACGCCGTTGTGTGCGATTCCAGCATCTGGGCGTCCATCGGCAGGCGTGTCAGCAGTGAGTCGAGCCTTGCCAGGGCTTCCGCGGAGAGAGGACGCAGCGGCTCGATACGCCAGCGCCAGCCATGAGCGAAGGGCTCCAGCGCCTCAGCTGCATGGGCATCACGCACCAGCACGAAATCCGGGCCCGGTTTCTGCTGAGGGTAGACCCAGCGATAGGCGGGCATGACCCCACGCGCCTCGTGAAATGGCGGCGTCTGCAGCTTGACGTCGACACCGGCCTTCCTCGCTGTATTGCGTAACCGCACCACTCGCTGTTGCCGAGGACTCGGCTTGAGCCAGAGCACCGGCGAAATCACCAGCATCAAGGCGAATAGAATGATCAGCCAGGTCATGCGTGCTCCTTGTTGGGCAATGAGTGCCATCAGCATCAAGATGCGTGAATCTTGATGCATGTCGTTGTCTTGCTTCGTCAGGCGTCCTAGAGTGGAAGCAACCGTCCTAGAGCGGAAGCAACATCAGTCGATTGACGCCTGCACGGAGAACCACACCATGAGCAACGAATATCGTCA
>DATISN010000200.1:0-17176 GCA_035581765.1 Halomonas sp.
CGTTTGACGGCCATCCATTGCGTTACCGCAACCGCGTCTGTCGCAGCATGGCACAGCTTGGTTCAGAGCGGCAGATGAATGATCGCCCCGCGAAGCCCGCGCTCATCGGCCCATAACTTGCCGAGGGTGATCGGCAGCGAGAAGCGCCGCTTGCCGGCCGCGCCAGGGTTGAACAGCAGCGTGCAGTCCTGCCACTCGCAGCGCGGCTTGTGCGAGTGGCCGTGAAGCACGGCGTCGCAGGCCGTGCGGGGGTCGTAATCGGCTAGCCGGTGGACCATATGCAGGCGCCAGCCGTTGACGATCAGGTCTTGCGTCTCGGGAAGGCGCCCGGCCCAGGCCGGGGTGTCGATATTGCCGCGCACGGTGTAGACCGCCGCGATCTTTTCCAGGCGCTGGAGAATGCTTTCGTCGTCCTCGCGGTGACCCACATCGCCGAGATGCAGGATCAACTCGCAGTCGGCCAGCAGGCACAGCGCCGCGTCGCGCAGCAGGCCATGGGTGTCGGCGATCACGCCGATCGGCGAGGCGATGGAGAGCGAGGTCATGGGCTCGGCGGGTTCTGGGTGCGGGTGACGCATTTGAGATGTCGGCGCAGGGCGGCCTTGGCCATCATGTGGGCACTGACCGGCGCGGTGGCGAACAGGAACATCGTGACCAGCGCTTCGTGGACGGAGACCCCGCTCTGCTGATGGCTGAAATACAGCAATGAACCGATCAGGGTGCAGCCCACGCCGAGCGTGCTGGCCTTGGTGGGGCCGTGCAGGCGCATGAACAGGTCGGGGAGCTTGGCCAGGCCCCAGGAGCCGACGAGCGCCACCACGGCACCGAACAGCAGGAACACGGCGATCACCAGCTCCAGTAGCCAGGGCATGTCGATAGCGTTCATTCGATGACGTCTCCCCGCAGCAGGTACTTGGTCATGGCGACGGTGCTGACGAACCCCATCAGCGCGATCAGCAGTGCCAACTCGAACAGCACGCCCAGGCCCATGCGGATATCCGCCAGCACGATCAAGGCGATGACGTTGATCATCAGGGTGTCGAGCGCCAGGATCCGGTCGACGATGTCCGGCCCGATCACCAGCCGATAGAGGTTCAACAGGGCGCCGAGCGTGAACAGCGCCAAGGCGATGGGTATGACGGTGGCAATCATCGCAGGATGTCCTTCAGCGGTTGTTCATAGCGTTGCCGGATGCCGGCGATGGTGGCGGCTTCGTCTTCCAGGTGCAGCGCATGAACCAGCAGCGTATGCGCCTTTGCATCGTAGTGGGCCGACACCGTGCCCGGTGTGAGCGAGATCGTGCTGGCCAGGATGGTGATGGCAAACTCGTCCTCGAGCTCCAGCGGATAGCGGAAGAAGCCCGGTTGCAGGTGGCGCTCGGGGCGAAGAATGCGCACGGCGACGATCAGGTTGGACCAGAAGATATCCACCAGCAGCACCAGCACATAGCGCAACACGCCCCAGGGGCGCTTGATCTTGGCCCGCTCCGGCCAGAAAGGATGCGTGAAGAAGGGGATCACCACGCCCAGCACCAGCCCCAGCAGCAGGTGAGCCACGGTGAAGCGGTTGAGCAGCAGCCAGAGCAGCGCCAGGAACAGCGAAAAGAGCGGCCGAGGCAGCCAGATCTGCCGAGACCACAGGCCTCGAGACTTCAAGCGTCGAGAATGCGGCTGCGGGCTCACGGCGCCACCTCCCTGGCGAGACGGGCCGATTCCGGCAGCACGGCGTCTATATAGGCCTGCGGGGCCAGCAACTGCTCGGCCGTCAGTTCAAGATAGTTGATCACCGGCTCGCCGAGGGCTGACAGGCCGGCACTGACGCCGATCATCAGGCACACCAGCCACATGCAGACCCGGTCCAGCGGGCGTGGTGCTGCCATGGTTCCCGGCCGCCAGAACCAGCCACTGCCGGCCCGGCTGACCGCGACGAGGATCAGCAGGGCCGCCGCCAGCAGCACGCCCCACAGCCAGAAGCCCTGCGGCTGTCCCGAGGTGGCCTGCAGGATCCACAGCTTGCTGACGAAGCCGCTGAAGGGTGGCAGACCCGCCATGCTGATCGCGGCGATGAAGAAGACGCTGCCCAGCAGCCAGCGATGCCCCATGGGGGCGATGTCCGAGAAGCGGTCGTAGCCCTGTTCCCGCTGCTGGCCCAGCAGGTCGGCCAGCAGGAAGAACACCGCGGTCATGCAGGTGCTGTGAATCAGATAGAACAGCGCGGCGCCCAGGGTGGCGGCGCTGACGAAGCTGATCGTCGCCAGCAGCGTGCCGACGGACAGGATCACCAGGTAGGCCGTCATGGTGCGCAGGCTCGCCGAGCCCAGCGCGCCGATGCCGCCAAGCCCCAGGGTGAGCAGCGCCAGCGGCCACAGCCAGCCCCAGGCGACCTGGTTGGCCGGGCTCTCGCCCAGGCCGAACACCAGCAGGAAGACCCTCAGGATGGCATAGACCCCGACCTTGGTCATGATGGCGAACAGCGCCGCCACCGGGGCGCTCGAGGCGGAATAGGCCCGCGGCAGCCAGAACAGCAGGGGCAGGACCGCGGCCTTGATGCCGAACACCACCAGCAGCAGCATGCTCGCGGCGGTCAGCAATGGCTGCCCCGCCGCGGGCGTCGCCGCGACTGCCAGCGCCAGGTCGGCCATGTTCAGGGTGCCGGTGACGCCATAGAGGGTGCCCAGGGCCAGCAGGAACAGCGCGGAGCTCACCAGGTTGATGATCACATAGTGCAGCCCGGCGCGACTGCGCGCCCGACCACCGCCATGCAGCAGCAGCGCATAGGAAGCAATCAGCAGGATCTCGAAGAACACGAAGAGGTTGAACAGATCGCCGGTCAGGAAGGCCCCGTTGATGCCGGCCAGCTGGAACTGGAACAGCGCGTGGAAATGCGCCCCCTGCCGATCGATGCCACGGCTGGCATACAGCACGCAGAACAGGCTCAGCCCCGCGGTGAGCGACAGCATGATGGCGCTGAGCCGGTCGAGCACCAGCACGATGCCGAACGGGGCCGGCCAGTCCCCCAGGTGATAGAGCGTGAGCTCGCCTGACCCGGCGGTGCTGACGGCCCACACGCCCAACAGCGTCAGCGCCAGGGTGCTGGCGATGCTCACCCGCCGCTGCACCCCGACCGGTGTCGCGTAGAGCAGCAGCAGGCTCGCGCCGGTCAACAGGGGAATGAGGATGGGCAGGATCACCAGGTGCGTCACGGCCGGTCCTCATCGGGGTTTTCCCCGTCCACATGATCGTTGCGCAATTCGACCGCGGCCTTGAGCGCCAGCACCACCACGAAAGCGGTCATCGCAAAGCCGATGACGATGGCGGTGAGCACCAGCGCTTGGGGCACCGGGTCGGCCGAGTGATCCGCGAGGCCGACGATCGCCGGCGCACTGCTGACCAGACGCCCCGAGGCAAACAGATACAGGTTCACGGCATGCGAGAGCAGAGTCAGGCCGAGAATCACCGTGAAGGTACGGGCGCGCAGCAGCAGGTAGATCCCGCAGCTGGTGAGCACCCCCAGCGTGATGGCATAGAGAAGCTCCATCAGCCGACCTCCTTGCCGGGTCCGGAAACGGTCATCAACTTGCCCAGATTGGCCAGGATGAGCAGCGTGGCGCCCACCACGGTGGTATAGACCCCCAGGTCGAAGAGCATCGCCGTGGCCAGTTCGAATTCACCGACCAGCGGCCAGTCGAAATGCCCGAACGCCGAGGTCAGGAAGGGCCGACCGAACACCCAGCTTCCCAGGCCGGTGGCCGTGGCGATCAGCACGCCGCCGCCGATCAATGGCCGGAAGTGGGTGAGCATGCGCGCCTGCGCCCACACCAGCCCGCCCGACATGTACTGCAGCGTCAGTGCGACGGCGGTGATCAAGCCGGCGATGAAGCCGCCCCCCGGCATGTTGTGCCCGCGCAGGAAGATATACGCCGACACCAGCAGGGCGATCGGCAGCATCAGTCTCGCGACCATGCTCAACATGATCGGGTAGGGCTCGGCGACCCAGTGGCCGACGCTCGAGCCGGCGACCCGCTCCTTGAGATGCAGGTCGCGGGTGAAGGCATAGACCGCCACCGCCGCGATCCCCAGCACGGTGATCTCGCCGAGGGTATCGAAGCCGCGAAAGTCCACCAGGATCACGTTGACCACGTTGGTCCCGCCGCCGCCCGGCAGGCTGTTGGCGAGAAAGAACGTGCCGATGCTCTCGTGGGGTCGGGTCAAAATGGCGAAACTCAGCGTCGCGATGCCGGCCCCGACCAGGCCGGCAATCAGCAGGTCGCGGCCGAATCGGGCCCCCGACGATTCCTTGGGTGACTGCTGCGGCAGAAACGACAGCGCCAGCATCATGATCACCACGGCCATGACCTCCACCGATAGCTGCGTCAGGGCCAGGTCCGGGGCCGAGAAGCGGGCAAACGCCAGGGTGACGAACAGTCCCGTCACGCCCAGCAGCAAAAGCGCCGGCAGCCGGTAATGATGAAACAGCACGACCCCGATCGCGGACAGGCACAGCACGCCTGCGGCCACCGCCGTCAGCGGGTCGATGGTGGTGAGCGGCAAGGGGCCGCGCCAGTCGGGCAGCCGGATAAGTTCCAGTCCGACCAGAATCACCGCCGTGACCAGCAGGAACATCAGATAGCGTTGCAGGGAGCCGTTTTCCAGCTGGTAGACGCGCCGCTGGGACAGCTCGATGACACTACGCATGATCCAGTCGAAGATCTCCTTGGCATCCACTTCCGGCAGCCGGGCGTGCAAGCGAAACAGGGGCTTGCGGATGGCGTAGAACAACAGGCCGCCCGCCATCGCCACCAGGCTCATCGCCATGGGCAGTACCGCGCCGAGCCGACCGAAGTCGTACTCCGGCAAGAAAGTCTGGCGAGCGGCCAGCACCGCTGGATGTACCAGCCACCGGTAGGCCTCCGCCGGCATCAGGCCGATCACCAGGCTGGACGCGGCGAGCAGCGCGATGGGCGCCAGCGCCGCATAACGCGGCTCCCGGGGCGGCCAGACCGGCAAGTCGATCGGGTCGCCGTTGAAATAGACGTTATGGAAGATACGGATCGAGTAGGCCACCGAAAACAATCCCGCCAGCGTCACCCAGACCGGAATCACCGCCACGGCCCAGTCGGGCGTGGTCAACTGCAGGCTCTCGCTGAACAGCATCTTCTTGCTCAGGTAGCCGCTCAACAGCGGCAGCCCCGCCATGGCGGCGGAAGAGATCGCGGAGAGCCCCATAAGCACTGGCATGAATCGCCACATGCCGTTGATTTTTCGCATGTCCCGCGTACCGGTGGCCTGATCCACATACCCCGCCATCATGAAAAGCGGCGCCTTGAACAGCGCATGGCACACCAGGTGAAAGAGCGCGACCGCCATCGCCATGGGGGTGCCTAGGCCCAACAGCAGCGTGATCAGCCCCAGGTGGGACACGGTGGAATAGGCCAGCAGGCCTTTCATGTCATGCATGAACATGGCCACGAACGCGCCGACCATCAGCGTCAACATGCCGGTCACGGTGACCAGGCCGAACCACAGCTCGGTATCCGCCAGCGCCGGATGCAGTCGCGCCATCAGGAACAGACCGGCCTTGACCATGGTGGCGCTGTGCAGATAGGCCGATACCGGCGTGGGCGCCGACATCGCATGGGGAAGCCACAGATGAAACGGGAATTGGGCCGACTTGGTGAATGCGCCGAGCAGCACCAGGCTCAGGATCAGCCCATAGTGGTCATGGGCCCGGAGCATCGGCCCCGCGGCCAAGACATCGGTCAGCTGGTAGCTGCCGACCGCCTGGCCCAGCAGCACCAGTCCCGCGAGCAGCATCAGGCCGCCACCGCCGGTGATTACCAGCGACATCCGGGCGCCCCGCCGAGCGCCCTGACTGTCGGTATTGAAGCCGATGAGCAGGAAGGAGACCAGGCTGGTCAGCTCCCAGAACACCAGCATGAACAGCAGGTTTTCCGACAGCACGATGCCCAGCATCGCCGCCATGAACAGCAGCATGAGCGTAAAGAAGCGGCCAGCGCCGGATTTGCCGGCGAAGTAGTAGCGCGCATACCACACGATCAAACAGCCGATGCCGGTGATAAGCATCGCGAACAGCCAGCTCAGGCCATCGAGGCGAAAGCTGAACGCGAGCCCGAGCGACGGAATCCAGGCCAGCCGCTGCACCTGGGTGTCGCCAGCCAGCACCTCGGGGAGCCACGCCAGCAACAGGACGAAGCTCAGTGCCGCCGGTAGCGACGCCATCAGCGCCAGGTTTCGCGTCGTCCCTTCGCGATGCCAGGCGGTCAGGCAGGCGCCCAGCAGGGGGATCAGAATGACTAGTCCAAGCGCCATGAGGGTTCTTCTGGCTGTTGGGTCGTAAGGGCGAAGACACGTCGACTGCCTTGGGGCAACAGGGCGTGACCGCGCGACTCATGAAGGATCCAATCCCGCATATGCCTTACAATACGCGTTCGATCGTCGTCTTTTTATTGGTCAAAAGCCGTAAATGGCGGCGCGCGTTTCCCCACGTCGAAGACGAGACACCCCATGCTGAGCATTTCCAACACGGTGGAGCTGGGCGACTGGGAAATCGATATCAGTCAGATCCGCGCCCAGGGATCGGGCGGGCAGAACGTCAACAAGGTCGCCTCGGCGGTGCATCTGCGTTTCGATATCCCCAATTCCAGCCTGCCGCCCTTCTACAAGGAGCGACTGATGGCGCTGTCCGACCAGCGCATCAGCAAGGAAGGCATCGTCATCATCAAGGCGCAAAGCTTTCGCACGCTGGAGCTGAACAAGGAAGATGCGCTGAAGCGCCTCAAGGCGCTGATCCGTAATGCCGCGAAGCAGCACAAGACCCGCCGGCCCACCAAGCCGACGAAGGGCTCCCAGCGTCGCCGGGTCGACAACAAGACCCGCAAGGGCAAGACCAAGGCGCTACGCGGCAAGGTGTCGTCCTGATGCGCCGCCCAGCCTCGCCCTGCATCAAGCTATGCCGGATCGAGACCGAGACGGGCATCTGTGAAGGCTGCCACCGCAGCCTCGACGAGATCGCCCGCTGGAGCCAAATGAGCGAGGCCGAAAAGGCCGCCGTCTGGGCGCGCCTGGAGACGGAGTCTCAGTCCGTGTCGGAGTGACGGCTGCTGAGGATGTGATGCAGGCCGTCGCATTCCACCAGTGAGTCCTCGCAGTTGACGACGATATCGGAACGCGCCAGCACATAACTCTTGCCGGTGATGGTGTTTTCCACCACCTGATGACGGCCTTCCTGGTGCAAGCCGGTGAACTCGCCGATGAAGCCCGTTTCGCGCAGCGAGACGGTTTCCAGCTTGTCGCCCTTCTGGATACTGCCTTCGTAGTGCATCAGCGCCAGGCGCGCCGAGGTGCCGGTGCCGGTGGTGCTGCGACAGATCACGCCCGGATGCACGTAGGTCGTCGACCGCGAGCGATAGAAATGCTCGGAGACCTGCTCGACCGGCCCCATGAAATGCAGGAACGGCAGCGGCCCGACATCGCCCAGGGCGTAGTGGGAGAAGCCTTTCTCGGCCTGGATCGCCTCGACGATCGCGTGGGCGCATTCGCTCAGGCGACGCTCCTCCTCCCTGACCAGCGAGAATCCCAGCTCGGTGGCGTCCACCAGAGCGTAGAAACCGCCACTGTAGGCGATGCTGTAGGTGACCTCGCCCACCGTGGGCACATGAATTCTGGCCCGGTAGGTATCGATGTAGCTGGGCAGGCCCTCGCAGGTGATCGCCTCGACCACGCCGTTCTCGACCAGGGCCTCGATCTGCACCAGCCCGGCCGGGGATTCCAGCAGGAAGCGCTGACGCCCTTCCTGCTTGGGCACGATGCCGCTTTCCAGTACCGCCGTGGCGGTGCAGATGGTGTTGGAGCCGGAGTAGATGGGATAGCCCATCACCTCCATGATGATATAGCCGGCTACGGCCTTGGGGTCGGTGGCAGGCACGATCAGGTCCACCGACATCTCGGGAATCCCGTAGGGCTCGTCCAGCAACAGCTTGCGCAGGCCGTCGGCTTCGTCGCGCAGGTATTCCATCTGTTGCCTGACCGTCGCGCCGGGCAGTGGGTCGACGCCGCCGACCACGATGCGACTGACATCGCCGCCGGCATGGGTATCGATCAATTGCAGCGTCAGTTCATTACGCATCGAAGTCCTTAACGGGTTTAATAGAGTGTCCTTAACGGGCGTTGGCAGATAGTGAATAGCGCGCGCCATGTTCCTGCCACTGCGAGTCCGGCACGATCACGATCTTGCCCAGGTAGTTGCTGCCACGATTGACGAAGTAGGTTTCGGCCTCGTGAAGGTCGGAGAGCTTGAAGGCGGCGTGCAGCACCGGCTTCAACCGGCCGGCGCGAATCCAGGTCACCAGTTGCTCGGCCTCTTCGCGGGTGCCGTGGGAAACGCCGAAGATCTGTACCTGATAAAGGTAGATGCGCGTCCACATGATCTCGCTGACGTTGCCACCACTGGCCCCGGCGATGCTCAGCCGTGGATAGCTCTCACGGCTCGCCATGTCGAAGATCATGGCGTCGATGAAACGGTCGGTCATCTCGCCGCCGACCAGATCCATCACCGCATCGAAGGGGCGACCGCCGGTCATCTCGCGCACCTTGTCGGTGAAATCGTCCATGGACGAGCGGTCCAGCACGGCTTCGGCGCCGAGCTCGAGCAAGGCCGTGGCCTTGTCCGGCTGGCTGAGCGCGTAGGGAATCGCGCCCAAGATGCGGCATAGCTGGATCAGTGCCGTGCCGACCCCGCCGCTGGCGCCGGTGACCAGTATCCGCTCGCCGGCCTTCACGCCGGCCGAGGTCAGCATGTGCAGCGCCGTCTGGTAGGAGCACATGCCCATGGCGGCGAGTTCGGCATCGCTAAGATCGGGATTTTCTACCCGGTGGAACTGATCCGAGGGCACGGCGATGTACTCGGCATACCCGCCGTCGGCGCCATGGCCGTAGTAATCGGGCGTCAGGTTGATGTCGCGCCGCGCGTCGGCGTAGAGGTTGAAGTCCAGCAGGCCGCGATGTCCGATGCGCTCGAGCCCCACGCCTTCGCCCACGGCGACCACGCGCCCGGCCACGTCAGCACCCTGGATGCGCGGAAAGCTCAGCGTCGGCGTGCCGCCCATGGCGAAGGAGGTGACTTCGCCCTTGTCCTTGGTGGGATAAAGCCCTTCGCGCGCCTTGCGGTCGGTGTTGTTCTTCGCCGTCGCCGTCACCTGTACCAGCACCTCGCCCCTGGCGGGCCGGGGCGTGGGCACGTCCTGCCGATAGACGAGCCTGTCGATGCCGCCATGGCCGGTCAGCAGCATAGCGGCCATGGTCTCGGGGATAGGGCTGAGCGTCTCGGACGCCATCGACTGCCTCCTTGCGTTCTCCAGTGTCTCAAGGCCTGACAATAGCAAACTTTGCCCTACTCGACAGGGAGACGCGGTCAGGGTGATCCGGTCACTGGGAAGCGTCCGGTGCGAGACGATTTTGCGCCGCCCAGGAAAAACTTGGACTCCTCATGTTGCACTGCATCAATTCCTTTGCTATTGTGCATTGCAACAGAGACGAGGAAGGCATCGGGAGACACCCAGGGCCTTCTCCATGTTCAACACCCTTTGGAGGGTCAACCATGCAAAACTTCGACACTAAGCAAATTACCGATCAGTTTGAATCCATGTTCTTCGGTCCGGCTCGTGCCTACGCCGCGCTGTCCGTGGACTACACCGAGAAGCTGGTCAACGCCCAGCTCGACGCTGGCAAGGCCTACTCCGACACCAGCCTGGCGCAGCTGCGTAACCTCATGAACGTCAAGGATGCCGAAGGCCTCCGCGACTACATGGAAGGCCAGCAGAAAGTTGCCAAGGACCTGACCGAGCGCCTGAAAGGCGACGCCGAGAAGGTCGTGGCCCTGCAGCAGGACTTCGTCAAGGATAGCCAGAAGCTGACCGAAGAGAATGTCAAGCAGACCCAGAAGTTTGCCGAGAGCAACGTCAAGCAGGCGACCGACACCGCCGCCAAGACTGCCAAGCAAGCCTGATCCAGGCGCCGGCCATGCCGGCGCACTGAAAGGGAATGCCAAGGGCCGCCGATCATCGATCGGCGGCCCTTTCGTTGGTGAATACGCTCAGAGCCAGCGCTTGCGCCGGAAGAGCCACAGCAGCCCCACCCCGATGGCCAGCATCAGCCCCATCAACACAAAGTACCCATAGCGATAGCCGAGCTCCGGCATGTGGGCGAAATTCATGCCGTAGACGCCGGCGAGGAAGGTCAGCGGCACGAAGATCGCGGTGATGACCGTGAGCACCCGCATGGTGATATTGAGCTGATGCGAGGACAGCGAGATGTAGCCATCGATCAGGTCGCCGCAGATGTTGTAATACATCTGGGTCAGGCTGTGCAGCCGTTCGAAGCGCTCATGCACGTCGTTGATGGCGTGCAGGGTGTCCTCGTTGCCGCGCGGCAGATGCGAGTAGTCGTAGGCGGTGAGCTCCTGGGTGATGCCGACGTGATAGTTGAAGACCCGCCGCATCTTCACCAGCCGCGAGCGATAGGTGATGATCCGGCGCATCAGGGCGTCGCTTCCCGCCTCGACGAGTTCGTCCTCCAGGTCGCTGAGCTGGTTCTCGAACTCGAGCAGGCTGTCCAGGTAGAATCCCGCCGAGACGTACATGACCCTGAGCGCGACATGCTCGGGCGAGCGACGCAGCAGCGTGCCGCCCTCGTGCGCCATCAGTCGGTCGATGCTCAGCGCCATGCCGGGATGCAGGCTGATGAGGAAGCGCTCGCCGAGAAAGAAGGCGATCTGCTGGGGGACGAAGTTGAGCTCGGCATCGAACGATGAGATGCCACGATAGAGAATCAGCGTATGGTGCTCGAATTCCTCGATCTTTGGCGGATGACGGTCGCGATGGACGTCGTCGATGGCCAGCGGGTGACAGCCGAACGCCTCCAGCAGCTCGCGTTCGCGGGTCTGCGGCTCGCCCTGGAGATCGATCCATAGCCGGCTTTGCGGAGTCTCGCGCCAGCGCACCAACAGCTCCTCTCCCCCCTGGGTGACCTCGCCATCGGCGTCGAGCAGTAGCGTGCGTATCATCGTTTGGTCATCCTTGGACGAGACAATGACTGGCAAGATACTCAAGCGGCT
The DNA here is from genome assembly GCA_035581765.1 of Halomonas sp. Classification (GTDB taxonomy): domain Bacteria; phylum Pseudomonadota; class Gammaproteobacteria; order Pseudomonadales; family Halomonadaceae; genus Halomonas. Next base: position 11,131 of record DATISN010000200.1, read on the forward strand.
AAGCTTTGCCCAGCTCCCCCTCCCCGATGACGTGGAGACGACATTGGATGTTGATGCTGGCCTGTGCGCTGGGCGGGATGCTGCTCGGCATGGGCGGCACCTGAACGCGTCACTCCGCAGACGTCGAGGACACGCGTACCTGGGCGCCCTGCCCGGCAGCGTCGCTTTCCAGCGCCACCGGGCCGTTGAGATAGCGAAACATGAAATCGAATCCGCGCGGCAGGCTGGCCCGCCACACGCGCCAGGTATGCCCGCCCGGCAACACGTCCATGGGCACCTGACCCGGCTGGTGGGATTCCAGCGAGCGCTTCAGCAGGCGCGCATGATGCTCGGTGTTGAACCTGTCGACATGACCCGCCGTCAGGTAGAGGGGGACGACGGTGTCCTTCGCCAGGTAGTTCTCGAGGTGGGCCGTATAATTGCGCTGTTCCCATAAGTCCTGATCGAACTCGCCGTCGCGCTCGAAGGCCGGATGATACCAGGCCGAAGAGTCGGCGGGAGGCAGCGGATGGTAGACCGCCGGGCTGAAGGCCGCCGCCGCCCCGAAGCGCTCGGGATGCTCGAGGGCGAAGTTCACGGCGCCGAAGCCGCCCGCCGAGAGACCCGCCACCCCGCGCCATTCCCGCTTCGCCACCACGTGCCAGCTGTCCTCGATATGCGGAATCAGGTCGTCGAGAAAGGCGGTGCGGGCCTGCTCATTGACGCCATCGATCCACCAGCTCTGGCTGCCGGGCATGACGATGAGCAAGGGCGGAATGACCCCCAGGCGGATCAGCCGGTCGACCGTTTGGCGCAAGCGACCGCCGCGCACCCAGTCGGTTTCGCTGCCGAAGGAGCCGTGCAGCAGGTAGACCACCGGGAAGGCCTGGTGGGATACCGCATAGCCTTCGGGCAAATAGAGGGTGTACGGATAGTCGCGCCCGAGCGTCTCAGAAAAGAACACGTGCTCGCTTACCTGCCCCGCGGCCTTCACCTGATCCCATTGAAACAGGCCGAAGATGGCCATCGCGATAACACCGAATTTCATCAACATCTGCCTTCTCCATGTGACGCGTCCGACCCCAGCGAACGGCGAAAGACGGGGAAAGTGAATTCATTGGCTATGGCGCGGTCAGACACCCCGTCACGGCCCCGAGTTCCGGCTCCGAGTTCCCTCGGGCCAATGGCCGGCCGGCAGATGCCCGGTGTTTACCCCGCAGGTCTGGAGACCCCATGAAACGAATCGAGGAAATTTACTGGCTACGCTTCTACGGCTGTCTCGCGGTCTTCCTTTTCCATTTGATCGGCCGCATCGAGGATAACTACCTCGAACATGTCGTCCTCGACCTGCTGCGAATTCCCTTCGTGCTGGGCACCCCGATCTTCATCTTCATCTCGATCTTTCTGTTCTCGGCCCGTTACGGCAACGACGTCCCCCATCATTTCCTCGTTAACCGTCTCAAGTACGTGATGGTGCCCTATGCGGTCTATGGGTTGATCTATTCCATCGCCGAGTATCTGCGGCTTAGCGCCGACGATGCACGGGTGGGGTTCGTCGACCACATGATCGAATATCTGGTCTTCGCCGGCTGGCACGGCTATTTCCTGATCATCGCCATGCAATTCTACGTGCTGTTCTGGCTCTACAATCGGTTCGACCTTCAACGCTACCTGCCCGCCGGACCCTGGCTGCTGATCAGTGCGGTGATCGGTATCGCCTACTGGGCCTTCTGGCGCTGGCAGTCCATCGAGCCACCGGGCTACCTGCACTGGATCGCGCCGCTGGGGTGGCTCTACCTGTTCTTTCTGGCATTGCTGGTGGTCAAGTATTACCCGGCATTGCAGGCGCAACCCTGGATTCGCCGCTTCTCGCATCCTGGCTGGCTGATCGCCATGGTGGCCGGCATCGTGTTGTTCACTCTGCGCGGGGAGCTTGTCTATTCCTCGAAGGAGACCTGGGTCGTGCCCTTGTTCATCCTGTCGCTGTTATGGGCGATGCACCGGCTGGCCGGCAAGAAGGCCACCCCCTTGGTGAAAAAGGTCAACGAGAATTCCTTCGGCATCTATCTCGCCCACCCGCTGTTTTTCTCGGTGGTGGACTTCGTCAATTGGCAGGTAGCACTTCCGCTGTGGCTCTATGCGATTGCGCTGGCGGTGGTCGGCATGGGCGGCTCGATACTGCTCAACAACCTCGCCAATCAGACCGACTGGAGCAGCATGCTGCTGGGCAAACGCCTGCGGGTGGTCTGATGCGCCACCGCCAAGCCCCGAAGGTAGGGTGTTACCCCTCGAAGGCCGCCTTGAGGCGATAGAATTCGGCGACGATGGCCTCCATGGCATCGGCGTCGTAATCGCATAGCCCACTGACGACCAGCTTCTTGCCACCCCTGCCGATCGACTGGCCGTCGGCCTGGATGCGAAAGTCGAGCAGCGCATCCGCCCGCTTGCCGGCTACCTCCATGGACGAATCGGTCAGCTCCAGCCCAGGCGACACGGCATCCAGCCGGTCGAGCGAGAACCCCATGCTGTCGTAGATCACCATTGGCCGACGCGGGTTGAACATCACCTGCTTGTCTTCCATCAACGGCTTGAGATAGTGAGGAAAGTTCTTGCCCGAAAAGGCCACGTAACAGCGGGTGAAGGCTTCCACGACCGTCTCGTCATGGGTGGTGTCGCCGCTTCGCTCGACTTCCAGGCAACATTTCCCGGCCTCATCGACGACGCGTATCTTGCCATCGTCATCCTCGCGCAAGTCCAGCAAGGTGCCGTCGCCCACCATGCTGAGGAAGCGAAAGCTCATGCGCTGAGAGAGTCCGTAGCGGGCCAACACCAGGGCGAACAGCAGATCACCCGGCACGCAGAATCGCCGCGCCTCGGGGTTGTGGATGGGGTTGTAGTCACCGGCGATGCGCTTGGCAAAGAAGCTCGCCTGCTGCGCGGAAATGCGAACGCGCCCTGCTACGGGGGTATGAAACTCATCGAGAAACATGCGTTTACTGCTGCCTTGTATCGCCGGAATGAGCAAATGATGCCATAAAAACGCGCGGCAACGCAGGCCGTCCTGGTTGTACCATGACCTGACTTCGCTTTTCGGGTACCGCATGCCGCACTCGCACGCTGACAATCCGTCCCTTCATCGCCCTCCTTGCTCTCTCCGGCGGCGGCGCCTCGCGTGGCTGCTCGCCCTGCCGTTGGTGCTGATACTCGGCTACCTGGCCGTGGCCAACTGGCTGCTGAACAGTGACTGGGCGCAGGACCAGCTGGCCGAACGCAGCGGCATGTCGATTCGCTGGGCGTCGGGTTGGAGCTGGCTGCCCGGGCGGCTCGAGGTCGAGTCGTTGCGCCTGCAACGCGATGACGGCGACCTACATGTGCAACTGGAGGCGGCAAAGGCCGAACTGGACGTGTCGCTCCTGGCACTGCTGAGGGGACGCCTGACGATCGATGGCTTTGCTGCCGACGGGATACGCACCCTGGCTCTGGGAGCGCATCGCCTGGAAGGACGAGGCCGGATCGAGCTGTCGGGGCTGAGTCTGGCGCAGGGGCGGCTGGCCATCGAGCGCCTGGCCCTGAGACTCGATGAGGCCCACGTGCTACGCGGCACTGCGGTACTGGCCAGCGACATCCGCCTCGACGCCGATCTCGCGCTGGCCTCATTCCGCCCGGATGAGACGCCGGGCATGGCGGCGACTCGCTACGTGAGCGGCGACCTGTCGCTTGAGGCCACCGCCGATGCCTGGGATGTCTTCGAACCCTATCTGCGCGAACTCGACTGGCTGGACCTGGCCGGACACGGCGACCTCAGCGGTCGCCTGCGCCTCGAACAAGGCGTGCTGGCGCCCGGCAGCGAACTGGTGCTGGATTCGCCGTCGCTCTGGGTGGAACTGGATGAGCGGTTGCTGCTCTCGCCACCCACCCGCCGACAGACCGACGAAATACGCTGGACGGTCGCCGATGAGGCCCCCGAATCTCACCGCCTGAGCGGTGCCGGGCGTATCACCAGTCGAATCGAGTCGGGCGACGACGGGCCGACGGCGACGCTCGCCGTGACCCTCGATGACATGACCATGCAGCGGGCCGGGCAGTCCGGCGACTTCATGACCAGCGAGCGCTTCGTGCTCTCCGCGCGGCTGCCGAGCGCCGATCTGGCCGAGGCGCCCCGCCGGCTCGCGTCCGCTCGCCTCGAGTGGGAGGGCGCGCGACTGACGGATGTGGGCCAGCTTTCTCACTACCTGCCCGAGGGTGGCCCCTTGTCGCTGCAAAGCGGCAGCGCGCGTCTTGAAGGACACCTCAATTACCGGGAGGGCGCACTCGACGGGCATTTCCGGCTGGCGGGCAACGAGGTCGACCTGACGCTGCTGGGCCAACCGCTGCTCGGTGAAATGATCCTGGACCTCGCACTGGCGGAGCTGGACCCGCAGCGTCGACGCCTGGACCTGACGGGCACGCGGTTGAGGGTTTCTGCGCGTGGCGAGGAGGATACGCTGCCGCTGACCACCGAGCTGACCCTGGAGGATGCCCGCCTGGAGGCGACGGAGCCGCTGGCCAATCTGATCGGCACTAGCGGTCCCCCCGCGCTGGATGGACGCATCGCCCTGCGCGGCCATATCGGACGCCTGAGCGTGCTGGACGACTTCCTGGTCGGCGCCGTGAATGGTCATGGCCTGCGACTCGAAGGCGGCGGCGAACTCGCCGCCAGCCTGCGGGTCGCGGGGGGCAGGGTCGCCTCGGGTAGCCAGCTGGCCGTGGAAACCGACTCGCTGCGGGTCAGTGTCCTCGACCTGACCGCCTGGGGCCGGGGCAGCCTCACGGCTACCTGGCTCGACACCCTGCAAGGCCCGCAGGCCCGTCTCGAGGCCAATCTGGAGGAGTCGCAGGTGACTCGCCGTTCCGATTCGCAACGGCTGATGCAGGGCGGCCGGCTCAGCCTGATCGCGGAAAGTCGCGAGTTCAGCCTGGCGGCACCGGTAGCCGCTCCACGGTTATCGCTTAGTTGGCAGGATGCCCAAATGCCCGATATCGCCGCGCTTCAGGTCTACCTGCCGCCGGCGGCACCGGTCGAGCTGCAATCGGGACTGGCGTCGACCGACGGGCAACTCGATATCGAGGCCGGCATGCTAAGCGGTCGACTCGCGCTGACCGGCCGGCGTATCACGACAAGGGTCCTCGAGGAATCGCTGGTCAGCGAGCTGGACCTCGATCTGGTGATCCGCGAGGCTCAGCTCGACGGCAGCCAACTCGACCTCTCGGGAACCCGGCTCGACATGCAGGCCGCCGAGGCCAGCGGCGAGGGTGAAGAGCGCCTGCACACCCTGATCATCGCCCGGTCCGCCCGGTTCGGCCCGCTGGCGGTGCCGGGCCGGACGGACCCCATCTCTGGGCTCGGCGGCCGGCTGGAGCTCGAGGGTGTGATCGCCAATATCGGCGGTCTCGACGCGTTCCTGCCCGAGAGACATGGCTTGACCCTGCAGGGGAGTGGCCGCTTTCGCGCCGATCTGCGCCTTGCCGACGACCGCCTGCTGCCGGAGAGCACGCTGCGGGTCGAGGCCGACGACCTGGCGGTGGGCTTTCTGGACGCTACCGCGCTCGGTCGAGGGACCCTGGAGGCGGCCATCGACGGTGAGGCTCAGGCACCCGGCGCCTGGCTGACCCTGACGCTGCCCCACTTCGCGCTGCGCCGCGACGATGAGCAAGACGCTCACCTGACCGGTCGCCACTTCCGACTCGAGACGCGCACCTCGCGTTTCGGCCTCGACGCCGAGGCCCGGTTGCTGAACCATTTCACGACCCGCATTCGCCTGCCGATTGCCGAGGTGGCGGAACTCTCGCGCTATAACGCCTATCTGCCCGACGATGCGGGCCTCGAACTGCTGGAAGGCCGGGCCAACCTCGACGTGGACCTGCGCTTGGAAGGGGAGCAGGCCAGCGGGGATGTCACGCTGCAGGCCTTCGCGGCCGCGTTGCGATTGGGTGATCAGCGCCTGTCCGGCGACCTGCGTCTCGACGCGCGCCTGCGGGATGGCAATCTCACCGATCGCCGTTTCGATGCCTCCGGGTCGCAACTGCG
>DATISN010000201.1:0-10139 GCA_035581765.1 Halomonas sp.
CGCGGGAGGCCACGGCATGACGCGTCGCTTGCTGCTGCTGTTGCCGCTGGTCGGTTTTCTGGTGCTGGGGATATTTCTCTACCTGGGGCTGTCGATCAACCCGTTCGAGCGCGATTCCGCTCTGATGGCCCGGGAATTTCCGACCTTCGAGCTCGCCACGCTGGAGGATGCCGACAAGGTCGTGGACGAATCGCTGCTCGAGGGCGAGGTCACCCTGGTCAACGTCTGGGGCGAGTGGTGCCCGACCTGCAAGCAGGAAATGCCCCAACTGCTCGACCTCGCCGAGCGGGGCGTGCGCCTGGTGGGAGTCGATTACAAGGACACCCGTGACAAGGGCCGCGATTTTCTCGACACCTACGGCAATCCCTTCGAGGTGAACATCTTCGACCCGGAAGGCACGCTGGGCTTCGACCTCGGCGTCTACGGCGCTCCGGAGACCTTCCTGGTCGACCGTGACGGAATCATCCGTTATCACCACACCGGCTACATCACGCCGGAGGACGTGCGCGAGACCATACTTCCGGAGGTGGAAAAATGGCGCTGACCCGACGCCTCATGCTACGTCGAAATGTCATGTTGAGCCTGGGTTTCATGCTGGGCCTGGCGCTCATTCTGTGCCTGACCCTGCTGCCGACGCCGGGCCTTGCCGGCTCGGAAGTCCGCGAGTTCGACGACCCGGTCACCGAGCAGCGCTACCGCGACCTGACTGCCACCCTGCGTTGCCCGATGTGCGAGAATCAGGCCATCGACGACTCCGATTCGCCGATCGCCGGCGACATGCGCGAGCGGGTCTACACGCAGCTCCAGGACGGCCTCTCGGACAAGGAAATCATCGACTTCATGGTCGAGCGCTTCGGCGACTATGTACTCTACAATCCGCGCCTCGAGGGTCGCACGCTGTTGCTCTGGGGCCTGCCTGTCGCCCTGGTGCTGCTCGGCCTGCTGGTCGTCGCCCTGATCGTGCGCGTCCGTCGCCACGCCTCGGCGCGAGAGCTCACCGCCGAGGAGCGCGCCCGTCTCGACGCCCTGATCAAACGCGAGAGGACCGAATGACCCTGCTCTGGCTAGCCTTCGCCATCCTGTTGCTGCCCGCCCTGTGGCTACTCGTCGCGCCGATGCGCCGTGCCGCGGTCGCGCATGCCGCCCAGCGTGACTTCGAGGCCAATGACCGCAGTACCGACCAGAACCTGGCGATCTATCGACGCCGCCTTGCCTCGCTGCAGGCCGCCCGCGAGCGTGGCGACATCGACGACGCCCGTCTCGAAGAGGATCGTCTGGAACTCGAGCGCAGCCTGCTCGAGGACACCGAACATCAGGCGCGTCGTCCGTTGCGTGCCGCCGCCGCCGGCCGCCTCGCGGTGCCGATCATCATGGTCGCCGTGGTCCTGGCCAGCGTGGTCTGGTACCAGCAGGAAGGCGCCGAGGATGACCTTGCGCTGTACGCTGCCCAGCAGTCGGTGATCAACGACCCGGATGGCTCGCTGGACATGATGATCGAGCGCCTCGAGGGCCAGGCCGAGCGCCAGGCCGACAACCCCAATGTGTGGAAGGCGCTGTTTCCACTCTACCGGGACGCCGGACGCCTCGAGGCGGCCACGGCGTCGCTGGAGCGGCTGATCGAGCTGGAGGGGCGCGAGCCGTCGCTGCTGGCGGAGCTGGCGCAGATCCGCTTCTTCGCCGCCGGGCGTGAAATGACCGACGAGGTGCAGGCCCTGGTCGACGAGGCCCTCGAGAAAGATAACGGCCAGCCAACGGTACTCGGCATGCTCGGTATCGCGGCCTTCGACAGCGGCGACTTCGCCCAGGCCATCGAACACTGGCGACGCGCCATCGCCGGGATGGACGATCAGGGCAGCGCCGATGCACTGCGTGAAGGCATCCGTGTCGCCCAACGGCGACTGGGCGTGACGCCGGAAGACGCCGAGATGGCCGCCGCCGAGGGGCCGGGCATAAGGGTTCGCGTTAGCCTCGACCCCGACCTCGCGTCCCAGGTCGAGGACGATACTCGCGTCTTCGTCGTGGCCCGCGACATGGCCGGCGAGCTGCCTCCGCTGGCCGTGGCCCAACTGCGCGTCGGCGACCTGCCGACCAGCGTGGTGCTCGACGACAGCCGGTCGATGTCGCCGGAGGCGAACCTCTCCCAGGTGAACGAGGCGCGCCTGATCGTGCGGGTCTCGCCGAGCGGCGAGGCGTCCCCGCAGCCCGGCGATCTTTTCGGCAGCCTCGACGGCGTGGCGGTCGGCAGCCTCGACGAGCCCGTCGAGCTGACCGTCGACCAAGTGGTCGAGTAATGTCGTGCGCCTGACCTCGATTCGCCTGGCCGGCTTCAAGTCCTTCGTCGACCCCGTGACGGTGCCCTTCGATGGCAACATGACCGCGATCGTCGGGCCCAACGGCTGCGGCAAGTCGAACATCATCGACGCCGTGCGCTGGGTGATGGGCGAATCCTCGGCCAAGACGCTGCGTGGCGAGTCGATGACCGACGTGATCTTCAATGGCTCCACCGCGCGCAAGCCGGTCGGCCAGGCCTCCATCGAGCTGAACTTCGACAATCGTGACGGCGCCATGGGCGGCGTCTACGCCCAGTACGCCGAGATTGCAGTCAAACGCCAGGTCACGCGTGACGCACAGTCCAGCTATTTCTTCAACGGCCAGAAATGCCGGCGTCGCGACATCGCCGATCTGTTCCTGGGTACTGGCCTGGGGCCGCGCTCCTATGCCCTCATCGGCCAGGGCATGATCTCTCGGCTGATCGAGGCGCGCCCCGAGGAGCTGCGCGCGACCCTCGAGGAAGCGGCCGGCATCTCCAAGTACAAGGAGCGGCGCCGCGAGACCGAGAATCGCATGCGCCGCACCCGCGAGAACCTCGAGCGCCTGGAAGACATCCGCGAGGAACTCGACAAGCAGCTCGAGCGCCTGTCGCGCCAGGCCGAGGCCGCTCGTCGCTACCAGAGCCTCAAGCAGGAAGAACACCGGGTGAAGGGCGAGCTGGCATTGCTGCGCGCCCGCGCCCTGCGTGCCAGCCAGAGCGAGGAGGAACACCGCGTGCGCGACCTCGAGACCGCCGTCGAGCGCGAGGTGCTGGGGCTGCGCCAGTGCGAGACACGCCTCGAGCAGGCACGCGTCGACCATGACCGGCTGGCGGGTGAACTCGATAGCCAGCAGTCGCGGTTCTTCGAGACCACCACCGCCATCGCGCGCCTCGAGCAGGATCTCGAGCACGCCCGCGGGCGCGATGCCCAGCTCGCTCGCGACCTGGAGGGTGCTCGCCGGGAGTTGACCGAGCTCACGCGCCTGGGCGATGAGGATGGCGAGCGTCTGGTGGCGCTGGAGGCGCGTCTCGAGACCCTGGCGCCCGAGCGGGAAGAGATCGCCGAGCACCTCGCCGAGCTGGAAGCGGCCCTCGAAGATGCAGAGCCCCTCGCCGAGGAGGCCGATGCCGCCTGGGAAGCCTTCAGCGAACAGTGGCGCGAGGCCAGCCGCGAGGCCGAGCGCCGTCAGGACCGCCTGCGCGAGATCGAGAGCCGCCTGGAGCGCCTCGATGCCGACGAGCGCCGCCGCCACCAGCAATATGAAGAGCTACCCGATATCGCCCTGCTCAGCGAACAACGCCGCGAGCTGGCCGAGCGTCTGGCCGAACTGGACCTGCAGCGAGAGGCTCAGGAGGCCCGCCGCGACCAGCTGCAGGCGAGCCGCGACGCGGCCCGCGAACAGACCCGCCTCACCGAGGCAGAGCGCGAAGACGAACGCCAGCGCCGAAGCACCCTGCAGGGTGAGCTGGCCTCGCTGGAGGCGTTGATCGAGGCGGCGCTGACCAATCATGACGAGGCGATGGACGCCCACCTGGCCGAGCATCGCCTGGAGGCATTGCCGCGGTTGGGCGAACGGCTCGAGGTCGATGCCGGTTGGGAGGACGCCGTGTCCTGGGTGCTCGCGCCCTGGCTGCGCGCCCGCTTGACCTCGCTCGACGCGTTTCTCGCTTCGGGACACGCCGCGCTCGACGCCGCCCCCGGCGAGCTCGGCCTGCTCGAAGACGTGCAACCGCCGGCGCCGGCCGATAGCCTGGCCGCTCGCGTCCGGGGCGCCGGAGCGGCCGGCCAGTGGCTGGCCGAGATCCAGTGCGTGGCCTCGCGTGACCTCGCCTGGGAAAAGCGTGCGAGCCTTGCACCCGGCGCGAGCCTGATGACCGCCGATGGGCTCTGGCTGGGACGCGACTGGGTGCGCCATCGCGGTCAGGGTGATGGGCTCGATGGCTTGCTGGTCAGCCGCCGGCGTGAAAGCGAGGTCAGGGAGTCGCTGGTGCGCTGCGAAGCGCGCCTGGCCGAGCAGCAGGACCGCCTGGAAGCATCAACCGAGCGTGTCGAGCAGACCGACGCCGACCTGGAAGCGTGTCGCCTGGAAGAGCGTGGGTTGGACCAGACGCGCCAGCAGCTGGCGGTGCAGGACAGTGGCCTTTCCAGCCGACTCGAGCATCTTGAGGGTCGCTCGGCCGAACTCGCCGAAGAACTCGCTGTCCTAGCCGAGTCGCGCGAGGAGACGGTGCTGAGGCAGGAGGAAGAGCGAGACCTCTGGCAGCAGGCCATGACGCGGCTGGAAGACGGGGCGCTTCAGCGCGAGCGCCTCGAGCGCGGGCGCCGCGAGGCGCGCGAACGCCTGATGGGGCTGCGCAGCCGACAGCGTCCGCTGGCCGAACAGGCGCAGCAGCTCGCCCTGGACGAGCAGCGGCTGATCACCGAGCGTGCCGGCCTCGCCGAGCAGCGGGGCCGCGCCGGTGAGACACGCGAGCGTCTGGAGCAGCGCATCTGCGATCTCGAAATGGAACGCGAGGGGCTCCGCGAGCCCGAAGAAGAGCGCCACGAGCGTCTCGATGAACTCCTGGATCGCCGCGAGCGGGAAGAAGGCGCGCTCAATGCGGTACGAAGTCGGACCGCCGAGCTGGTCGAGCGGCTGCGCGAGGATGAACAGGCGCGGCAAGGCCATGAGCGCAGCCTCGAGGGCATTCGCGAACGCCTGCAGGAAGGGCGCATGCAGGTCCAGGCGTTGGCGCTCAAGGCTGACACCCAGGACGAGCATCTGCGCGAACTGGGCCATGACGCGGTGGCGCTCAGCGAATCGCTGGACCCCGAGGCGACCGACGCCGCCTGGCAGCAGCGGCTCGAGGCGCTCGGCGAAAGGATCCGCCGGCTGGGGGCGATCAACCTGGCGGCGATCGAGGAATACGATCAGCAGGCCGAGCGGCGTGACTATCTGGAAGCCCAGCACAACGAACTGAGCGAGGCACTGGAGACGCTCGACCGGGCGATCCGTCGCATCGACCAGGAAACCCGCACGCGGTTTCGTGATACCTTCGAGCGCGTCAATGCCGGTCTGCAGATGCTTTTTCCCAGGGTCTTCGGTGGTGGAACCGCATGGTTGACGCTGACCGGCGATGATTTGCTGGAGACGGGGGTGGCGATCATGGCACGCCCTCCCGGCAAGAAAAACAGCACCATTCACCTGCTTTCCGGGGGTGAAAAGGCATTGACCGCTCTGTCGATGGTCTTTGCCATCTTCCAGCTCAATCCGGCGCCTTTCTGCATGCTCGATGAGGTGGATGCGCCACTCGATGATGCCAATGTCGGGCGCTATGCAAGGCTGGTTAAAGAGATGTCCGAGACGGTGCAGTTTATTTATATTACGCATAACAAGATTGCCATGGAGGCAGCGGAACGGCTGATGGGTGTCACCATGCAGGAGCCGGGGGTTTCACGTCTGGTGGCGGTCGGGGTCGAGGAAGCCGCAGCCCTGGCCGAGGCCTGACAAGCTTGAACGTCAATGGGAAACAGGGTAACAAGGAAGGTAATAATGCTGCATTGCATGGATGTATTAGGGAGAAACGCAGGGCGATTGCACAGGGCGGCGTCAAGTTAGGTAAGCAAGTTTTTGAGCTTGACAATTAAAAAAGTGGCCCTTTTTTTGGCAATCGCGCTATGCTGTTGACGAACAACCATCAGGCATGGCGCCTTAGCAAAAGGCATGACGACCCATGGAACTTAGAGAGTGGCTGATCATTCTGGGATTGGCTCTGGTGACGCTCATCGTGATCGATGGTGTGCGCCGCCTGCAGCGACAGCGTCGAATCCCTCGTCTTGACGAGGTCCCGGAAGACGCGAAAGACCCCAGTGTCGATCCCGAAGCAGCGGCCCGGGCGGCCGAAATCAATTGGGAACTGCCTAATGGCGGGGCGCGCGTCATCCGGCCCGCGGAAACGGACGGTGTCCAGGCCAAGCCCAAGTTGCAGCGCCAGGCGCATCCTGGCGGCTCGCGCGTGCTCGCCGGCTTCGGTGAGTCGCGGGTCGATGTGGAGGCCCGAGAATCCTCGCTGTCTCGTCAATCATCGCCGCCCGCCGGCATGAGGCCTGAGCCCGCTGAGGCGGTGGTGGCCAAGGCTTCTGCGCCAACCTTTGCGGCTTCCCCTGCCATCGAGCCGGCGCGTCAACCGGCTCGCGAGGCTTCTCCGACGCACCCCATGCGCGAGCGCCCAGTGGCCTCCGATGAGGCTGACAATGCTGTCGGTAAGTCCCGTCATGCCGAGATCGAGAGCGTCAGCAACGTCGAAACGCGCCGCGAGCCCAGCCTCTCCGCCTTGGACGATGATCGCGACGATTTCGCCGTGAGCGATACCGAGACCCGGCTGGCAGCCGATCCCGACGACCACGACGACAGCCAGGAGACCGAGCGCTACCGGCTGGTGGATCTCGATGGCGTCGGGGATTCCTTCATGAGCGGTTCTCGACGTGTGGGCGCCAGCATGCAGCGCTCGTTCGCCACGTTTCAGCAGGGGATGGCCGATCGTCGCGAACAGAAGCGGATCAGCAAGGAACGCCGTGAAGAGGAAAGGAGCCACCAAGCCACCCGCGATGCCGAGCTGCGCCGCCAGGCTCAGGAGCAGGCGGCGAAAGACAAGGCGTTGCAGGAAGCCGAACGGCGTCGTCGCGAGGCCGACCAGATCGCCCAGGCCGATGACGACGATCCGCTGTTTGCCCCGTCGGGTGCCACCCCGGCTACCGCTAACGAGCCCTCGAGCGATGCGGACGCCGGCAGCGAGGTCGTGCGTGCGCACCCGGTCCTCGAGAAGGCCCTGCGTCATGACGTCAGCGCCGAGCATGCCCGTCATGCCTTGAGTCATGCCGAGGAGATCATCGTCATCAGCGTCATGTCACGCGACGAGCAGGGGTTCTCCGGTACGGCGTTGCTCGACCTGATGCTGACCTGCGGGCTTCGCTACAGCCGCGACATGGGCATCTTCCATCGTTTCGAGACCGAGGACCCGGAAAGCCAGCTTCAGTTCTCGATGGTCAACGTGCTCAAGCCGGGTACTTTTCCCATCGAGTCCATGGACGATTTCCGGACCACCGGCGTGACGCTGCTGATGCCGCTGCCCGGCGCCAGCGATACCGCGGCGGCCTTCGAAGCCATGGTCGAAACCGCCATGGTGATCGTTCGCCACCTGGGCGGCGAGCTCAAGGACGAGAATCACAGCGTGATGACGGCACAGACGGTGGGCTTCGCCCGCCAGCGCGTGCAGGAGTTCGAGCGCCGCAACCGCCTCAACCGCTATCAGATGAATTAGCGGTAAGCTGTAAGCTTGAAGCTGAAAGGCAACCCCCGGTGGCGTCCCACCGGGGGTTGTCGCTTTGATAAGCTTAGCAATCACGCTGGCTTCGAGCTTCGAGCTTCGAGGCCTTGCTTAACCGGGAACCAGGACTCAATGACCCAGCCCGACAAGGACATTCTCGCCGAGGTCGCGCGGTTGCGCGCCGAGCTCGACGACGCCAACTATCGCTACTACGTGCTCGACGAGCCGCAGCTCACCGATGTCGACTATGATCGCCGACTGCGCCAGCTCCAGGAAATCGAGACGCGCCATCCGGAACTGGTGACGCCGGATTCTCCCACCCAGCGCGTCGGGGCGACGCCGGATGCCGGCTTCCCCAAGGTGCAGCACGCCGTGCCGATGCTGTCCCTGGATAACGCCTTCGACGAATCGGAGCTCGCCGCCTTCGTCAAGCGGGTGGCCGAGCGCCTGGAAATCGACGCCGAGCGGCTGGCCTTCTGCTGCGAGCCCAAGCTGGACGGCGCCGCAGTATCGCTGGTCTATGAGCAGGGACGCCTGTTGAGCGGCGCCACGCGGGGCGATGGCCGCACCGGTGAGGGCGTCACGTCCAACCTGCGCACCCTGCGCTCGATCCCCCTGAAGCTGCGCGGCGACGCGTATCCCGAGCGACTCGAGGTGCGTGGCGAGGTCATCATCAGCCATGCCGGCTTCGAGGCGCTGAACCAGCTCGCACGTGATGAAGGCGGCAAGGTGTTCGCCAACCCGCGCAACGCGGCTGCGGGCAGCCTGCGCCAGCTCGACCCGCAGATCACCAAGACCCGGCCGCTGCAGTTCAACGCCTACCAGGTCGCGCGCCTCGAGCCGGCGCCCAAGGAGACGACCCACAGCCAGTTGATGGCTCGCCTGGCCCGGCTGGGCTTTCGTACCAACGCCGCTCTCGAGGTGGTCGAGGGCGCCGAGGGGGTGATCGACTATTGCCGGCGCCTGGGTGAGAAGCGCGACGGCCTTGGCTACGACATCGACGGGGCGGTCATCAAGGTCGACGATCTGCGCCTTCAGCGCGAGCTGGGTTTTGTCGCCCGAGCGCCGCGCTGGGCCATCGCCTTCAAGTTTCCCGCCCAGGAGGCGACCACCCGCCTCGATGAGGTCGAGTTCCAGGTCGGGCGTACCGGCGCGATCACGCCAGTGGCGCGTCTCGCCCCCGTCTCGGTGGCCGGCGTCACCGTCTCCAACGCCACGCTGCACAATGCCGACGAGATCCTGCGCCTGGGCGTGATGATCGGTGACATGGTGGCCATCCGCCGCGCCGGCGACGTGATTCCCAAGGTGGTGCGGGTGCTGGAGGACCAGCGCCCGGCCGATGCCCGAGAGATCGTCTTTCCGGTGCGCTGCCCGATCTGCGGTGCCGAGATCGAGCGGCTGGACGGCGAGGCCGTGGCGCGTTGCTCCGGCGGGCTGTATTGCCCGGCGCAGCGCAAGGAAGCGCTCAAGCACTTCGCCTCGCGGCGGGCACTGGACATCGACGGCCTGGGGGAAAAGCTCATCGACCAGCTCGTCGAGCTCGACTGGGTGTCGTCGCCGGCCGATCTCTTTCGGCTCGAGGCCGAGCGCCTCGCTACGCTTCCGCGCATGGCGGAGAAGTCCTCCGAGAAACTGGTGGCCGCGCTGGAGAACGCCAAGCAGACGACACTGGCGCGTTTCATCTTCGCCCTCGGCATCCGCGAGGTGGGCGAGGCGACCGCCGCCAACCTGGCACGTCACTTCGGTAACCTGGACGCACTGATGGAAGCGCCCATCGACACGCTGGAGGCGGTCGACGACGTGGGACCGATCGTGGCGGCGCATGTGCATACGTTTTTTCGCCAGCCGCATAATCGCGAGACCATCGAGGCATTGCTCGCCTGTGGACTGACGTGGCAAGAGGAGATCATCGCCGAGCGCCCTCAGCCGCTGACAGGGCAGACCTGGGTGCTCACCGGCACCCTCGAGGACATGACCCGAGACGAAGGTAAGGCGCGCCTGCAGGCGCTGGGTGCCAAGGTGGCGGGCAGCGTCTCGAAGAAGACCGCCTGCGTGGTGGCCGGCGAGGCCGCCGGCAGCAAGCTTGAGAAGGCCGGCCAGCTCGGCGTCGAGGTGATCGACGAGGCCACTTTCCTGGCCCGATTGGCGGCCTGGGAGCGCACGGACTCACCGGGTGAGGAGGAGACGCCATGAACGACGGACGCTTTATCGAGGTACCGTACCGCATGCTGCCGGGCGAGACCCTGGACGCCCTGCTGGAAGCCTTCGTCACCCGCCAGGGCTACGACACCACCGACACCGGCGAGGGCATGCGTGGCTGGGTAGGCCAGCTCAAGACGCAACTGGAGCGCGGCGACTTGCTGATCGCCCACGACCTGCAGACCGAAACCACCGAAGTGATGACCCTCGCCCAGTGGCGCAGTTTCGGTCGCGATCTGGCCGATGACGAGGAAGAAGGTTAGCGCGACTTGCTCTGCACCAGGTCGCGGATGATCCGCCGCCCCGGATGCAGATGATCCAC
>DATISN010000202.1:0-10498 GCA_035581765.1 Halomonas sp.
GTGCTGTGGGGCGTCGGGGACTCGGTGGCCGGGGGCGAGGCGCGTGCCGTCGAGGCGACGCTCCCTGCCCGCTATCCGGGGCTGTGCCGGGGGCTTGAACAGGCGGGCGTGCGTCTCGCGCGCCGGTCGCTGCGCCTGGCGCTGGCCGACCCGACACTCGAGCGTCACACGGGTCCTGCTGGCGGCGAGGCGCTGTTGATGTTCAGTCTGCCCAGGGGCGCCTTCGCCACCGCGGTGCTGCGCGAATTGATCACGCACCCCGGCCTTTGAGCCGGGAGGCCAACGAGGACACTCCATGCGACGATTGCTGCTTTCCAACGACGATGGCGTGCATGCACCGGGCCTGCTCGCCCTCTACGAGGCCCTGTTGCCCCATGCCAAGCTGCGCGTGGTGGCGCCGGATCGTGACAAGAGCGGCGCCAGCAATTCCCTGACCCTGAGCCGTCCGTTGGCGCTGTCTTCGCTGGACAATGGTTTCTACAGCGTCGACGGCACCCCGGCCGACTGCGTTTACCTCGGCGTCAACGGCGTCTGGAACGAGAAGCCCGACCTGGTGATCTCCGGCATCAACCATGGCGGCAACCTGGGCGACGACGTGCTCTATTCCGGCACCGTGGCCGCGGCCATGGAGGGGCGCAACCTGGGGATGGCGGCCATCGCCATGTCGCTGGTCGGCGCGCGGCATTTCGACACCGCCGGTCGGGTGGCGGCGAGCCTGATCGGGGCGGCGGAACAGCTTTCCCTGCCGCCGCGCAGCCTGCTCAATGTCAATGTGCCCGACCTGCCGTGGGAAGACATCCAGGGCTTTCGGGTCACACGCATGGGTTATCGGGGGCCTGCCGCGCGTCCGCTGGAGGTATTCGACCCCCGGGGGCGCAAGCGCTACTGGATCGCCGCGGCGGGCGAGAACGCCGACGACGGCGCGGATACCGATTTCGCCGCCGTGGAGGCGGGCTTCGTGTCGATCACGCCGCTGCAGACTGACCTGACACGCCACGCGGCGCTCGACGATGTGCAGGGTTGGCTGAATGCACTCACCTGAACCCGGGCTCGACCCGCTGCGCGGCATCGGCATGACGTCGCAGCGCACTCGCGACCGCATGGCGGCCCGCCTGGCCGATCAGGGCATCCGCGACCCGCGGGTCCTCGAGGTCATGGCGCGCGAGCCGCGCCATCTCTTTCTCGACGAGGCGCTGTCGCATCGCGCCTACGAGGACACTTCGCTGCCCATCGGTTACGGCCAGACCCTGTCGCAGCCGTGGATCGTGGCGCGGATGACCGAGCTGGTGATCCAGGAACAGCCGTCTCGCGTGCTCGAGGTGGGCACCGGCTCCGGTTACCAGACCCTGGTATTGTCGCGCCTGGTGCCGGAACTCTGGTCGGTAGAACGAATCAATGCCCTGCATCGTCGCGCCGGGCAACGGCTGCGTCTGCTGCAGGCAAGCAATATCCGGCTGCGTCTGGCCGACGGGGGACACGGCTGGCAAGAACAGGCGCCCTTCGACATCATCCTGCTCACGGCCTGCGCCGGCAAGATGCCCGCGCCGCTGCTCGCGCAGCTGGCGGATAACGGCGTGTTGATCACGCCCCTGGCCGATGCGCAGGGGCGACAGTGGCTGACCCGGGTGCGTCGCCGGGGCTCGGCATTCGAACATCAGCGACTGGAAGCGGTACGCTTCGTGCCGTTGCTGGAAGGCGTCATTCGTTGAAAGGAGTCAGCTGTTGAAGCGTTATCTCGGTATCTTTCTCAGGGGCGCCGGCATGGGGGCGGCCGACGCGGTGCCCGGCGTCTCTGGCGGCACCATCGCCTTCGTCACCGGCATCTATGAGGAACTGATTCACAGCATCAAGCAGTTCGGCCCCTCCGCCTTTGGCGCCTGGCGTCGCGGCGGCCTGAAGGGCCTGGCGATGCATCTGAATCTGCCTTTCCTCATCCCCCTGCTGGCGGGGGTCGCCATCAGCCTGATCAGCGTGGCACACTTGGTGGTCTGGCTGATGGAAGACCACCCGCTGTTGCTCAACGGCTTCTTCTTCGGCCTGGTGGCCGCCTCGGCGATGGTGGTGAGCCGGCATCCCGCCGACTGGCGCTGGTGGCATATCCTGCCGCTGGTCATCGGGCTGGTGCTGGCGCATTGGCTGCCCTCTCTGATGCCGGTCATCGGGATGCTCGGTAGCCAGAACCTGACGCTGATGCTGGGCGGGGCGATCGCCATCAGCGCCATGCTGCTGCCCGGCGTCTCGGGTAGCTTCCTGCTGCTGACCATGGGGCTCTACGGCACCGTCATGGACGGCATTCGTGGCTTCGACGTCGGCCTGCTGAGCATCTTCGGGCTGGGCTGCCTTTTCGGTCTCTTCTTCTTCTCGCGGCTGCTCTCCTGGCTGCTGGAACACCACCACACGGCCACGCTTCAGCTCTTGGTGGGCTTCATCATCGGCTCGCTGCCGGTACTCTGGCCCTGGCGAGAGCTGGTACGCTACCAGCTGGGCCCGGAGGGCCAGATGATTCCCCTGGATTACCGTTACCTGACGCCTGGTGACTACGCCCTGCTGACAGGCGAAAGCGCACAACTCGGCGGCATCGTGGTGCTGATCCTGATAGGCTCGGCACTGGTGCTCTGGCTGGCTCGCACGGGGCGGACGCTGTCGCCTGTAGGAGCCGACGACCGCGCTTCACGGCCAGCCGACCAGGGCGGCCCACCATCCCGGTCGGATGCGACTCCTCATTCACCCTCATCTCGAACCAACAAGGAGGAAGGCTCCGATGCGTAAGGTTTTGCTGATTTCCAGCCTGTCTCTGGCAATGGCCGGCTGCGCCGCCCAACAGGCTCAGGAGCCATCCGTACAGGTCCGCGACCTGTCGGCCAGTCGTGCGGATTCCTCCTCCTCCGATTACACCGTCGAGCCCGGCGATACGCTCTACGGCATCGCCTGGCGGCACAATATGGACCATCGCGACCTGGCCCAGCGCAATCGTATCGGCCCTCCCTACCGCATCGAGCCCGGCCAGCGGCTGGTTTTGAGCGGTGACGGCCAGGCGCAGGCCTCCTCAGACGCCGGCGACGATGCCGACAGCGAACCGCGCGGCGTCGTCGCCACCGGGCTTGGCGCGGCCGACGAATCGGACGACGGTGCCGATTGGCTGCGGCCCGACGATGAGGCCATCGATCGCAACCGCCGGCTGTCGGCCAGGCCGCTGGAAGACGCCGTCGGCGACCCCGACGCCGAGGGGCCGAGCGAGGCCGCCATGCTGGGCGCCGCGGCGGTGAGCGGTTCCGATGATGGCCCCGGTCCCGTCTACAACTTCGAAAGCCCCGGCGCCGATGGCGCGCTAGGCGAGCGCGATGTCGCCGAGCGCGAGGCTCTCGCGGCGGAACGCGTCGCCCGCGAGGCGACTCAGGAGACCGAGAGCCAGCAGGTCGCCATGGCCGAGGCGGATGATGCCATGCAGGATGAGCCGGCCACCGAGACGCAGGAGAGCGCGACGGACCCCGTCGCCAGTGGCGAGGAAGCGGCGCCGGAACAGGAGGATGCCGGTACCTCGGTTGCCGGTGATCCGGCGTCTGAACAGCGCTCCGGGCGTACCTACACACCGGTCGATGACGTGCCGTGGCAGTGGCCGGTGGAGGGCGACGTCGTCGGTCAGTTCGGTGACGGCGGGAGCATCACCGCCGGGATTGATATCGCCGGGCAAAAGGGGCAACCTGTCAAGGCGGCCGGCCCAGGTATCGTGGTCTATGCAGGCAGCGGCGTCAGGGGCTATGGCAACCTGATTCTGCTCAAGCATAACGATCAGTTCCTCAGTGCCTACGCCCACAACGACACCTTGATGGTCAAGGAAAACGACGTGGTCGAGGCCGGCGAAACCATTGCCACGATGGGCAACAGTGACGCCGAGGACACTCGACTCCATTTCGAGGTTCGCAAGGACGGCCAGCCTGAAAATCCCCTTGACTTCCTTCCGTCACGCTGAGATTGATAGGAGCCTTTCATCTTGCAGACACATCTTGCAGATACGGTGGGGGGCGGCAGGGAAAGCCGAGCAAGACGCTCTGAAGGTGGTTATTTAATTATAATTAATGCAGGTGTGGCGATACAGGATGCCCGGCGCTGGGTGACACGACCGATGCATCGCTGAGGCACACCAAAAAAAAGTTTGCGCCGATCCATCCGCCAAGGGACTAGCGGCTCTTGGACGCAACCAAGGGGTAATGATTGATGAGCATGCTTGAACGGGATCTTCAGGATGTGAATCTCGACAAGATCGAAGAAGCCGATGATGACGCCATCGAGAGGGAGGACGACGAGCCGCAGCTCGATGAGGTGGCAAGCGTCGACGAGACGGCCTTCGAGAAGGCGCTGAATCGCGAGGACCGCCACCATCACAGCCTTGATGCCACCCAGATCTATCTGAACGAGATCGGCTTCTCGCCGCTCTTGACGCCGGAAGAGGAGGTCTTCTACGGACGCCTTTCCCAGCAGGGCGACCCAATGGGCCGTTCGCGGATGATCGAATCCAACCTGCGCCTGGTGGTCAAGATCGCGAGGCGCTATCTCAATCGCGGCCTGACGCTGCTCGACCTCATCGAGGAGGGCAATCTCGGGCTGATACGCGCTGTCGAGAAGTTCGATCCCGAACGCGGGTTTCGCTTCTCCACCTATGCCACCTGGTGGATTCGCCAGACCATTGAGCGGGCGCTGATGAACCAGACCCGCACGATCCGCCTGCCGATCCATGTCGTGAAGGAACTCAACATCTATCTGCGGGCGGCACGCGAGCTGACCCAGAAGCTCGATCACGAGGCCACCGCCGAGGAAATTGCAGACTATCTCGACAAACCGGTGGAGGCCGTCAAGAAGATGATGGGGCTCAACGAGCGCGTGTCGTCGGTGGACTATCCGATGGGCGGCGAAAGCGACAAGCCCCTGATCGACACGCTGGCCGACGACAACGATCAGGGTCCCGAATCCTGCCTGGTCGACGGCGACGTCAAGCAGCACGTCGACGACTGGCTCGCCGAGCTCACCGAAAAGCAGATGGAGGTGGTCGTGCGCCGCTTCGGCCTGCGTGGGCATGAAGCGGCGACCCTCGAGCAGGTGGGCGAGGAGATCGGCCTGACGCGCGAACGGGTCAGACAGATCCAGGTCGAGGCCCTCAAGAAGCTGCGCCGAGTTCTCGACAAGCAGGGGCTCTCGCTGGACGCGATCTTCGAATGAGGAAACGTCTGGCATGAGCCGGCCGCTGAACGCCGATATCGACCTCGACGCTCTGCGGCACAATTACCGCCTCGCCCGAGACTTCGCTCCCCACAGTCGCACCCTCGCCGTGCTCAAGGCCGATGGCTACGGGCACGGCGCCATTGCTTGCGCCCGCGCCCTCGATGGCCTGGCCCCGGCCTTGGCCGTGGCCTGTCTGGAGGAGGCGGCGAGCCTGCGGGCGGCGGGCATTACCACGCCCCTCTTGCTGATGGAGGGCATCTTCGAGGCCTCGGAGCTTCGTGATGTCGAGGCGCTGAACCTGTGGATGGTCGTGCACAGCGACTGGCAAGTCGAGGCGCTGTTTGCCTATCGTCCCGCCCGCCCGATTCCGGTCTGGCTCAAGGTCGATTCCGGCATGCACCGCCTCGGTTTCGCCCCCGGCCGGGTCGAGGCGGTTTGGGCGCGGTTGGCGGCGTCGCCGGAGCAGGCAAGTGACCTGCACCTGATGAGCCACTTCGCGACCGCCGACGCCATGGACGCCGGCTACTTCCATCGACAGATGGCCGTGTTGCGCAAGCTGGCCGGGCGACTCGACGCGCCGCTGTGCCTGGCCAACTCGCCGGCGACGCTGGCCAGGCCACAGGCTCACGGCGCCTGGAATCGCCCTGGCGTGATGCTCTACGGCAGCGACCCACTGGAAGCCTCCAGCGAGACGAGCCGTCAGTTACGGCCGGTCATGACCCTGCGCTCGGCGATCATCGCCGTGCAGACGCTCGCCGCCGGTGAGCCGGTCGGCTACGGCGGGCGCTGGAAGGCCCCTCGTCCCTCGCGCATCGCGGTGGTGGCGGGCGGCTATGGCGATGGCTACGACCGGCACGCCGCAGACGGCACGCCGGTGCTGGTGGCGGGGCGCCGCGCGGCCCTCGCCGGCAAGGTGTCGATGGACATGCTCACGGTCGACATCACCCACATTCCCGACGCCGATATCGGCAGCGAGGTGGTGTTGTGGGGTCGCGCCGCTACGGGAGAGATGTTGTCCGTTGACGAGGTGGCCCGCCACTGTGACACCATCAGCTACACCCTGCTCACCGGGGTGCTGCCGCGGGTGCCGAGACGGTATCATGGCGGCGCTGATTGAGCGCTTTCTCTTTATCTATCTATCGTCACCCACGTCCTCAACGTCATCGAGCCAGGGCATGCCACGCAAAGACCGACCCCCTTCATTTTCCCATCCCCGCTACTGGTCCACCTGGCTGGCCATCGGCGCCATGCATGTCGCCGCCTGGCTGCCCTGGCGGCTCAGGCTCTGGATCGGCGCGGGTATCGGTCGCCTGGCCCATCGGTTCGCCGGACGGCGGCGACGAATTACCGAAACCAATATCCGGCTGTGCTTTCCCGAGTTGCGTGACGCGCAGCAGCGTGCACTGGTCAAGGACATCTTTCGGGCCAACGGCATCGGCATCCTCGAGACTGCCACGGCCTGGTGTCGCGACCCCGAGCACCTGCGCCATCGGGTGATCTTCAAGGGCCAGGCGCACATGGCCCGGCTGCAACGCCAGGGGCAGGGCGCGCTGATCCTGGGCATGCACTTCTCGACCCTCGATCTGGGCGCGGCGCTGCACTCGCTGTTCTTCCGCGCGGACGCCGTCTATCGCCCCCACAACAACCCGCTCTTCGACCGCTTCATGGGTCGCGCCCGTCAGGATTACTTCGACGCCACCCTGGATCGTCACGACCTGCGCGGGGTGGTCCGGCGAATCAAGGCCGGGCATGGCGTCTGGTATTCGCCGGACCAGGACTTCGGCCGCGACGCCAGCGTCTTCGCGCCTTTCTTCGGCATCCAGGCGGCCTCGGTAAGGATGACCGCACGCATAGCGCAGATGACCGGGGCGCCGGTGATTCCATTGATCTTTCATCGCAACCCGGATGATCGCACCTACACCATGGAGTACCTGCCGCCCCTGGAGGACTTTCCCAGTGGCGACGAGGTGGCCGACGCCACGCGCATCAATACCATCATCGAAGCGGCCATCCGCAAGCATCCCGAGCAGTACCTCTGGCTGCATCGGCGTTTCAAGACCCGCCCCGCAGGCGAGCCGAGGTTTTACTCGCGATAGCCTATTCTCGATAGCCCATTCGCTACTGCCTGTTCTCGATAACCTGTTCTCGATAACCTATTCTCGGTAGTCCAAGTGGTCGGGCAGCGCGAGGCAATGCTCGCCGATGTTCAGGCGGGCGTTGATGAAGTCGCGATCCAGCCGATGGTCGGCGGCGTCGGCCAGCGTGGCGATGATGCGGTCGGCATGTGTCTGCAGGAGTCGCCTGTCCGCGTCTCGTGCATAGAGCGAGAGGCTCTTCACGGCCTTCAGCAGGCTCAGGCCGATGGTGATATCGTCCCGTCCGTAATGAAGAATCGGCGTGAACACCCGGTAGATCAGGCTCTCGAAGCTTTCTGCCGGCCAGCTGACGCGCAACCGATTGTGCTGATCCACCATGGCGTTGCAGGGGGCGAAATCCAGCCGGCGGCGCAGCAGGTCGGTCAACTGGTTGATGCACAGGCGCGCGGTGCCCGGGTCGTTAATGCCGGGAGACAGCGCCTTTATGGCCATTTCCATCAGCTGAGTCATGCCGTGTACATGGATGTCCTCAATCGATTCCCCCTCGCCATAGAGCAGGTGCGCCAGCGCCTCGTCAGCCCAGTCGCGGTCGGGCTCGTCGGGCGCGTCGACATACAGCAGCGGAAAATCTTCCAGGGTGAAGTCCCCCGGGGAAAAATTCAGATGAATCACCCCGTCGAGGCGGGCGGCAAGCTCGGCGAGCCGGGCGAAATCGGCATTCTGGATGAAGCCCGTGCGGCGAGAGCAAATCTCGAAGCGGTGGCATGACGCGGGCACCGGCGCCGGTGTCGAGGCGGATACGCGCATGTAGCGGGGCGACTGCTGGCGGTGCTTCAGCCTGGCCAGCGAACGGCACGTGGCCAGATGCAGACCGGCGACCACCGAGTTGACCTGAACCGTCTGGGAGGCCTTATGAATGAAGTAGACGAACAGGGCGAGGCAGTGGATGACCATGGCCGCCCCCAGATAGGCGGCAAGCGAGCGCCATGTGCCGGGGGAGCCGTCGTTTTCCGGCACCATCAGGAGCATCAGTATGAACAGGATGGTGCCCAGATAGTTGCCCAGCACCCATTGATGGTGGCGCTCGGTCACCAGGCCAAAGACCAGCTTGTGGGAAAACTGGCCGCCGGCCTGGGAGAGCACCGACATCACCATCGAGAAGCTGAATACCACCAGAGAGATCATCCCGGCAATCAGCGTCGAGAGCAGCGTGCGCAGGGTATCGGTGTCGTTGAAGCGCACGAAGTCGAGCCAACCGGGCGTCGAGATGAAGCCTTCGTGCGGTACTACCGCGAGCAATCCGATCAGAAAGTAGCCCATCGCCAGCAGGCTTGGCAGATAGGCGATACTCTGGCGAAACGCCTTGGTCACCTGCAGCGGGTAGTTGAACAGAACGATCATCGAGACATCCTTGCAGGGCGACACGAGAGGGGAAAAGAACCAGCCGACAGCACCCACCAACCAGCAAAAGCCCCGCCTGCAAGACAACAGACGGGGCTAATGTTTCAGCATGGCCAGCGAGCCATCAAGCGTCAATACGCTTGTACTTCATGCGGTGCGGGGTGTCGTTACCGACCCGCTTGCGATGATCGGCCTCGTACTCGGTGTAGTTACCCTCGAAGAACGCCACCTGCGACTCGCCCTCGAAGGCGAGAATATGCGTGGCGATCCGGTCGAGGAACCAGCGATCGTGGGAGATCACCATCGCGCAGCCGGGGAAGGCCAGCAGCGCTTCTTCGAGCGCACGCAGGGTCTCGATGTCCAGGTCGTTGGATGGCTCGTCGAGCAGCAGCACGTTGGCGCCCTGCTTGAGGGTCTGGGCGAGCTGCAGCCGGCCACGCTCACCGCCCGATAACTCCGACAGGCGCTTCTGCTGGTCGTTGCCCTTGAAGTTGAAGCGGCCCACATAGGCCCGCGATGACACCTCGTAGCCGTTGATGTTGAGGATGTCCTGGCCGTCGGATACCGCTTCCCACACCGTCTGCTTGTTGTCGAGCGCGTCGCGCAACTGCTCGACATAGGCGATGTCGACCGTGTCACCGAGCACCACCTCGCCGGCATCAGCGGTTTCCTGGCCGGTGATCAGCTTGAACAGCGTCGACTTGCCGGCGCCATTGCCGCCGACGATGCCGACGAGGGCGCCCTTGGGGATGCTGAACGACAGCTTCTCGTAGAGCAGCTGGCCATCAAAGGCCTTGGCCACGTCGTGAAACTCGATGACCTTGTCGCCCAGGCGCGGGCCGGGCGGAATGTAGATCTCGTTGGTCTCGTTACGCTTCTGGAAGTCGCCGGACTGCATCTCCTCGAAGCGGTTGAGGCGCGCCTTGCTTTTGGCCTGGCGGCCCTTGGCATTGCTGCGCACCCACTCGAGTTCCTGCTTGATCGCCTTGTTCTTGGAGGCCTCCTGCTTGGCCTCCCGCTCCAGGCGCTGTTCCTTGGCCGCGAGCCAGTCGGAGTAGTTGCCCTCGAAGGGAATGCCCTGGCCGCGGTCGAGCTCGAGAATCCACCCGGCCACGTTGTCGAGGAAATAGCGGTCGTGGGTGATCGCCACCACTGTGCCGGAATAGTCGTGCAGGAAGCGCTCCAGCCAGGCCACCGACTCGGCGTCCAGGTGGTTGGTGGGCTCGTCGAGCAGCAGCATGTCGGGATTTGACAGCAGCAGCCGGCAAAGGGCTACACGGCGGCGCTCACCACCGGACAGGTTGCCGACACGGGCCTCCCACGGCGGCAGGCGCAGCGCTTCGGCGGCGACTTCCAGCTTGCGGTCCAGGTTATGGGCGTCGGATGCCTCGATGATGTTCTCGAGCTTGGCCTGCTCGGCGGCCAGGGCATCGAAGTCGGCGTCTGGCTCGGCATAGGCCGCATAGACGGCATCGAGTTTCTGCTGAGCCTGCTTGATCTCGCCCAGTGCTTCTTCCACGGTATCGCGGACGTTCTTCTCGTCGTTGAGCTCGGGCTCCTGGGGCAGGTAGCCAACGTTGATGCCCGGCATCGGGCGCGCCTCGCCCTCGAACTCGGTATCGACACCGGCCATGATGCGCAGTAGCGTCGATTTACCGGAGCCGTTCAGGCCCAGCACGCCGATCTTGGCGCCCGGAAAGAAGGACAGCGAGATATCCTTGAGGATATGTTTCTTGGGGGGCACGACCTTGCCCACCCGGTTCATGGTGTAGACGTATTGCGCC
>DATISN010000203.1:0-3273 GCA_035581765.1 Halomonas sp.
GGCATCCCCGTCAGCAACGTGGTTGTGGTCCTCCACCAGCACGTCACCATCGCCACTCACTAGCACCGAGCCGAAAGGCTCGTCGCCGGCTTCCAGGGCCTCTTCCGCCAGCTCCACGCAGCGCTGATGGTGTTGTCTGTCAGTCTCGGTGACCATCGCCTCACTCCCTTCCATATATGTCGGGTCCCACGAGCCATTTTCACGACGTTACTGGCTCACCAACCTCGTTCGGCTCGTGCCATTACCCAGCGGCTCCACCTGGATCTGCACGGGGATGCGTTCGTGCATCTCCTGCACGTGGGAGATCACTCCCACGCGGCGACCCAGCGCCTGCAGGCCATCCAGGGCTTCCATGGCGAGCGCCAGCGATTGAGGGTCGAGGCTGCCGAAGCCTTCGTCGATGAACAGCGACTCGATGGTGAGCTCACCGGAGGCCATGGAGGCGAGCCCCAGCGCGAGGGCGAGCGAGACCAGGAAGGTCTCGCCGCCGGAGAGTGAGTGCACCGAGCGGCGTTCGTCGCCCATGTCGTGGTCCACCACCAGCAGGCCCAGAGGGCTGCCGCCGCGCGCCAGCCGGTAGCGGCGGCTGAGGCCGGCGAGGTGGATGTTGGCGTGCTCCAGCAACTGCTCCAGGTTGTAGGCCTGGGCAATGCGACGGAACGCCTTGCCGTCGGCGGAGCCGATCAGCTCGCTGATCTGGCCCCAGCGGCGGTAGTCGGCGCGGGCCGCTTCCAGCTCGGTCTGGCCAGCCTGCTGGCGGGTGCGCCGGCGGTCGTCGTCGTGCAGAGCATGCAGCGCCTCGTCGCGGTGTCGCTGAGCCGCATCGAGCCGGGACGTGAGCGCCTCGCGCTCGTCTGCCAAGGCGTCTCGGCGCCGCCGGATCTCGTTCTCCACAGCGTCGCTGAGCAGCGTTTCGTCACTGGCATCGTCCCCGGTCAGTTCTTGGCCGCGGCGATGGCCGAGCAGTGCCTGGCGGCGCTCGGCGAGGGTGGCGTCGGCCTGCTGGCGTGCTTGCTCGACGTCGATCACTGCCTGTTCCTGATGCCTGGCCTCGTCGTCGGACTGGGCCAGCAGCCGCTTGAGTGTGGCGTCATCCAGTTCGGGGTGGGCGCGGCGCCAGTCGGTCAGCTCGCGGTTCAGGGTGGCGCGCTCCTTGCCGAGCGCGCCGAGCCGGTCACTCTCGTACTGTCCCTGCTGGGCGAGCCGTTGCTGTTGCTGTTGGGTGTCATGGAGCCAGGCCAGCGCCGCGTCGCGCGACTGGCGCGCGCTGGCCTGGCGGTTGTCGAGCTGCCGCTGCCAGGCGTCCGGTGAGGCGTGCTCACCGAGCAGGGCGGCGAGGCTATTGGCGAACTCATCACGCTCTTTTCGCAGCGGCGGGAGCTGCTCGTCCAGTTCGGCCAGCTGATGATCCATGCCTGCCTTCTCGGCCTCCAGGCGCGCCAGCGTTACCCGCCCCTCATGGATCGTCTGTTCCAGTGGAGCCAGCTCGGCCTCGGCTCGCTTCAGCTCATCCAGGGTCTGGCGCGCTCGCCGGCGTTCGGCTTCACTCTGCTCGCGCTGAGCCTGTAGCCAAGCGTCTCGCTCGGTCGTGTCGATCACGTTGAGCTCGCCGTGCAGGGGATGTGCCTCCAGGGCCTGGCGGGCCGCTCCACATCGCTGTTCGGCCGCATCCATGTCCTGCTCGTGCTGCTTTAGGGCAGCCTCCGCTGCGCGGTATTCGCCTACCAGCTCATCGCGCAGGCGCTGGACAGTGTCGCGAGCCTGCCGCGCTTCGTCGAGCTGGTGCGCTTCTTCCGCTTCCTGGGCGGCCAGTTGGGCGCCCTCTGGGTTGGCCGGCGGGTACAGTCGCAAGGGGTGGTCGAGGCCGCCACAAACCGGACAGGGCTCATCTTCCTGCAGGTTTTCGCGCAGTCGCAACACGCTCTCGCTGCGCACGGCGCGACTGCGCTCGATCAGCGCGGAAACCGTGTCGAAATGGCGCTGCGCCGCGTCCAGTCGCTGGCGGGCGCTCTGGCCCTCGGCCAGCAGTTTCTCCCGACGCGACCGGTCGGTGTCGATTCGGCTGACCAGCTGTTGCAGGGCTTGCTCCGTGCGGATGAACTCCCGCCAGCAGCTGGCTATCTCGCCTGCGGCGAGGTGGCGATGGGCCGCCAGGTCGTGAGTCCGTTGGGCGGCGTGGCGAGCATCGTCGATATGCGTATGGTTACCCATAAGCTTGTCGAGGGTCGCCAGACAGTCGTCGCGCTGCTGTTGTCGGGCCTGCTGGTTTTCCTGGGCCTTGCGGTGCTCACGGGCAAGGGCCTCGGTCTGTTTCTGCTGCCGGGTGCGGGCCGCCTCCAGGTCGGCGAGCTGTTTTTCCAGGGTGGCGAGCGCCTGGGCCTCATCACGGGCCTCGCGCAGGGCGGGGTCGGCCTGGCGGCGTGCCGTATCGGCCTCGGTCAGCGCCTGCTCGGCTGCGGTGAGGTCCCGGCGGGCTTGCTGCTGATGGCCTTCGGCTTTCTTGAGGGCTTCTTGCGTCTGGTCGCGGGTCGTCTCGAGGGTGGCGATCTCGCCGGGTAGCTCGGCCTGACGGGCCAGGCGGTGGCGCTGGGGGGCGAACAGGCGGCGCCACTCACGGTCGGCGCGGTAAGGCGCCAGGGCTTGCCAACGCGTCTCTGCGTCCTGTTGCTGCTGGCGCCCCTCGGCGTAGGCGTCAGACAGGCGGGCATCCGCGTCATGCCAGCGTTCCCGGGTTTCCAGCCGGGTGGCCTGCTGCTGAGAGGCGTTCAGTTCACGCTCGACGACGTCGGCGGTGCGTTCCAGCGCGGCGCGGGCTTCAGGCTCGGCGGGCAGGTCGTCGGCGAGTCGGGCCTCGAGCCTGTCGACCGCTTTCCTGGCCTCACTGGCCCGGCGGTAGGCGGCCATGGAAATCTGCGAGTATTCGGCGGTGCCGGTGAGGCGCTCCAGCAGGTCGCTGCGTTCGTTATCGTCGGCCTTCAGGAAGGCGGCAAACTCGCTCTGGGCGAGCAGCACGGCGCGGGTGAACTGGTCGAAGCTGAGCCCCAGGCGCTCTTGCAACAGGCGGTCGAACTCGCGCTTCTGGGTGGTCAGCAGGCGGCCCTCGTCGAGGTCGCGCAGCGACTGTTCCGCGGCCTGCAAGCGGCCGTCTGCCTTCTGGCGGGCGCGGCGCACGGCCCAGCGGGCGCGGTAGCGGCGGCCGTCGCGGCCCAGGAAGTCCACCTCGGCATGGCCCGCGGCGGTGCCGCGGCGCAGCAGGGTACGCGGGTCGCTGGT
>DATISN010000204.1:0-2714 GCA_035581765.1 Halomonas sp.
TGCTCGTGGCCATGCCGCGCCAGTCGCTCGACCGGATCGCCTTCCTGACCATGAAGACCCCGGGGCGGCGACTGGCGCTGGACGCGCTGGTCAGCCTGGGCGTCAACGCACCGACGAGTGAGGACGGCGAGGGGGTCGAGGGGGGTGAGAGGGGTGAGAGAGGCGCCTTGCCGCTGCGAGTGCTGGAGCTGGTGGCCCGGGAAAAGGCCTGCGAGTACCCCGACCGCGCCTGCCACGGCGAGGCCTGTCCGCTGGCGGCGGGCTTCTACGACCGGCTGCCGGCGGCGCGCGAGGCCGCGGTGGCGCAGGGCTGGCTCGACCGCGAGGGCCTGCGCGAGGTAGCCCTCGACTATGGCGTTTGCCCCTACTATCTGGGCCAGGAGCTGGCACGCTGGTGCGACGTGATCGTCGGTGACGTCAATCACTACTTCGATGCCAATGCCCTGCTGCATGGCCTTGCCCAGGCCAACGGCTGGCGTTTCGGCCTGCTGGTGGACGAGGCGCACAATCTGGTGGCGCGTGCCAGGGGCATGTACAGCGCCGAGCTGGACCAGCGGCGCCTCAACCGCCTGCGCCGCTCGGCACCCGAGGGGCTGTCTCGGCCACTGGCACGCGCCTCGCGGCAGTGGCAGTCCCTCGTGCGCGAGTCGGTGTCCCAAGAGCAGGGCACCTCGAGCTATCGCCTCCTCGAGGCGCTTCCCGGCAAGCTGGTCGCCGCGATGCAGCAGCTGGCCAGCGCGATCACCGAACACCTGGGCGAGCACCCGGAGCAGGCCAGCGCCGCGCTGCAGGACGTACTCTTCGAGGCGCTCGCGTTCTGTCGTCTCGCCGAGTCTTTCGGGGATCATTCGCTCTGTGACCTGTCCTGCGCGGGGCGCGGTCGTGCGGTGCTGGGGCTGCGCAACCTGGTGCCGGCGGACTTTCTGACGCCGCGCTTCACCGCGGCACGAACGGCGGTGCTGTTCTCGGCGACGCTGAGTCCCGCCCACTATCATCGCGACCTGCTGGGGCTGCCGGCAGATACCGTCTGGCAGGAGGTCGATTCGCCCTTCGCCGCGGACCAACTCGAGGTGCGTATCCGCACCGACATTTCCACCCGGCTGCGCGACCGCGATGCCTCGATCGCGCCCATCGTCGACGAGCTTGCCCGCCAGTATCACCAGCGCCCGGGTCATTACCTGGCATTCTTCAGCAGTTTCGCTTATCTAGAGGCGGTAATGGCGAGGTTTCTAGAGGCGGCGCCAGAGATATCGGTGCGCGCCCAGCGACGCGGCATGCCGGAAGCCGAGCGCGACGCCTTCCTGGCCGGGTTCGCCAGTGGCGGTCGGAGCATCGGCTTTGCGGTATTGGGGGGCGCCTTCGCCGAGGGCATCGACCTGCCCGGCGAGCGGCTGATCGGCGCCTTCGTCGCCACCCTGGGGCTTCCGCCCTTCGACGATTTCAACGAGGCACTCAAGGCTCGGCTCGAGACTCGCTTCGGTCGCGGTGACGAGTATGCCTATCGCATTCCGGGCTTGATCAAGGTGGTGCAGGCGGCGGGGCGGGTAATTCGTGACCCCGGGGATCGCGGCGTGCTGGTGCTGATGGACGACCGCTTCGCGCGCGCCGAGGTGCGTTCGCGGCTACCGGGGTGGTGGCGCTTGCCTGCCGGCTGACTTCGCGCCGTGGTTCAGCTCCGCGATGGCGGGGCTGGTCGTGGCGATATCCTCGTCGGCCTCGTAGAGCGTCTCCAGCTCCAGCGCGGCCTCCTGGAGGGTCTGGATGAGCCTCTTCTCGTTGCCGAACACCTCGAGCTGGCGCATCAGCGCCTGCTCGTCGTGGGCGCGGAAGGTGTCGACGGTGTGCTGGGCCTGATCGTCGGGAATGCCCAGTCCGATCAGCGCGTCGCGGGTCAGCTCGAGGCTGGCGGGCAACAGCTCGCGCACGATGTGCGTGACACCGGCGCGCATCAGCAAGTGGGCGTGATAACGGTTACGTGCCCGGGCATAGAGCCTGAGATGCGGGAAGTGGCGCCTGACCTGCTCGACGATGCGCATCGAGGCCTGGGGGTCACCGACGGCCACCACCAGGATCCTGGCCCGCCTGGCACCCGCGGCCTCGAGCAGACCGATGCGCGAGGCATCGCCGAAATACACCTTGTTGCCGTAGCGGCGCACGAATTCCACTTGGTCGGCGTTAATGTCGAGCACGGTGTAGGGAATCTTCAGCCCCTGCAGGGCACGGCCCATGATCTGCCCGAAACGGCCGAAGCCGGCGATCAGGATTTCCGGCGACTCATCGGCCGGGCTGTCGTAGCTCGCCTTCTCACGGCGTTTGCGGAACAGCTTGCGCACGCCGTGAACGTGCACCTGGAAGAGCAGCGGCGTGGTCGCCATGGAGAGCGTGATCACCAGGATCAGCAGGCCGACCAGGTCGGCGTCGAGCAGGGTCGCGGCGGCCGCGGCGGAAAGCAGCACGAAGCCGAATTCGCCGCCCTGGGACAGCAGCACGCCGAGGTTGATCGACTCCTTCCAGCCGCGGCCGTAGAGGCGCGCGGCCAGGCCTACCGAGACGCCCTTGAGCAATACCAGGCCCAGCGTCAGCGCGAGAATCGTCAGCGGCATCTCGGCCAGCAGGGCGATCTGGGCGGTCATGCCCACGGCCATGAAGAACAGCCCCAGCAGCAGCCCGCGGAAGGGTTCGATATCCGCCTCGATGCTGTGGCGATATTCGGA
>DATISN010000205.1:0-11072 GCA_035581765.1 Halomonas sp.
GCCCGCGCTGTCACCATTATGAGCCCGCCATGAGCGATCAGATTCCGACCCGTGACGTCACACCCGACCCCGTGGGCCATCACGCCCCCCGGGCGACCGTTACCCAAGAGATGTATGCCAGTCGTCGACATCTCTACGTGCGCGAGATCAAGGGGGTCTTTCAGCGCCTGCGCCGCGGCACCAACTGGGCCTTGATGCTGGGTTT
Source organism: Halomonas sp. (assembly GCA_035581765.1). GTDB lineage: Bacteria > Pseudomonadota > Gammaproteobacteria > Pseudomonadales > Halomonadaceae > Halomonas. The sequence goes on from DATISN010000205.1 coordinate 206, forward strand.
TTTCCTGTTGCCCTGGCTCAATTGGGGCGACCGGCCCGCCATCTGGTTCGATCTGCCCGGTCGTGAATTCCATATCTTCGCCACCACTTTTTATCCGCAGGAGTTCATCCTGCTCTCCTGGCTCCTAATCATCTGCGCCTTCGGTTTGTTCTTCATTACCGTCTTCGCCGGCCGCGTCTGGTGTGGTTACACCTGTCCGCAGAGCGTGTGGACATTCCTGTACATCTGGGTTGAACACCGCCTCGAAGGGAGCCGAAACCAGCGTATCAAGCTTGACCGACAGCCAATGTCGGCCGACACGATGCGTCGCAAGACGGCCAAGCACGCCATCTGGCTCGCCATTGCCCTGGCCACCGGCGTGACCTTCGTCGGCTACTTCACGCCGATCCGCGACCTGGTCGTCGCCCTGCCGACGCTGGATGCCAGCGGCTGGGCCTACTTCTGGATCGGCTTTTTCACCGTCTTCACCTATCTCAATGCCGGCTGGCTGCGTGAACAGGTCTGCATCTACATGTGCCCCTATGCCCGCTTCCAGTCGGTGATGTTCGATGCCAATACGCTGATCGTCTCCTACGATGAGGCCCGCGGCGAACCCAGGGGCGCGCGCCGGAAGAGTCTGACACACCAGGAGGCTCGCGCGGCGGGCCATGGCGATTGCGTCGATTGCGACCTATGCGTACAGGTCTGCCCCACCGGCATCGACATTCGCAACGGCCTGCAGTATGAATGCATCACCTGTGCGGCCTGTATCGACGCCTGCGACAGCGTCATGGACAAGATGGGCTACCCACGCGGACTGATCCGTTACACCACCGAGAAAGCCCTTGAGGGCAAGCCCAGCCGTATCCTGCGCCCGCGACTGCTGGGTTATCTCGCCGCCCTGCTGGTCATGATCGGTGTCTTCGCCTGGGCGGTGGCCGACCGCACACCGCTGGGCATGGACATCGAGCGCGAGCGCAGCCAGCTCTATCAAATGACGCGTGATGGCCAGATCAGCAACGTCTACACCCTCACGGTGCGCAACCTGGATAACCGGGACCATGATTACCGGCTGAGCGTCTCGGGGTTGCCGGGACTCACGCTGGATACCGACCGGATCAGCGTGCCGGCCGGGGAAGCACGCCAGCGGGTCGTCGAGGCCCGCGTCGACCCCGAAGCGCTCGAGTTTCCCAGCCAGGAAATCCTGATGCGCCTCGAGACTATGAATGGCGACATCTCGATCGAGCAGGAAAGCCGCTTTCTGGGAGAAACTCGCCGATGAGTCCATCACCCCCTACCCTCCAGCCCTGGTACAAGCAGTTCTGGCCCTGGTTCCTGATCGGGCTGCTGATGCTCTCGATCAGCGTCAGCTCGACTTTCGCCTTCCTGGCCATAAGAAGTGCTGACGGCATGGTTCAGGAGGACTACTACGAGCATGGCAAGGCGATCAACATGGTGCTGGCCAAGCAGCAGCAGGCCGCAGACCTCAACCTCGCCGCCACGCTGCGTATCGACCCCCTGACCAGCGATGCGGTGCTCGACCTGACCGGCGACGACCGCCCCGAGCGCCTGTTACTCAAGCTCATTTTCCCCACCGAGGCCGACCGCGACCAGGAACTGATTCTGGAACACGTCCGCGACGGTCGCTACCTGGGACAGGCACCCGACAACCTCCGCTATCGCTGGTATCTCCAGCTTCAGCCCGATCAGGAAACGCCGGCCTGGCGCCTGGTCGGCGAAGGCCGCTTTCCCGATGAAGGGGAGTTTGCCCTGACCCCGGGACGCGCGGCCGACGCCTGATAAACGGCTCTCCGACCGAGCGACGATGACCCTTTCCTCCTCACCAGCCCCGGCCGCCACCACGAGCCATGACTGCTATCACTGTGGCAGCCAGGTTCCCGAGGGCGCGCCCTGGTCGATCACCCTCGACCAGCAGCGCCATCCGCTGTGTTGCCCCGGCTGCGAGGCGGTGGCCCACGCCATCGTCGATGGCGGGCTGGAAAGTTATTACCGCTTTCGCACCGAACTCCCCGAACGCCCGGAGGATCGCCAGGCCGCCAATGCCGACACCTGGGCGGTCTTCGACGACCCGGGATTGCAGCGGCGCTTCGTGCACCCCGAGGCCGGCGCCGAGGGGCGGGTCCAGGCCACCCTAGCGGTCGACGGCATCACCTGTGCGGCATGCGCCTGGCTGATCGAGCATCGTCTCAATGTGCTGGACGGGGTCGTTACCAGCGCCGTCAACCTGACCCATCATCGGCTGCGCATCAGTTGGGACCCGCAGCGCCTAAAGCTATCGCGCATCCTCGCCGAAATGGCCGCCATCGGGTATCCGGCGCAACCCTATGAACCCGACCAGGCACAACAGCGCCTGCAGCATGAAGAACGCATGACCGTGCGCCGGTTGATCATCGCCGCCGTCGGGATGATGCAGGTCATGATGTTTTCCATCCCGATCTACGTCTCCGATCCCGGCGAGCTAAGCGCCGATTTTCACGCCCTGTTCCACTGGCTCTCCTTCGCGCTGGCGACCCCGGTGGTGCTGTTCTCGGCCAGACCTTTCTTTCAGAACGCCGCCCGCGACCTGCGCACCCGGGTGATGAGCATGGACGTGCCGGTCTCGCTGGCCATCGGTGGCGCGTATCTGGCCAGTGGCTATGCGGTCATCAGCGGCACCGGTGAGGTCTACTTCGACTCGGTGGCCATGTTCACCTTCTTCCTGCTGTTCGGGCGTTACGTGGAATCTCGCGCTCGGCGTCGCAGCGGCCACACCGGCAATGCACTCTCCGGTGCCTTGCCGCTTTCGGCGACTCGCCTGACCGATGAGGACGAGGAACGCATCCTGCCGGCCAGCGACCTGGTCGCCGGCGACCGCGTCCTGGTCAAGCCCGGCCATGGCGTCCCGGCCGACGGGGTGATCGAAAGCGGTGAGTCGAGCCTCGATGAGTCGATGCTCACCGGCGAGACGCTGCCGGTGACGCGACGGGTCGGGGAGCTTGTCACCGGGGGCAGCCAGAACGTCGAGAGTCCGCTGGTGGTGCGTGTCACGCATGCCGGACGCGACGCCCGTATCGCCGGCATCGTCGATCTTACCGACCGCGCCTTTGCCAGTCGTCCGCGCATTGCCCAGCTCGCCGCCCGCATGGCGCATCTGTTCGTACTGCGATTATTGCTGGTCACCGTGGGGGTCGCCATCGCCTGGTGGTTCATCGACCCGTCACGGGTGCTGTGGGTCACGCTCTCGGTACTGGTGGTGACCTGCCCCTGCGCCCTGGCCCTGGCGACTCCCACGGCGCTGACCGCCGGCCACGGCCAGCTGCGCCGTCGCGGCGTGCTGGTCACCCGGGCCAACGCCATCGAGACCCTCTCACAACTCGACCGAGTGATCTTCGACAAGACCGGCACCCTGACCCGTGGCGAGATGCAACTGGCGCAAACCCGCCCCCTGGGGGGCATGGCGATCGACGAGGCCCGCGCCGTGGCGGCCGCCCTTGAAGCGCATTCCGAACACCCCATCGCCCGTGCCTTCCGGCCCTGGAAAACGCCACGCCGGCGCGCCCGCAATGTCACCAGCGTTACCGGCCAGGGCCTTCAGGGCGAACTCGAAGGCCAGTCCTGGCGCCTGGGCAAGCCGGAATTCGCGGCTCCCGAGGCCCCACCCGTGCCGCCTGGCGAAGGGCAGTGGTTACTGCTCGCCGAAGCCGGCGAACCGCGCGCCTGGTTTGGTCTCGATGACCCGTTGCGCGAGGATGCCGCCCAGGCCATTACCGCCCTGAAGGCGCTGGGCCTGCAGGTCGAGCTTCTCTCCGGCGACACCGCCCTGGCGGTTCGCCCGCTGACCGAACGGCTGGGGCTCGATACCTGGCGGGCCGGCACCAGCCCCGAGGACAAGCTCGAGCACATTCGCCAACGCCAGGCGCTGGGCGAGACGGTGGCGATGGTCGGCGACGGGATCAACGACGTGCCGGTACTGGCCGGCGCCGACGTCTCCATCGCCATGAACGACGCCACCGATCTCGCCCGGACTAACGCCGATGCGGTATTGCTCGGTCCCCGGCTCATGCGTATCGTCGAGGCCATCGAGATCAGCCGAGCCACCCGGCGCATCATCCGTCAGAACCTCATCTGGTCGGTTTGCTACAACGCCACGGCACTGCCGCTGGCCGCCATCGGCCTCGTGCCGCCCTGGCTGGCGGCCATCGGCATGTCGGTAAGCTCCCTGGCCGTGGTCGGCAACGCCCTGCGTCTGACCCGCTTTCGCGTCACACCGCCGCCCGCCGACCCGAGCCTAAGCCTGGTGAACGCATGAGCATCCTCTATTTGCTGATTCCCTTGTCGCTAACACTGCTTGGCCTGGCCGTGTGGGCGTTCTTCTGGGCGGTCAAGCACGATCAGTTCGACGACCTCGAGGGACCCGCCTATCGCATTCTCTTCGACGAGGACGAGAATGACCTTCCCCCTGAGGCACGCAAGCGCCGCCGGCCATCCGACAGCGGCGATGCCGACGATGCTCAAGACAACCCTGGCGCCAGCAACGATACGGATGACACCACGCCAGGAAACCCCGGGTCAGAAAACGTCAAATCAGATAGCACCACCATGGATCGCGACACCTGATGGACCCTACCGGACTCGACCTCTCACCCCTGGCCGCGGCCTTCGTCTTCGGCCTGCTCGGCGGCGCCCACTGCATCGGCATGTGTGGCGGCATCATGAGTGCACTGACCTTCGCCGTCCCGCCCAGCATGCGCCATCCCGCACGGCTCAACGGGTTGCTGCTCGGCTATAACCTCGGCCGCATCGCCAGCTACATGACGGCCGGCGCCCTGGTCGCCACACTCGGCACGCTGGTCGCCATCACCCCCGCCGCGCGGATAATGCTTCAGGGTATTGCGGCGGTGATGCTGATCCTGATGGCGCTGTATATCGCCAACTGGTGGAAGGGCCTGCTCAGGGTAGAGGCCGTCGGCCGACGCCTCTGGCGCCATCTGGAACCGGTGGGCCGGCGGCTGATGCCGGTGGTCAAGGTACCCCAGGCAATGGCCCTGGGCGTCGTCTGGGGTTGGCTGCCCTGCGGGCTCGTCTACTCCATGCTGGCCTGGAGCCTCGCCGTGGCCGACCCGCTGCATGGCGCGGCCCTGATGGGCGCCTTCGGCCTGGGCACGTTACCCGCGCTGCTCGCCACGGGGCTCGCCGCCCGCCAGCTCGGCACGCTGATTCGCCACCCGGCCACCCGTACCGTCGCGGCCCTGTCGATCATTGCCTTCGCTCTCTGGCAACTCTGGACTCTTTTGCCCAGCCACGCACACGCTTGATGCAAGCGCGACGGAGACCGGGAAATCTTCTAGACTGCTCTTGACCAAGATCAACTCGAGAATTGATCGAGATCATTCAGAGATGCCGTGCCGTGCGGGAACGCTTTCCGCAGAAGGAGGGGGCAGATGATGTTTCAAGGAGAACGGGGGAGAATGAGCATGCCCGATATCCCTACCGGCAACCTGCGCGCGCTATTCAACGAGGCCCGCTGTCAGACCTGTAGTCTGAGTTCGCTTTGCTTGCCGCTGGCACTCGAATTCCCTGACATGGACGAGTTCAATGCCATCATTCGTCGGCGAACCCCGCTCAAGAAGGGTGAGACGTTGCTCCTGCAGGATTCGCCTTTCACAAGCCTCTATGCAGTTCGCTCCGGCAGCCTCAAGCAGGTCACCACGGAGGGCAGCGGCGAGGACCAGCTGACTAACTTCTATCTGCCCAGCGAACTGGTCGGCCTGGACGGCATCGACGAGGTCCGCTATCCGGGATCGGTGATTGCGCTGGAAACCACCACGGTTTGTGAGATTCCCTTCGATCGCCTGGACGCGCTCTCCCAGGAGATTCCTGAGCTGCGAAGTCAACTCTTTCGCACCATGAGCAAGGAGATGCGTGACGATCGTCGCATGATGCGGCTACTCTCGCGCAAGACCGCCGATCAGCGCCTGGCATCCTTCTTCGTGAGTCTTTCTGGGCGCTTTCGGCGCCGCGGCTATTCGCCCTACAGCTTTCGCCTCTCGATGTCCCGAGCCGATATCGGCAATTACCTGGGTCTCGCCGTAGAGACCGTGAGCCGAATCCTTAACCGTTTTCAGCAACAGACCTTGGTGGCCGTGTCGGGGCGAGAGGTCAATATTCTCGACCTAGATACATTGTGCCGCGTCGCCGATGAGAAAGTCGTCGACTCGCCTGGCGTTTGCCAGCCAATCTCGGCTGGGCAGTCTCGCTGTTGATCAATCAATGCTGACCAGTAGTTGCTGACCCGCCGTTCCCCCTAATGCTTGAGGGCGTCGAGAATATCGATTCTGTCAGCCTGCATGCGGGCCTGCTTGTCTTCCAGACCCGCAAAGTCGAACAGGTCTCGATCGGCGAGTTGCGATGGGGCGACCTGAGTCACTGCCTTGAACATGCTTTCCAGCCGTCCGGGATGCGCCTTCTCCCACTCGGCCAGCATCTCCTTAACCACCTGGCGCTGCAGATTGGGCTGAGAACCACAAAGGTTGCAGGGAATGATGGGGAAATCCATCAGTCCTGCGAACTCGGCGATATCCGCCTCGCGACAGTAGGCCAGCGGCCGGATGACGATGTTACGGCCGTCATCGGAGAGCAGCTTCGGTGGCATCGCCTTGAGGCTGCCGCCGAAGAACAGGTTGAGAAACAGCGTCTCGAGAATATCTTCCCGATGATGGCCGAGCGCAATCTTTGTCGCCCCGATCTCTTCGGCGAAACCGTAGAGCGAGCCACGGCGCAGCCGTGAGCATAGCGCGCAGGTCGTCTTGCCTTCGGGTGTCTTCTCCTTGACCACCGAGTAGGTGTCACGCTCGAGGATGTGATACTCAGCGCCGATGCCATCGAGATACTCGGGTAGTACGTGTTCGGGAAAGCCCGGCTGCTTCTGGTCCATGTTCACGGCGACCAGCGAGAAATTCACCGGGGCATTGCGCTGAAGATTGCGCAGGATCTCCAGCAGGGTGTAGCTGTCTTTTCCACCGGAGAGGCAGACCATTACCCGATCGCCTTCGCGGATCATGTCGTAATCGATGATGGCATGCCCCACCTGCCGTCGCAGGCGCTTCTGCAACTTGTTGAACTCACGCCGGCCCGTGCTGGCGTCGTGGCCATCCAGGGTCACCGGTTGCGGGTTGCCGGGAGACGTGGCGTCAGTGGCGCGAGGATCGAATTTCAGGGCATCTTGCATGGTCGGTGCACTGCCAGAGCGGCTGGAAATGAGGGGCGCTCATCCTACCATCGCCGCCGCTCGCTGGCGACGGCGGCCTCCTCCCCGCCATCGGTGGAGTCGAGGCGCCTCAGGAACTGCGGTTGGCCAGCATGGCGCCGCGCTCCAGCCGCAGATACATCAATGCAGTGGTCACGGCATCGCCTAGTGCGGTGTGGCGTCCCATCACCGGCACGCCGAGCCCCTCGGCGACCCGTTCGAAGCTCAGGCGAGGCTCGATCTCGGGGTGGCTACGGCGTAGCTGGCGGGCATAGGTCTGAGCCACATCGATGCCGGCGTTGGGCAGGTCGAAGCCGAAGCGCGGGCGCAGCTCGCGATTGAGGATCGCCAGATCGAAACCCAGTTGCCAACCCACCAGGGGGCGGTTGCCGACGAAGTCGAGAAACCTAGCCAGGGCGGACCCGACCGCTTCGCCATCCACCAGATCAACGCCTCGCAGGCCGTGAATACGGATCGAATCGCCGCCGAGGCTCGCGGGGCGTGACAGACGCAGGTCGAGCGAATCACTGGTCAAGACCCGATCTCCACGGATCTTGACCGCCGCAAGCGATACCAGCTCGGCGCGACGCGTGTCGAGTCCGGTCGTCTCGCAGTCGATGGCCACGAGTTCATCGCCGGTATAGGGGTGAAACAGCCAGGCATAATCTCCACCCGCCTGACGGCGCCGGTCGGCGGCCCGACGCAGCAACCTCAGCATTCTCATGCTCCTTGTCGTCCTGTCGCTGGCCAGGGGTCGCTCCCTGACAGCCGATGGTGACGTCTCATGAATATTCCAGGTGATAGCGATGCGACAGCCGCTGCTTGAAATCCTTGACGATATGCAGCGCTTCACGAAGCAGGTCGCGCTCCAGGGACGACAGTTCCTGCACCACGACACGGTCGGGATTGTCACTACCCTCCTGGGCATCGTCGAGACGGGTCAGCTGCTGCCGGAGCCTGAGTTCGGTGAATAGCGACAGGGCCTCACCGAGGTCGTCGGCAAAGTCACGCTTCAAGCGACCGTCTTCCGCCAGGGCGTCGAGACGCTCAAGTGTCGAGGTGGCATGAATACGGCGCTCAAGCGCCATCGTGCGCACGCCGTGAACGATAGGAAAAATCCCCCCTTTCTTGATATCGATACCGTGCTGCTGCTTCTTCAGGGAACCGAACAGCGTCAAGGGCGTCGAGAAACGCAGGGCGGTGCGGGCGAAATAGGACAGCAGGATTTCGTCGCGCGAACAGCGCTCGAAAAGGGCTTCGCGCACCCGGTCAAGCAACACCGGATTGCCGGCGACGGCATGCGAATCGAGCATGATCGCAAGCTTCATCAGGCTATCGCCATCGCGTGTCGCCGCCCAGTGAGCGATGCGCGCCCGCCACTGGCTCTCGGTGGCGACCCACTCGGGGTTGGAGACCATGATATTGCCGGGACAGGGCGGATATCCCAGCTCGATCAACGTTTCGGTCAGCCGCTGCATCTGCTCGGCACAGTCCGGCCATTCCACTTCGTCGGCCAGAATCAGGCCATTGTCCTGATCGGTCTTGAGAATCTGCTCGCCGCGACCCTCGCTGCCCATCACCATCAGGCAGCTGTCGGCGTGATAGTGCTCGTCGATCACGAAACCCCACGCCTTGCTCATGATGCGGCCGTTCAGTGCCGCGAGCAGGCCCATGGCGAAGCGCAGTTTGACCCCCTGAGCCATCAGCGCCCGCACCAGCTCGGGAGTTCGCCGACTGGCGGCCGCCAGCGCCTCGAGGCTATTGGCCTGTTCGACCTGCAGGGTCACCACATAACTGCGACTGGAAAAGAAACTCAGCACATCGGTGAGTTCCACGACGCCCACCGGACGCTCTCGTTCGACGACCACCACCCGCTCCACCCTGAAACGGGTCATCAGCACCAGCACCTCGAACAGGTACTGCCCCGGCGCCACGCTGACCAGCTCGAAATGGGCAATGATCTGGACCGGGCTGTCCTGGGACAGTCCTTGCAACACGAGGGCGTTGAGCAGATCGGTCTTGGTGATCATGCCGGCCCCCTGCTCGCTCTCGACCAGCAGGCTATCGGCATGGCTCTCATGCAAGGTGGTCACCGCCTCGGCAATGGTGGCCGTCTCGTTCACGCAAAGCGGATCACGCATGCATTCGCTCACCTTGGCCAGCATGAAGCCGGCCATGGTGACGCCACCCTCGGCACGCTGCTCGGTCAGCAGGCGCGCCTTGTGGGATAACGTCTGACGAAAGAATTCATTGAACGGCGGATAGGCGTCACACAACTGCAGGAATAGCCCCTTGGGCAAGAGGTAGCACAGACTTTCCTGCTCGGCACGAAACCGATAGCGACTTTTTCCGTTGATGATGCTGATGGCACCGAAAAGATCGCCAGCCGTATAGTGACCGATACGCGATTGGCTGCTGGGCAGGGTAGGATCCAGTTCCGCGACTTCCCCCTTGTGAATGATGAAGACGTACTCTCCGGGCTGGCCGGTTTCGAGAATGATCTCGTCGCGGTCGAAATAGGCCAGGTCAATGCCACTACGGATACGCTCGCGACCTTCTTCATCGAGAAAGGCGAAAGGCGGCTGAGAGAGATCGACCTCGACCATGGATGGTGTCCTCGTTATGCGGCCGCCAACACCCCGTTGGGGGCACCCGTCTATCGCAGCCACGATGAATTCACGATAGCAAAGTCGGGTTTCAGGAAAGAACCTAGACGATCGTCCTATTTGTTCTTGTTAGACCATTGTCCGAAGCCTGGCGATAAGCAGCACTCAATGGCGCAATAGATGCCTAGACAATCGTCCAATGCCTGCCTTCGCGAAAGCCGGATATGTCAATAAAAACGATTTTATCTTACTGATTTATAAGAATTTAGTAAGGGCATTCACAATTCAGCTTTTTCTCATGATACCAAAGTCTGGGATTTATTTTGGGCACTCATTGCCCACTATTCAGCGGTGCGCAACTCAGGGGCAATCGCACGTCGACAAGACATCTCGTTACACGCTAAGCAACACGATGCGAAGGCACCATGACGGCGAGAAGACATAACCCTGTATACGCGCAATTGCCCTGGTGAGTCCGCCGACATTCGGTGCAAGTGACCGTCCCTAAAAAAATGGAGAGCAACATGATGGCTGAAGACAGATCCAATTCTGATGCGTATTGGAAGGCGAATAAGCGCCTGATAGGAGGTTGCCTGGCCGTCTGGGCGCTGGTGTCCTACGGCTTCGCCATCCTGCTGCGCCCAATGCTGGCGGGCATCCCCGTCGGAGGAACGGATCTGGGCTTCTGGTTCGCCCAGCAGGGTTCGATCCTGACCTTCATCTGCATCATTTTCTTCTACGCATGGAAGATGAATCGGCTCGATAAAAAATTCGGCCTGGAGGAGTAAGCCAGCATGAGTCAATTTGCGATCAACCTATTGTTCGTGGGCTCCTCGTTTGCCCTGTATATCGGCATCGCGATCTGGGCGCGAGCCGGATCGACCAAGGACTTCTACGTTGCCGGCGGCGGCGTGCATCCGATCACCAACGGCATGGCAACAGCGGCCGACTGGATGTCCGCGGCATCCTTCATTTCCATGGCGGGTCTGCTGGCCTCCGGTGGTTATGCCAATTCGACCTTCCTGATGGGCTGGAC
>DATISN010000206.1:0-12039 GCA_035581765.1 Halomonas sp.
GGCGCCAAGGACCCGCTGGGCAAGATGCTGCTCAACAGTCAGGCCTTTGCCCGGATGACCGCTCAAGTCAAGGCGCTTGCCGAGCGTTTGTGCGATGGCCGCCTGGTACTGGTCCACGAGGGCGGCTATTCGGAAGGCTATGCGCCGCTGTGTGGCCACGCCGTGATCGAGGCATTGGCAGACAGCCGAATTCGGGTGGCGGACCCGCAGAACGACGAGATCGCTGCCTGGGCCTATCAGGCATTGCAGCCTCACCAGCGCGAGTTGATCGACGGCTGGCGCAACGACTTCACAAGGAACGCAAGATGACCCCGCTATACGACCGCGATGGCTGGTTGTGGCACGACGGCGACTGGCTGCCCTGGCGAGACGCGCGTACCCACATGCTGACCCATACCCTGCACTACGGCATGGGCTGTTTCGAGGGCGTTCGCGCCTACGCGGGAACCGGTGGCACGCATCTGTTTCGCGTCGCCGAGCATACCCGGCGCCTGCTCGACAGCGCCCATGCCCTGGACATGCCGCTGGCCTTCGATGCCGAGACGCTGATCGAGGCCCAGCGGCAGTGCCTGCCCCGCAACGGCCTGACCAATGCCTATCTCAAGCCGACGGTGTATTTCGGCGCCGAGGGCCTCGGCCTCAGGGCCAAGGGCCTGACCACGCATGTCATGGTCGCCGCCTGGGACCTTGGCGATTACATCTCGCCCGAGGCGTCAACGATCGGCCTACGGGCGTTGACGTCTTCGTGGGCGCGCCATCACGTCAATATCAGCCTGTGCCGGGCCAAGACCAATGGCCACTATGTCAATGCCATGCTGGCGCTCAACACGGCGGTCAAGGCGGGGTTCGACGAGACGATCATGCTCGACCCCGACGGCTACGTGGCCGCGGCCTCGGCGGCGAACGTCTTCCTGGTGCGCGATGGCGTGCTGCATACGCCGGAGGTGACCTCCTGCCTGCAGGGCATCACCCGCGACAGCGTGATCCACCTGGCACGGCGGGTGCTGGGGCTGGAAGTGCGCGAGCGGCGCATCACCCGGGACGAGCTCTATACCGCCGACGAGGCCTTCGTGACCGGCACCGCAGCGGAGCTGTTGCCGCTGCGCGAGCTCGATGGTCGCCATATCGGGGCCCGGGCCGGCGCACCGGCTCCCGACCAGCCGATCGCCGGCGACTCGGTCACGGCACGACTTCAGCACTTCTATCGCCGGGTGACGCGCGGCGATCTCGGAGATGACCTGGCGCCGTTCGCGGAGTGGCTGACGCCCGCGGCGTAATGTACTTCGTGGCGTTTAAACAGCAAAACGCCACGGCGCGATGCGTCGTGGCGATATCCGGTTCCTCCCTGGGCATCGTCCTGATGCCAATTCTCCCTGTGAGGCTTCCTGCCTCGTCGCGTCCATGGCGTGGTGTCGGCAGTCTCCCTTGCCTGGATTCGTTTTAGTGGCCTGCGATGACAGTCGCATAACGGTCGCATGAATATGGCGTGACAGCGCGAGTGGGGGTTTCCGTCATGTCCTGTGATTTGTCACGCTCTGTGGCAAGTGTGCGTCGTGCCAGTCGTCGCTCAGCGTAAATCGCGTTCGAGAGCCGCGAGCAGGCCCCTCAGCAGCGAGAGCTCCTTGCGGCTTGGTTGGGCGCGAGCAAAAAGGGCCTGCAGCTGCGTTTCGGTACGGGCGTGGGGCTGAGTCAGAAAGCCGCTGCCCTGCATGACGCGACTCAGATGGTCGTGGAAATGATCGAGCTGTTCCCGGGTCGGCGGACGGTCCTCAGGGGGAGTGAGCGGTCGGTAGTCGCTTTGCGGGCGTCGTCGCCAGGCCGTGAAGACCTCGTGGGCCAGCACTTGCACGGCTTGCGCGAGATTGAGAATGCCGTAGTCGGGATTGGCGGGAATGCTGACCTGGTGGCTGCAGCAGCGGATCTCGTCGTTGGTAAGGCCGAAGCGCTCGCGACCGAACACCAGCGCCACGGGGTCGCTTGTGGCATGCGAGACCAGGTCGCGGGCCATGGCGTCCGGTTCGTCGAAATGCGGTAGCGGCAGGCTACGCAGCCGGGCGCTGGCGCCGACCACCTGCACGCAGTCGCTGACGGCGTCGGCAAGCGACTCGACCACGCGGGCGTTGTCGACCAGGTCCTCGGCGCCGGCGGCCAGGCGCGAGGCCTCGGGGTCGGGAAAACGCCGCGGATTGACCAGTACCAGATCGGAGAGGCCCATGGTCTTCATGGCGCGGGCCGAGGCGCCGATATTGCCGGGATGGAAGGTCTGGACGAGGACGATGCGAATATTGGCGAGCATGAGATAGGCGGTTTCGGCGCAAAAAAGGCAGTGTAAACGAAAAACCCCGCCGGTTTCCCGGCGGGGTCGATCTCAGGCAGTGCCTGGGAGGGTAGGGCTGGCTTACATCATGCCGCCCATGCCACCCATTCCGCCCATGCCACCCATGTCGCCACCGCCGGACTCTTTCTCGTCCGGGTCGTCGGCGATCATGGCTTCGGTGGTGATCATCAGACCCGCCACGGAGCCGGCAGACTGCAGGGCAGAGCGCGTGACCTTGGCCGGGTCGAGCACGCCCATTTCGAACAGGTCGCCGAACTCACCGGTCTGGGCGTTGTAGCCGTAGTTGCCTTCACCCGCCTTCACCTGGTTGAGGATGACGGAGGCTTCCTGGCCGGCGTTGGTGACGATCTGACGCAGCGGCGCTTCCATGGCGCGCAGCGCCAGGGCGATACCGTGGTTCTGGTCCTCGTTGTCACCCTTGAGGCCGGCGAGCTTGGTCAGCACGCGCACCAGGGCAGTACCGCCACCAGGCACGACACCTTCCTCGACGGCGGCACGAGTGGAGTGAAGGGCGTCCTCGACGCGAGCCTTCTTCTCCTTCATCTCGATTTCAGTCGCGGCACCGACGCGGATCACGGCCACACCGCCTGCCAGCTTGGCGACACGCTCCTGCAGCTTCTCGCGGTCGTAATCGGAGGAAGACTCCTCGATCTGGGCGCGGATCTGGCCGACACGTGCCTCGATATCGCCGTCCTTGCCGGCGCCATCGATGATGGTGGTGTTTTCCTTGGACATGGTCACGCGCTTGGCGGTGCCCAGGTGATCCAGAGTCGCCTGCTCGAGATTCAGGCCGACTTCCTCGGAAATCACGGTGCCACCGGTGAGGATGGCGATGTCCTGCAGCATGGCCTTGCGACGATCGCCGAAGCCAGGTGCCTTGGCGGCGGCGACCTTGACGATGCCGCGCATGGTGTTGACCACCAGCGTGGCCAGGGCTTCGCCCTCGATGTCCTCGGACACGATCACCAGCGGCTTGCCCGCCTTGGCGACGGCTTCCAGGGTCGGCAGCAGCTCGCGAATGTTGGAGATCTTCTTGTCGACCAGCAGGATGTAGGGGTCTTCGAGCTCGACCGCCATGGTGTCCTGGTTGGTGACGAAGTAGGGCGACAGGTAACCGCGATCAAACTGCATGCCTTCGACAACGTCCAGCTCGTCTTCAAAGCCGCGACCTTCGTCGACGGTGATGACGCCTTCCTTGCCGACTTTCTGCATGGCGTCGGCAATGATCTCGCCGATGCGGGAATCGCCATTGGCGGAGATGGTGCCGACCTGGGCAATTGCCTTGGAATCGGTACACGGTACGGCCAGCGCACGCACTTCCTCGACGGCGGCGGTAATCGCCTTGTCGATGCCGCGCTTGAGATCCATCGGGTTCATGCCGGACGTGACGCCCTTCATGCCCTCGTTGACGATGGACTGGGCCAGAACCGTGGCGGTGGTGGTGCCGTCACCGGCGACATCGGAGGTCTTGGAAGCGACTTCCTTGACCATCTGCGCGCCCATGTTCTCGAAACGGTCCTTGAGCTCGATCTCCTTGGCGACGGAGACGCCGTCCTTGGTGACGGTCGGGGCGCCGAAGGATTTCTCGATGACGACGTTGCGGCCCTTCGGGCCCAAAGTTGCCTTGACGGCATTGGCGAGTGTATCGACACCACGGGCCATGCGCTTGCGGGCATCATCGGAAAACTTGATCTGTTTTGCTGCCATTGTCTTATGCTTCCTGTGAGTTCGTGAACGTCAGAATATTAGCGGTAAACGATGAGGTCTCGACGGCCGTTCAGCCTTCAACCACGGCCAGGACGTCTGACTCGCTCATGATCAGGACTTCTTCACCGTCGATTTTCTGTTTGTCGACGCCGAAGCCTTCCTTGAAGATCACGGTATCGCCGACTTTCACGTCCAGCGGGCGGACATCGCCGTTTTCGAGAATCCGGCCATTACCGACGGCAAGAATTTCGCCACGTGTCGGTTTTTCCTGGGCATTACCCGGAAGCACGATGCCGCCTGCGGTCTTCTGTTCTTCTTCAACGCGACGAATGACGACGCGATCGTGCAAGGGACGGATGTTCATTGCTCACATTCTCCTGATGGTTTGCGTTGCCGCGGCGCTAAAGCCACGACGGTTCGTCACTGGCCTCGTGGCGAACCACGAGGTGAAGGCGTTGGTCGCCTTCTTGTCGAAGGCACGAGGACTGGCCTCGCGCCGAAGCCTGATGCTGTCCGAGAAGTGGGGGCTGGCGAAATCCTTTCAAGGGCGTAGCCGAAAAATTTTCACTCAGGCACGCTGGATCAGCGGCGTGGTTCATTATGTTCGATGAACTCGCCTTCCAGGGTCTGGCCGTCGCGTGCGTGGTGGGTAGGGTCGGTTTCCCATCCTGACGGCGGTTGTGAACCGTCGGTCGGCCCTCTGTGATAGGTGCCGTCGCCGCTCGGCGCGGCGCCAACGCTTCCCGTTCGCACGTGTAACCCCTTCATGCGCAGGCCCAGCCGTGCGAGGACTTTACCCAGCAATCGGCGGGCATTGGGTATCAGGCAAATGAAGCCCAGCGCATCGGACAGAAAGCCCGGCGCCATCAGCAGGGCGCCACCGAAGATCAGCGCGGCGCCGGTAAGCAGTTCCGACGAAGGAACTTCTCCTCTGGCCAGACGCTCCTGGGCGCGGGCAAAGGTGGCGACCCCCTCGCGACGGATCAGGTGCAAGCCGATGAAGCCGGTGACAAGGATTAGGGCAAGGGTGGTGAGCAGCCCGATCTGGCTGCCTACCGAAAAGAGAATCACAAAATCGAGCAGGGCAAAAATCGTGAACGCGAGCAGGAAAGGCATGTTGACTCCTGAGGTGACCGTTCAGCCATGAATGGGGGCGACACCCCAAAAAATCAACCGAAGCGGCGATCTGGAAGCGTAGGGAAGCCCCTTGGGTATTTGCAATCGGGAATGATGCAGTGCAACATTGGCCGGCTATGCCTTCACTGGCGTGACCTCGGGTGACGCCATCGCTCGGAATGCTCCGGTCAGAACCGTGCGGAGCGACGAGTGCTCATGTACTGGAGAAGCGACTATGAATCTCGACAACAGCGTGATCGCCATCACCGGCGGCGGCCGAGGCCTTGGGCTGGCCATGGCCCATCTGCTGGGTAGCCGCGGCGCTACCCTGGCCCTTCTCGACAGGGATGGTGACGGCCTGGACAAGGCAGTGAGCAGCCTTCACAAGGCGGGCATCACCTCGCGGGGATTCATCGTCAACGTCGCCGACGAGGCGTCGGTGCAACAGGCTTTCGCCGACATTGCCGCATCCCTCGGGCCGGTCAAGGGTCTGGTCAACAATGCCGGCATCGTCCGCGATGGCCTGTTGGTCAAGGCACGGGACGGCCGGGTCGAGAAAACGCTGAGTCTCGAGCAGTGGCAGCAGGTCATCGACGTCAACCTGACCGGCGTATTCCTCTGCGGTCGCGAGGCGGCTGTACAGATGATCGAAGCCGGCCATGGCGGCGTCATCGTCAATATCTCGAGCATCTCGCGAGCCGGCAATATGGGCCAGAGCAACTACGCGGCAGCCAAGGCCGGGGTCGCGGCCTTGACCGTTACCTGGGCAAAGGAGCTCGCCCGTCAGCAGATTCGGGTAGGCGCAGTGGCGCCGGGCTTTATCGAAACCGAGATGACGGCCTCGATGCGGGATGACGTGCTCGACAAGTTGGCCGCCACCATACCGCAGCGAAAGCTAGGACAGCCCGACGATATCGCGCAGAGCGTCGCGTTCATCTTCGACAATGACTATTTTACCGGTCGGGTCATCGAGTGTGACGGTGGGCTTCGTCTCTGACTCGCGTGCTAGGTTCGCAAGACCGCCGTGTTCTCACAGGCGATGTTTTCGGAAGCAATCTTCTGAGAAGCGTTGAACAGGCCATTACCCAGCACGCCGGCCAATAAAAGGGCCGGCGTGCCTCGTTACGCTTCATCAAGATGCCTGAAAAGGGCGTCAGAACTCGACCTGATCACGCAGTCCATCCACGGTGGCCTCACCGATGCCAGACACTCTCTCCAGGTCATCCGCGCGCTCGAAGGGGCCATTGGCTTCGCGGTTCTCGACAATGGCCTCGGCCTTGACCTCGCCAATGCCGGGAAGCTCGGTCAGCAGTTCGACATCGGCATCATTGACGTTAATAGGCGCCACTTCCTGGGCGAGAACGCCAAGCGGTGTGAGGGCCAGCAAAAAAGCGAAGAGCGAGGCCGTGAGAGTTCCCTTGATGCGTGATTGCATGTTCAATCTCCTGGCTATAAGTCATGAGATGACACCAAATGGTGTCTCTTCTCACGTTAAGCGTCTCTAAGCCACTTTCCATCAGTAATAACTGATTTAAAATATCCTACATAAATAATGTAATTTGTAAGTTTTTGCGGACAAGTCGGCAGTCCACGGCTGATAGACTCCGCGTGTCTCATTCATGTCGGGAGTATGACTTGTGCCAACCGCTTCGCCGCTGATCATCGCGCTTGATTACGCGTCCCTCGATGCCGCGCTGTGCATGGCGGATCGCCTTGACCCGTTGCGTTGCCGGGTCAAGGTGGGCAAGGAACTCTTTACCCGCAGCGGCCCAGAGGTCCTCGATGCCCTGCATGGTCGCGGCTTCGAGGTCTTCCTGGACCTCAAGTTTCATGACATTCCCAACACCGTTGCCGGCGCGGTTCAGGCGGCGGCAGAGCAGGGCGTATGGATGGTCAATGTCCACGCCGGCGGCGGCAGGCGAATGATGGTGGCGGCCAGGGAACGCCTCGAGAGGCAGGGCCTGGCCACACACCTGATCGCCGTGACGGTGTTGACCAGCATGGAAGCCGCCGATCTGGCCGAGGTGGGCATCACGGCCTCGCCTGCGGAGCAGGTCGAGCGTCTGGCGCTACTCGCGCGGGATAGCGGTATGGATGGCGTTGTCTGTTCCGCCCAGGAGTCCGCTCGGCTGAAAGAGTGCTGCGGTGAGTCGTTTCTGAAGGTGACGCCAGGCATCCGTCCCGCTTTCGCCGTTGCCGGGGACCAGCGGCGGGTGATGACGCCTGAAGCGGCCGTGGCGGCGGGCAGTACCCATCTCGTGGTGGGGCGTCCGGTGACACAGGCGGAAGACCCCATGGCGGCGCTGGCGGCCATCGAGAGCGAACTGGCGTCACGGGGATAGCGCGCCTACTCGCCCTCGATGCCAGTGATCGGTTTGGTGGTCCCCCAGCTTCGGCAGCGCGGGCACTGCCAGTGCAGATGTTCCCCGGTGAAACCGCAGCGTCGGCAGCGATGCCGCGGGAGTGCCTGCAGTAGCGTATGCGTGTGTTGCTTGAGCAGCACGAGTCGCTCGTCGGGATCACCTTGTCCCTGATGGCCGTAGAGATCCATTAGATAGTCCACCCCGCCCAGGTTGGGTTCTCGATTGAGCTGGGCGCTCACCAGCTCGATGGCCGCTGGTAGTCCGTCGCGCTGGCGCAGGGCCTCGGCGAGCATGATGATCACGCTGGTGTAGGGAGTTTGCTCCAGCAGCTGGCGCAGGTAGGCGATCAGTTCGTCTTCATCGCCGATCAGTCGGTACGCTTGCGCCAGTGGTGGAAGAATCGTCGGCGTGAACGCGGGGTCTTGCTCGGGGATCCGCTTGAGCAGGCGAATCTCCTTTTTGTAATGGGCGGTGTCATGTTCCAGGCCGGCCAGTAACAGATTGGCGCGCACGCAGCGCTCATCTGTGGCGAGGGCCTGGCGAAGGTGCTTGCGTGCCGGGCCGGGACTCGCGGTATGGCGTTCCCGGTCGGCCTGCTCGCAGAGCCAATGTGCGGCGGCCCGGCGCAGGTCCTCGTCGCGATGCAGCAAAGGCTGGGCGGCCTCGAGCGCCTCCTTCCATTCACCCTCTCGTTCCAGCAGGTCGGCAAGCAGATGCCTGGCCGACAGGCGAATTTCTTCGTCCGAGGTGTCGCGAACCAGGTGCTTGAGGAGGCGTTCGGCGCGATCGAGAAGGCCCAGCTTGAGAAAGTCGCGTGAGAGCTCCAGCTGGACCCGGTCGCTCTGGGGGACGGTCAGGGCAGGGCGGGCCAGCAGGTTCTGATGGATCTTGACGGCCCTGTCCGCTTCGCCGCGCGTACGGAACAGATTGCCCAGGGTAATGTGGGTCTCGATGGTTTCGCTGTTCACCTCCAGTGCGGCCACGAAGGTTTCGATGGCACGGTCCTGCTGGTCATTGAGCAGGTAGTTCAGGCCTGTGAAGTAGTCCTTGGCCAGGGTGGGTGAAGCGGGAGGCGTGGCGGGACCGCTGCGTTCGCGGCGGCCGAGCCACCAACCGATGGCGACCGCTGCCAACAACAGGGTCAGCAGCAGAAGGTCGACCATTCAGGGGAGTTCCTTCATCTCCTGGACACGCAGGCGGTCTAGCTCCTTGCGCTGTTGCTGATTATGGCGCTGAGCGCGCGTCAGCAGGGTCCGCAGACGCAGATAGACACCGCTCATGGCGATCATGCCGAGCAGGACGCCAGCCGTCAGTGATGCCAGTAACCACACGGACAGAGACGCCTCGGGCAACTCGAGCCAGATCAGGTTAAGCGGCAGGGTCTGCTGGTTATTGACGGCGAACAGGATGCCGATCAGCAGAACCGCTAGCAGGATGATGGCCAGGATCAGGCCTTTGAGCCAACGCATGAGCGAGTTCCCTCTAGTGGATGTCGAAATGGCGATGAAAACCGGAACATCGAAGGTCCATGAAAGCGATCAGTAACCGAGGGCGCGACTGGCATCCACCTGTTCGCGCAATTCCTTACCGGGCTTGAAGTGTGGCACGAACTTGCCGTCCAACGCGACCGGTTCGCCGGTCTTGGGGTTGCGGCCCACGCGGGGTTCCCGGTAATGGAGTGAAAAACTGCCGAAGCCACGTATCTCGACGCGCCCGCCATCCGCCAGGCTGTCGGTGATGTCGTCGAGGATCAGCCGGACCGCCGACTCGACTTCCTTGATCGACAGCTCCGGCTGTCGCATTGCGATCTGCTCGATCAACTCGGACTTGGTCATCGCCTCTCTCCATGCAGTCTTGCCTGGGGGCTTGTCGATCCCGGCGTTGTTGTTTTTCAAAGCATACTGCGCAACTCTCGATAAAACAACGAACTACGTTCGTGGTAGGAGGCATGCCCGGAAGATCGCGGCGACGCGCTGCCCCGGCAGCAGGGGCTCGGGTATACTATGTCTACATTTTCCCTGGCACTCGAGGTCGACGTTGAGCGAGCAACCATCCCCGGAGACGGCCCAGCGCAAACGCCTCTACTGGCATTCCCGACGCGGCATGTGGGAACTGGACCTGTTATTGATCCCCTTTCTCGAGCATCGCTACGATGCGCTCGATGAGGCCGACCAGGCAGCCTTTCGCGTCCTGATCGACGAAGAGGATCAGGATCTTTTCGCCTGGCTAATGCGCCGTGAGTGGCCGGAAGCGCCGGCCCTTCGCCGTATCGTGAAGATGATCGTGGAATATGCCGAAGACGCCGACAACGCTGTGCATCGTCCCGTCTAGAATGGCGCTGGCCATGCATCTCGGGCTTTGTCTCGGGGTGGTCGGCCTGATGGGATGGTGGTCGCCGCCTTGGCTTGCGCTCCTCACCCTTGTGGTGCTGATCGCTGTGCTCTGGCAGTGGTGCGCCGCCCGCCCCTGGGGTGAGTTGCACGCTACCCCTCAGGCCACGGGCGGAGTGAGTTGGAGCTGGCGTGACGACCCGACGGTGGCGTGGCAGGAGGTCACGCTGTCTTGCGACTATCTGGGTCCCTGGTTGATCGGCCTCAAGCTGAATGGCCAGCGGCTCTGGCTATGGCCGGACAGTTGTGATGGGCCATCGCGTCGTTCGCTTCGCCGCGAGCTCATTACCCTTCCTTGAAAGCCGATCCGTCAAACGCCGTTCCCTTGAAAGCCGTTTTGCCGAGAACCTTACCGTCAGTGTCCAGCCGGATGCGTGAGGGCAGTGGCGAGAGGGCGCCATGGGTCGGACAGTCTGGATTGAAATGCAGCCCGCGCGACTCACGTCGCGAGCGCGCACACTGAACGGTGAGCCTGGCCAGGCGAACGGCATGCCACAGGCTGGCCAGGTCGGCCGAGGGCGCGGCTCTCTCATGTAGCGATGCCAGTGCTGCCTGTTGCTGTGCGAGGCGCTTGGCAGCGTCGTCGAGCCCTGCGTCGCTGCGCACGATCGCGACATTGGCGCTCATGAGTATGCGCAGTTGTTTGCGGTGTTGCTTGATCAGCGCGGAGGGTGCCGGGTCGCTGCCCCAGGGGATGACGCGAAGAGTCGCCGTGGAGACCGGTGAGGGGCGTGCCAGGTGGTGAGCGCAGCTTCGGGCGAATACCAGGCATTCGAGCAGGGAATTGCTGGCCATGCGATTGGCGCCATGCAGCCCGGTACAGGCGACCTCCCCGATGGCGTAGAGGTGAGGCACGCTGCTCGCGCCATCCAAATCGGTCGCGATACCGCCACAGCTATAATGGGCCGCCGGGACCACTGGAATCGGGGTGCGGGTGATATCCAGGCCGCGCTCGGCACAATGGGCATGGATGGTGGGGAAGTGATGGCGGATGGCCTCATCGCCCAGGTGGCGAATGTCCAGAGTGACATGGTCGCTGCCGGTGCGTTTCATCTCGGCATCGATGGCCCTGGCAACGATATCCCGGGGCGCCAGTTCGGCTCGAGAATCCACGGCCGGCATGAAGCGCTCGCCGTTGACATTGAGCAGCAGACCGCCCTCGCCGCGCACGGCCTCGCTGATCAGGAAGGGTGGTCCGTCGGGATCGTATAGGCAGGTGGGATGAAACTGCTGAAACTCCAGGTTCATCAGTTCGGCGCCGAGGTCGGCCGCCATCATCATGCCCTCGCCGCTGGCCGGGCAGGGGCTGGTGGTGTGGCGGTAGAGGCCACTGGCCCCGCCCGTCGCGAGCACGGTGTCGTGTGCGCGTTGTTCGCTCAGGTGCCCCTGCTTGTCCAGGCAGTACGCCCCGCGACAGTGCCCGGCCTGGTCGCCGATCAGGGCGATCGCGGTGAGATCGTCGCGCAGGGTGATGGCAGGGTGCGAGCGCACATGGCCGAGCAGGGTATCGACCACGGCGCGACCGGTGGCGTCGTCGGCATGAATGATGCGCCGCGCGCCATGGCCGCCCTCGCGGGTCAAGTGATAGGGGTAGCTGGCGCCGGGAGTGTCGTCCGGGGTGAAGGGCACGCCGAGGGCGAGCAGCCACTCGATGGCGGCAGGTCCCTGC
Organism: Halomonas sp.; assembly: GCA_035581765.1. GTDB lineage: Bacteria > Pseudomonadota > Gammaproteobacteria > Pseudomonadales > Halomonadaceae > Halomonas. Next base: position 11,584 of record DATISN010000206.1, read on the forward strand.
TCCACGGTGAAGCGCACCGCCCGTTCATCGCAGAGCCCGTCGCCGGCCACCAGGGTGTCGGCGACATGGGCCTCGATATCGTCCTGGGGCGAGAGGACGGCGGCAATCCCGCCCTGTGCCCAGCGGCTGGCTCCTTGATCATCGCTCGAGGGGCGCAGGAGCGTCACAGCGCGCCGATCGGCAATTTCCAGCGCCAGTACCAACCCGGCAACCCCGCCGCCGATGATCAGGACATCATGTTCGCTATCTGACTGGAGATGTGACGCCATGTCTACCCTCGCCGGCACCTCGCGGGTGTCGCTGGTAAGAATCTTGAGTGTCGGCGAAAGCGGGTGGCAAGTCAGGAAGGATTGGTGCCCGGAGCCGGACTTGAACCGGCACGGTGTTGCCACCGAGGGATTTTAAGTCCCTTGCGTCTACCAATTTCGCCATCCGGGCGGTACGGGATCGAGCGGG
>DATISN010000207.1:0-3007 GCA_035581765.1 Halomonas sp.
GTTGCAACTTCCCCGTATCCTGCCCTGGACACGGCTCTGGCCCCTCCAGGTACAGTGGGCCGAGCCAGGGCAAGCGTCACATTGCGTGACCTTGCTGGTGGCCAACGTACTCACCTCGAATCATCGTTCCGAGAAGCTCATCAACGTCATTCATCAGCACGACCCCGACCTGGTATTGACGCTGGAATCCGACGACTGGTGGCAGGAGCGTCTCGACGACGCGCTGGACGAGGGGTGGCCCTATAGCGTCAAGCTCCCACTGGACAACCTTTACGGCATGCACCTGAATTCCCGGCTCCCGCTGGAAAATCCTGAAGTGAAGTGGCTTATTCAGGACGACATCCCCTCGATCCATACCGGCGTCACGCTTGCCAGTGGCGACACCATCAGATTGCACGCCCTGCACCCGCGACCGCCAGCGCCCAACGAGAGCGAGGAGTCGCTATGGCGCGATGCGGAACTGCTGCTTGTGGGTAAGCAAATTCACGAGAATCCACTGCCCACCCTGGTGGCCGGTGATCTCAATGATGTGGCCTGGTCGCGCTCCACACTTCTGTTCTGCCGCGTCAGTGGCATGCTCGACCCACGTATCGGCCGCGGCATGTTCAGTACCTTCCATGCGGCCTATCCTTTTTTGCGCTGGCCACTGGACCATATCTTCGTCAGCGAGCATTTCACCCTCGACTCTATGCATCGCCTGCCCAAATTCGGCTCCGATCATTTCCCGATACTCGCCACCCTGTGCTTTCGTCCTTCACGTGCCGATGAAACCATCACCCCAGAGGCCGACCGTGAGGAATTTCGCGAGGCCGAGGAGACGATTCGCGAAGGCAAGGAAAGGGATCAGGAAACCTGACCCGCGAGCGCACCTGCCGAGCCGTCCCGCTTTTCGTCACGCCCAGGTGACTTATCGCGGTATTCCTCCGCGAGTCAGCGCGGTGGGGTCCAGCAACCGTTCGAGTTCCTCGCGGGTAAGGTCAGTCTGCTCCTGCGCCACCTCGAGGATGGGGCGGCCGGCCTGATAGGCCTGCTTGGCGATCGCGGCCGCGGCGTTGTAGCCGATCACAGAATTGAGCGCGGTCACCAGGATAGGATTGCGGGACAACGGCTCGGCCAGATTCGCTTCCCGCACCTTGAACGTGGCGATGGCACGGTCCGCCAGTAGCCAGGCGGTGTTGCTCATCAGGCCAAGCGATGTGTGGAGGTTGTAAGCGATCAAGGGGAGCATCACGTTGAGCTGGAAATTGCCGCTCTGGCCGGCCACCGTCACCGCGGCGTCCAGCCCGATCACCTGGGCGGCGGCCTGGGCGGCGGACTCGGGAATCACCGGGTTGACCTTGCCGGGCATGATCGAGCTGCCTGGCTGAAGCGCCTCGAGCTCGATCTCGCCCAGACCGGCCAGGGGACCCGAGTTCATCCAGCGCAGGTCATTGGCGATCTTCATCACCACGCAAGCGAGCCCCTTGAGCTGGCTCGAGAGCTCCACCGCCGCGTCCTGGGAACCGAGGCTGGCGAAGAAACTGTCGTTGGGCGACAACGCCAGTCCGGTCTGATCACTCAGGTCGCGGGCCATGCGTTCGGCGAACTCGGGATGAGCATTGATCCCGGTGCCGACGGCCGTGCCGCCCTGCGCCAAACGGCAAAGGCGCACCATGGCGCTGTCCAGCCGCTCGACGGCTTGCCCGACCTGACTCGACCAGCCGCCAAGTTCCTGGCCGAGTCGCAGCGGCATGGCATCCATCAGGTGCGTACGACCGGTCTTGACCACGCCATCGAGCTCCACCGCACGGGTATCGATGGTCTGTCGCAAGTGCACCAGCGCCGGGCGCAGACGGGACTGAACCGCCAGAGCGGTCGACAGGTGAATCGCGGTGGGTATCACGTCATTGCTCGACTGGCCCATGTTGACGTGATCGTTGGCCCCGACGTCCTGTCCCTCCCGGGTTGCCAGATGGGCAATGACCTCGTTGACATTCATGTTGGAGGAGGTGCCCGACCCCGTCTGGAAGACATCGACCGGGAACTGGTTATCGTGGTGGCCGGCAATCACCTGCTCAGCGGCGGCAACGATCGCCTCGGCACGCAAGGGGTCGAGCAATCCCAGATCGCGGTTGACGCGTGCGGCAGCCAGCTTGATGCGAGCGATGGCGTGGATAAACGCCTTGGGCATGGGCTGCCCCGAGACGGAAAAATTGTTGACGGCACGCTGGGTCTGCGCCCCGTAAAGGGCCGACGCCGGCACTTCCAGCTCGCCCATGCTGTCACGCTCGATACGATAGTCACTCATGTTTCCGACCTCCCTGAAACGCTGGATCCGTGACTTCACCATGGTGGTCGTCCCCAAGGCTTGCAAGGAGAAGCGTCTCGTAACAGGCAAGACAGCCTAGCAGGCATGACGCAAGAGCCCGTCTTTCCAGGATCGGAGGCGCTTTTGCGCTATGCTCTCTGGACGAGCCCGCCAACACCCTCTCTGGGAGAGTCAAGATGACACGCTGGATCCTGCCCGTCCTGTTTACCCTGCTGCTCGCCGGGTGTCAGGTCATCGAGCCCCGTTATCCTGCCGGGGAGCGCGAACGCATCGAAGTGATCGATAAGAGTGCCGAGTCACCTGAAGCGGACGAGCGGGAGGCATCGCCACCATCTGCCACGAGGCGCGTGCCCCGTCAGGTCGCGTTCCCGACGGAAGAATATGCCGCGCTCGACAAGACCGGCAGTGGCGTCATTTCGGGACAATTGACCCTCAGTGGGCGCCCCATCTCCGATCGCCCGGTGTCGGTGGCGCCGGTCACCACCTATTCGGCCGAAGCGGCGGAACAGGCCCTGGCGGGACGTGCAGTGGAACCTGCCGATCCCAGGGCAAGGGACTATACCCATACCAGCCGGACAGACGGCAACGGGCGCTTCCGCATAAACGGACTACCCGCAGGCGACTTCTATGTCTCCAGCAGTGGACGAGACCCCGTCAGCGGCGAAACGCGCGTGATCGTTCACCAGATCAGCCTTGGCA
>DATISN010000208.1:0-44954 GCA_035581765.1 Halomonas sp.
GGGTCCTCGAGACGCTGGAAGCCCTGAGCCCGCGCCTGGAGCTGCCAGACGTCGCCGCGATGATCGATCTGGGCCAGACGGGGCAGGTTGGAGGTCTCCTGTTCACCAAAGGTGGTACCGAAGTCGTCGAAATAACGCCCATCGCTGGCCGCCCCGTAGCGCAACTGGTAGCGGGTGCGCGCATCGAAACGCCCGGCATGACGGTAATCCACATACCAGCGGTCCTCGCCCTCGAAACGCTGTGGATCATCGTAACGGTTATCGTCGGAGCCGCCGTCGTCATTGGCGAGATAGGCCCCTTCGATCTGACCGGCATCGTCCTCGTACAGGTAGCGATATTCACCACCCAACAGCAGGCCACGATCCGATATCCAGCGCGGCGTGATGGTGGCGTCCTGATTGGGGGCAATGTTCCAGTAGAACGGCTGGGTATAATCCATGGAGTCGCGCGAGATACCCAGCACCGGCCACAGAAACCCGGTCTGGCGCCGTTCGTCGATGGGAAAGCGCAACCAGGGCCAGTAGAACACCGGCACCTTGGCCACCTCCAGCCGGGCATGCCTGGCGGTGCCGACGCCCGTCTCGCGATCCAGCAGGATGTCATTGCCCACCAACCGCCAGGTGTTATTGCCCGGATCGCAGGTGGTGAAGCTCGCCTCGGTCAGGCGATAGCGGCCATCGTCGAGACGCGCCAGGCGCTGGGCATCGCCCCGCAGTCGCTGCTCATGGGCGACATAGTGGGCGCTGTCGATACTCGCGGCGTCGCTGTTCAAGGAAAGCTCGGCGGACGACCCACGCACCAACAGGCCGCGGTCGCGCAGCGCCAGGGGGCCCTCGGCGAAGGCCGTTTCGCGGGTGCCGGGCACGCGGACCCGCGGCGCCTCAAGCTGGGAGTCACTGCGACGCAGCACGACCTCGCCGGCCAGGATCGTTTCGCCATCCGCGCCATAATCGGCGCTATCGGCCTCGCTGGCGACCTTTTCGTCCGGCGGGGCCGGCAGGCGATACTCGGGCACCACATAGCGGCCGCGGCAAAGCGCGCCCGCGGGACGGTCGCTTCCCCAGGGTTGCCAATCGAGCTGATCGGCCGGCAATGGCTCGGGTGGCGCTGCCGACAGCGGCAGGCTCACCAGGCCAGTAGTGACGAGGCCTGCCAGGGCCGTCCACGAGAGTCGCTTGCCCATGTTTCACGATGTCCTTGGCGAGATGAATCGGTATTATACAGGCCGCATCCGACCTGTCCCGTCGGCAACGGCCCTGCCAGTGCCGGCGAGATCGGCAAATCAGCATGCGGGGACGCCACGGAACCGTCAACCGCCCCGCGTCACGACCCAGGAGCCTGATGACGATGCCAGACGCCACTGCCCCCTTGCGCCTGCAACAATTGCGTGACTGGGCCGCCACGCGCCATGCGCTCGCCCCGGGGGCCATCGCGCTTGAGCTTGCCGCCGGCGACGCCAGCTTCCGGCGCTACTTTCGCCTCACGCTGCCCGATGGCACGACGCGCATGCTTATGGACGCGCCGCCAGAGCACGAGGACAGCCGCCCGTTCGTGGCCATTGCCCGGCACTGGCAGGCCGCCGGCTTGCCGGTGCCGGGCCTGCATGCGGTGGACCTGGACGCCGGCTTCCTCGAGCTCGACGACCTGGGTGATACACCGCTTCAGGTCTGCCTGCGCGAGGCGGCGCATCCGGTCACCCTGGCCTGGCATGAGCGTGCCCTCGCGCTGCTTCACACCCTGCAGAACCGCACCACACCGGACGCGTTGCCGCGCTATGACGAGGCGCTGCTCGGCCGCGAGCTCGACCTCTTCCCGCAATGGTGTCTCGACGCATGGCTGGGCCTCGACACGCCGCCGGACTGGAGCGCGCTGCGCAAGGCGTTGATCGCCTCGGCACTCGCCCAACCGGTGGTCACGGTCCACCGCGATTACGACGCCATGAACCTGATGGTGGATGATGACCGGCTCACCCTGATCGATTTTCAGGACGCCGTGGCCGGGCCCATCAGCTACGACGTGATCTCGCTGCTGCGGGGACGCTACTGCCGCTTCGCTCCCGCCCGCTTCGCCGGCTGGGTCGACGCCTTTCGCCAGCAAGCGGTGGCCGACCGGCGCCTGCCGGCCAGCGTGACGGCCGAGACCTTCCACCGCCAGGTGCAGGCCATGGCCGCCCAGCGCGCCCTTAAGGTGCTGGGCATCTTCTGTCGGCTCACCCTGCGTGACAGGCGCGTGGGTTACCTCGAGCGTCTGCCGCACTTCCTCGACCACCTCGATGACAGCCTGGCGGACCTGCCCGAGCACCGCGCCTTTCGCCACTGGCTGGCCGACACCTTCCGCCCCGCACTGACCCGGCGACTGGCCGCCCAGTCGCGGGGGGAAACCTCGTGAAGGCCATGATCCTGGCCGCGGGGCTCGGCAAGCGCATGCGCCCGCTCACCGATCACTGCCCCAAGCCGCTGCTGCCGGTGGCGGGCAAGCCGTTGATCGTCCATCACCTGGAGCGCCTGGCCGCGGCCGGTATTCGTGAGGTGGTGATCAACGTCAGCTACCGCGCGGAGCAGATCGTCGCCGCCCTCGGCGATGGCAGCGACGTCGGGCTCGCTATCGCCTGGAGCCATGAAACGGCGCCGCTGGAGACCGGCGGCGGCATCCTCAACGCGTTGCCGCTACTCGGCGAGGCGCCCTTCCTGCTGGTCAACGGCGATATCTGGTGCGACATGGCGTTCAGCGCGCTTGAAGACTCGAGCGACCTGGGCGACGACCTGGCCCATCTGGTACTGGTCGACAATCCGCCCCACCACCCGGTCGGCGACTTTCACCTCGACGCCAACTGCCGGGTACACGATACGAGCGAGCCACGGCTCACCTTCGCCGGCCTGAGCGTCATCAACCCAGCGCTGGTGGCCAACCAATCGCTGGGCGCCTTCGCGCTGGCACCGCTGCTGCGCCATGCCATGGCCGCGGGACGCGTCGCCGGCCGCCACTACCGCGGTGCCTGGGTCGACGTGGGCACGCCGGAGCGCCTTGCCGACTTGGACCGACGCCTGCGACGATCCAGAAACAGGGGCTGAGCCGCGGGACGGCAACTGCTATGCTGGCGGCAGTTACATCTTGCCACTCAATAGGACCTTCCCGTCATGAAAGCCAGCATCAAATGGACCGATGGTCGTCAGTTCGTCGCCGAATCAGGAAGCGGCCATAGCGTGGTGATCGACGGCCCGCCCGATCATGGCGGCCGCAATACCGGCCCGCGCCCCATGGAGATGCTGTTGATGGGGCTCGGGGCCTGCACGTCGTTCGATGTGCTGGAGATTCTCGAGAAGTCCCGCGCCCCGGTCAGCGATTGCGTGGCCGAGGTCGAGGCCGAGCGCGCCGACAGCGTACCGAGCGTCTTCACGCGGATTCACGTGCATTTCACCGTCAGCGGCAACGGCTTGAAGGAAAAACAGGTGGCGCGGGCGGTGGAGCTCTCCGCCGAGAAGTACTGCAGCGCCTCGATCATGCTCGGCAAGGGCGGCGTCGAGATCAGCCACTCATTTTCCATCGTCGAAGAGTAGACTCAGGCCCGCGACGCCGTGGCTCAAATCCGATAGACGCTGGTGGCCATGCCATTGGCCACCAGCGACATGCCGGCTTTGACCGGCATCGGGAAGCGCATGGCGCCGGCCTCCAGGGCCAGTTGGGCGTGATGCGCCGTATCGATACGCATCTGGCGCAGCACGGCGCGAGAGCGCTGATCGCCAGGCGGCAGCCTCTCCAGATGCTTGTCAAGCAGCTTGCCCAACTGCTCCTCGGTGGCCGCGGCCAGCCCCAGGCCGACCCGATGGCCTGCCGCCTCCGCCGCGACGCCAAGGCTGAGAGAGGCAACATAGAAAAATGGCGTCAGGCGGCTCGTGCGGTCATGCAGTTCGTGCAGGCGGGCGCCACACCAGGCCAGGTGACTGGCCTCCCCACGCGCGGCGTCTTCCATCTGACCGCGTCGCTCGGGCAGCCCGGCGGTAAGTCCCTGTCCCTGATACAGCGCCTGGGCACACACTTCTCCGGCATGATGGATGCGCATCAGGCCCGCGGCGTGACGACGCTCCTCGTCATCCATCGCACCGTCTCGCACGTCACGCGAGGCTGGCGAAGGGCGCAAGGCGGGCGCCGCCCTGGGCACCAAGGTGCGCAGGGCGGCATCGAAGCGGTAGACGAAGCTGTCGGCACGGGTGTACTTGCGCGTCATCGCAACCTCATGAGGGACCGTTACCCGGCCGGCCACGTGAAGCGCCGACCGCCCATCAGATGCATGTGGATATGATAGACCGTCTGCCCACCATGATCGTTGCAGTTCATCACCACCCGGTAGCCGTCATCGGCGAAGCCCTGCTGCCGGGCCAGGTTGGCGGCGGTGTACTGTAGCCGGCCGACGAGCTCCAGATCGTTCTCCTCGATGTCGTTGAGGGTGGCGATATGCTGCTTGGGCACGATCAGCTGGTGGGTCGGCGCCTGGGGGTTGATGTCGTTGAAGGCCAGCACCGCGTCGTCCTCGAAGACGATATCGGCGGGAATGTCACGGTTGATGATCTTGCAGAACAGGCAATCCATGGGCGGGTCTCCTTGGGATATCCAGGCAGTGGCAGGTCAGCGAAAGCGGCGCTGGCTCAAGAGATGGCGCACCAGCGGGCCCAGAATCAATTCCATGGCCAGGGAGAGCCGCGACCCAGGCACCACCAGGGTGTGCGGCCGGCTCATGAAGGCATCCTGGATCATCGCCAGCAGGTAGGGGAAGTCCACCGTGGCGGGATTGCGAAAGCGGATCACCACGAAGGATTCGGCATCGGTAGGAATATCCTGAACCTCGAAGGGGTTGGACGTATCGACCGTGGGCACCCGCTGGAAATTGATGTGGGTGCGCGAGAACTGTGGCTGGATGTAGCGCACGTAGTCGTCCATGCGCCCAAGGATCGTATCGATCACCGCTTCCTGAGAGTAACCCCGCATCTTGATGTCACGGTCGATCTTCTGGATCCATTCCAGGTTCATGGTCGGCGCGACCCCGACCAGCAGATCCACATGACGGGCGATGTCGTGCTCGGCGGTCACCAGGCCACCATGCAGCCCCTCATAGAACAACAGGTCGGTGCCGCACGGCAGCGCCTGCCACTCGGTGAAGGTGCCCACCCGGTAGCCCCCTTCGATCATCTGCTTGTCTTCGGCGTGGATATAGTGGCGGTACGTGCCGCTGCCGTGTTCGCCATACTCGAAAAACATCGCCTCGAGTTCCTCGAGCAGATTGGCCTCCACCGCGAAGTGCGATAGCTCATCCTTGCGCTCGGGCTCCTCCCGAAAGATCCGCGCCAGCTCCTCCCGGTTGTAGCGATGGAAGGCGTCACCGTCGACGAAGGCGGCATGGACATCCTCACGGGCGAACATTCGCTCGAAGGTACGCTTGACCGTGGTAGTGCCGGCACCCGACGAACCGGTCACGGCGATGATCGGATATTCACGCGACATCAGGCGCCTCCCGAGCGATCGCCCGGCTGACGGCCTCGGGCACCACGGCCGGGCGGCCGCTGACGGGGTCCAGCAGCAAGAGATTGAGCCGGGCCGTGGCTACCGTGCGGCCGTCGTCTTCACGCAGCACGCGATGATAGGCGGTGATCGCCTTGCCGCGGGGCGCCGGAATAGCGGTTTCCACCACCAGGGCATCGGGCCAGCGTGCCTCGGCCTGAAACTGCACGGCTAGATCGGCCACCACGCTGGCATGGCCTTCGAGATCCGCTTCGCCGAGACCCAGCGACGCCAGGGCGTGGTTACGGGCCTCGTGAAGCAGAGACACCAGGGCATCATGGCCGAGATGGCGGCCGTAGTTCATGTCGGTGATGCGCACCGTCAGCGGATGGCGGTGCACCAGCTCGGTCTCGGGGAATTCCAGTCTGACGCGTTCCATGCTCGCTCCTTCAGCCCTGCTCCCGGGCGATGGCACGGTGGGCGATATCATGACGATAGAGGACATCGGGCCAGTGAAGCGTTGCCACACCGCGGTAAGCCAGGTCACGCGCCTCACCGACCGTCTCGCCCAGGGCGGTCACGCAAAGCACTCGCCCCCCGGCGGTAACGATGCGCCCTGCCTGCTCGGCGGTGCCGGCGTGAAACACCTTGCAGCCGGTTGCGTCCGCAGCCTCGAGCCCTACGATGGCGTCGCCCTTGCGATAGCGACCGGGATACCCTCCGGCCGCCATCACCACGCCTACGGCGGCCCGCGGGTCCCACTCGCACACCTTGCCGGCGAGTTCCCCCCGGGTGCCCGCCAGGCACAGGGCGGCAAGATCCGAGCTCAGGCGCAGCATGATCGGCTGGGTCTCCGGGTCGCCGAAGCGACAGTTGTACTCGATCACCTTGGGGTTGCCGGCGGCGTCGATCATCAGGCCGGCATACAGAAAGCCGGTGTAGGGACGGCCCTCTTCGGCCATGCCCCGCACGGTGGGCAGAATGACCCGTTCCATGATGCGCGCGTGGACCTCGCCGGTGACCACCGGCGCTGGCGAATAGGCGCCCATGCCGCCGGTATTGGGGCCGGTGTCACCATCGCCGACCCGCTTGTGGTCCTGGCTGGTGGCCATCGGCAAGACGTTTTCGCCGTCGACCATGACGATGAAGCTCGCCTCCTCCCCCGCGAGGAATTCCTCGATCACCACCCGGGCACCGGCATCGCCGAAGGCGTTGGCCTCGAGCATGTCGCGAACCGCCGCTATGGCCTCGTCCTCGGTCATGGCCACGATCACGCCCTTGCCGGCGGCCAGGCCATCGGCCTTGATGACGATGGGCGCGCCTTTTTCGGCGAGATAGTCGAGCGCCGGTTCAACGGCGGTGAAGGTGCGGTAGTCGGCGCTGGGGATGGCGTGGCGGGCGAGAAAATCCTTGGTGAAGGCCTTGGAGCCCTCGAGCTGTGCGGCGGCCTGCGTCGGGCCGAAGATGGCGAGCCCGGCGTCGCGGAAGCGATCGACGACACCCTCGACCAGCGGCGCCTCGGGACCGACGATGGTCAACGCCACCTCACGCTCGCGGGCGAAGGCCAGCAGGCCATCGAGGTCGTCGACGCCGATCGCCACGTTCTCCACACCCGGCTCGCCGGCGGTACCGGCGTTGCCCGGCGCCACGTAGACGGTATCCACCTCGGGTGACTGCGCGACCTTCCAGGCCAACGCATGTTCGCGGCCACCGCCGCCGATGATCAGCACCTTCATCCCTTCAACCCTTTGGCATCTCGTAACGTCGCGGCATTATGTCAGAAAGTCCTCGCTATCGCCCTTCCGCGGGGCTGCCGAGGCTAGCGTTTCTCTTCGTCCGACGCGTCTTTGCCTGCTTTCTTGCCGGCTTCATCCTTGCCGGCTTCATCCTTGCCGGCGTCATCCTTGCCGGCCTGGTGGATGTTGTTCTGCCAGAAACGCATGTTCTCCTCCGCCAGTTCGCGCATCAATTCCATCGGCGAATGACGCATCGCCTGCTGCCACCGGTCCTGCATGCGTTGCTGCTGCTCCATCATCAACCGCGTGCCCTGTTCCAGGTAGCGAGCCAGCGGCAACGGTTGCGCCATGTCGTAGACGCGGATGAACTGCGCCAACAGGTCGTTGGAGAAGACCTCGGAATCGCCGTCGGCCTGCTCCTGCTCGATGATGATCGACAACAGGATGGTGCGGGTCAGGTCCTCGCCACTCTTGGCATCCTCGACCCGAAACGGCACTTGTTCGAGAATCAGGCCACGCAGATCCTCCAGGGTCACGTAGCGGCTCTGTTCGGTATCATAGAGCCTGCGGTTGGCATACTTGCGAATCACGCGCACGGCGCTGCTCCTAGTTATGGCAAGTGGGCGACTGCCCGCTTAACAGGTATTGTGCACCGCGACACCTGCCATGCAAGGCAAACCGGCATCACGAGGCCCAATGAACCTGATCCTGCTTTCGCCCGACGACCTCGAAGCGGAGGGCTTCGCCCGGGTACGCGACTCGCGCCGTCTCGACCATCTCCGTCGGGTACATCGCGCCCGCCCCGGCGACCGGCTCACGCTGGGCATCGAAGGTGGATTCATCGGCCGAGGCGAGCTGCTGTCGCTGGACGCCCGGGAGGCGCGCTTCGCCATCGACGTGTTCGATCAGGCACCGCCGCCGGCCCTGCCCGTGCATCTGGTCCTGGCCCTGCCTCGCCCGCGCATGCTGGCGCGCAGCCTCGAGCACGCCGCGGCACTCGGCGTGAAGCATATCACCCTGCTGCACAGCCGCCGCGTTGAAAAGAGCTACTGGCAGTCGCCCGAGCTTGGCGACGACAAGATCCGACACCATCTGGTGCTGGGCCTCGAACAGGCACGCGATACCCACCTGCCCGACGTCCGCCTGGCCAAGGGCTTTCGTCCCTTCGTCGAGGATAGGCTGCCCGCGTTGCTGAATGAACGCCGGGGCCTGGTGGCGCACCCCGGCATGCCCCACGCCTGCCCACGCAACCTGACGGGGCCGACCCTGCTGCTGGTCGGCCCCGAAGGGGGTTTCATTGACTGGGAGATAGAGCAGCTACTGGCCGCGGGCTGCGAAGGCATCCACCTGGGCCCACGCATCCTGCGGGTGGAAACCGCCGTGACGGCCTTGCTGTCACGTCTTTTCTAGGGAGACCGTGTCTATCGTGATTGTCTTGAAAGGGACTGCCCTGACTCGGCCGGCATTCAGTCGTCTTTCGGCGGCTTGTGGGGCACGAAGCGCGAATCGTCGTCACAGTTCGGTTCGGTCAGGAAGGTGTCGCGCACATCCAGCAAGCCCAGATGCCCGATGGTCCGCCGCCCCAGCAACAAGGGATAGTTCATCTCCTCGCGATTGCGCAGGCTGAACTGTTCCTCATAAACGGTATCGCCCATACAGACGTTCATCAATACGACCGGCCGTTCGTCCACGCCTCCCGCACCGCGAACACGCAGATCGCGATAGACCGGCAGTTCCATTCGCTCGCTGAATGCCTCGCCGCTTTCCACGTCCTCGAGCTTCAGGCGAAAGCGCACCCACTCCTCGCCGTCCTTCTCGTAGTGCTCGATGTCACGCGCATCCAGGGATGATGTCAGGGCACCGCTGTCGAGCTTGGCCTTCACCTCGACGTTCCAGGGCTCAAGGGTCGCCCTTTCCACCCAGCCGAAGACCTTGTCGTCCTGCTCGGCCGCCACCGGAAAGGCAGCGACCAGCAGCAGCGCGGCGGTCACACAGAGTCGATTAGCTATCATGCGATTCTCCAATTCGTTGGCTCAGCCTTGCAGACGTTCCAGCAGTCGCAAGGTGGCGAAGCCATCGGGAGTCTCGCCGATGGAGCGCTGGTAGGCCCTGAGGCCACGGCGGGTATCGGGGCCCATGATGCCGTCGGGCTGCCCCACGTCGAAACCCCGCGCGTTGAGCTGGCCCTGCAGCTCGCGCACCTGGCGACGCATCAAGGGCTCCTCGTCGCGAGGCCAGTCCCCCCGGATGCCGTCGCGCCCGGCGATTTCATTGGCCAGATTCCCTACCGCCAGGGCATAGCTGGTGGCATTGTTGTAGCGCAGGATGGCGCGGAAATTGTTTCCCACCAGGAAAGCCGGTCCCTGAGCACCTGCCGGCACGATCACCGAGGCGCTCTCGAACTCCGGCAGCGCCTCACCGTCCAACGCACGCACCCCACGCTCGGCCCATGCCTGACTGGCACGACGCGTTTCCAGCTCGGCCTGGGAATGATCGAAATCATCGGTGAGCGCCACCTCGACGCCCCAGGGCTGACCGGGCTGCCAGCCGGCCCGGGCCAGGTAGTTGGCGGTGGAGGCCATCACATCGGGGATGCTGCCCCAGATATCTCGACGCCCGTCGTCGTCGCCGTCAACGGCATAGGCCTCGAAGCTCGAAGGAATGAACTGGGTATGCCCCATCGCACCGGCCCAGGAGCCGATCATGCGCTCGGGGCTGATGTCGCCCGCCTCGAGAATGCGCAGGGCCGCCAGCAGCTCAGCACGGGCGAAATCGCTGCGTCGTCCGTCGAACGCCAGGGTGGCCAGCGCCTCCAGGGTCGAGAAGTCGCCGAAGTTGCTGCCGTAATTGCTCTCGATGCCCCAGATCGCCACGATGACTTCCGGCGGCACCCCGAAGCGCTGCTCCATGCGTTGGGCGGTTTCACGATGGGCCGCCAGCCGCTCCTGCCCGGTATCGATGCGCGTCGCCGACACCGCGGTGTCGAGATACTGCCAGATGGGGCGAACAAATTCCGGCTGTGAACGGTCAAGCTCGATGACGCGCGGACGGTAACGTACGTCGTCCAGGGCGCGGGCCAGAGTGGCCTCGCCAATTCCCTGCGCCCTGGCATCGCGGCGGAAACCCGCCAGCCACGCCGCAAAATCCTCAGGCGCTGCCGTCGATTCCGACGACTCGGCAGTGTCGCCATTGGCCTTGGCTTGAAGGCCTGCCTCGGTCTCGGGGCTCGCCGCGGCGTCCGCGGCATTGGCCTCATTGGTCGGGGCGGCCTGGCAGCCGGCGAGAAACGCCAGCAGCAGGGGGGTCATCAGCATCCGTTTCATCGTTGCCTGTGCACTCCATAAGATTGATCGGGCATGATCATCGCTGATATCGAGCATGACAGCCAGCCTAATCAGTGGCCGGAGAGCCGCCAGACCAATGCGCCATGGCATACCAGGACCACCAGCGTCAGTAAAGTGCGCATGCCTTGATACCAACTCGGCAGCAATGTGCGGCCTTCCCGGCTGAGCTCATGCAGGCGAACCAGCACGAACCCCGCCGCCAACACCCAGGCGGTATCGACCGGATGTAGCAACAGTGCCGGCCAGGCGATCAGGCTCGGCACCATCGCCAGCAGCATTCGCGTGCGAAAGGGTGAGCCCTTGGGCGAGTCGCCGGTCATGGCCACGCCCCACTGCACCCCACCGAGAAAGGAAAGAATCACGGCGCTGTAGTAGACAAACGCCTTGATCGCGACTACCTGCCAGGCCATCGGCGCCAGCCAGGCGGCCGCCGAGGTAATGAGGAAAGGCAGTAGACCCGCGAAGCCCAGTATCATAGGCAGGCGAGGAATCGAGGAAAGCGACATCGTGTCTCCTGTTCGATCGGGAAATGGGCGCTACCGGCGCTGACCAGCGTTCAGTCGTCGCTGTCGATGGCCTCGTCGTCACCGAGAAGCCTGTCCTGCCAGGCGGCCGGCACGACCTGCGGCGCGGGAAAGCTCTGCGGCGCCACCCGCCAGGGCTGATGTCTCTCACGCCCCGCCGGCAGCTCACGCAGTGCGGGTTGCCAGTGTGCCACGTAGTCGCCCTCGCTATCGTACTGCTCGGCCTGCCGGAGCACATGAAACCAGCGATCACGGGTGTCACGCCCCACGCCGGCCACATAGCGCCAATTTCCCCAGTTGCTCGCCTGATCGAAGTCGACCAGGCAATGCTCGAACCATACCGCGCCCAGGCGCCAATCCACGCCGAGGTCCTTGACCAGAAAGCTCGCCACGTTCTGCCGGGCGCGGTTGGAGAGCCAGCCCGTCGCTTCGAGTTCCAGCATCGCGGCATCAATGAACGGCACACCCGTGGTGGCCTGGCACCAGGACGAAAAGGCAGGATCGGCCGAGGGCAGCACACGGCCGCCGAACAGTGCCGGACCTTCCTGGCGACCCGCCCAGTGAAAATAGTCGCGCCACAACAACTCGAAAATGACCCAGTAGCTGGATTCGCAGGCGCCCTGCTCGGCTTCCCAGGCGCGCACGGCATCATGAACCTGGCGTGCCGACAGGCAGCCATGGGCGAGCCAGGGCGACAGGCGCGTGGAGAAGTCGGCGCCACGCAGCCCATTGCGGGTCATCTTGTAACGCGCCACGGCGCCGGTCTGCCAGAGATAGTGATCCAGACGCGCCAGACCGGCCGCCTCTCCGCCCTCGAAACGAAACTGCCCGCGTGGGTCGGACCGCCAGGCTGAGCTCAGTGAACAGACCTCATGCAAGGGCGGTAGCCCTCGCGCAGCGCCTCTCGGCCACAGCGGCAGGGTAAGCGGCGCCGGCTCGGCGGCCGCCAATGCCCACTGGTGCTCTGCACGACGCCGAAACGCAGAAAAGCTCGACGGCAGCGCCGCCACCGAGGTGGGCAGATCCGCTTCGTCGAACAGCAGCCCCGCATCAAAGCTCACCACCTCGGCACGCCCTGCCAGCCGCTCGGTGAGCGTGTCGACCGCCCGGGCTTCCTCGTCTCCGGCATCACGACGAACGCGGACGGCGCTCGCACCCAGGCTGTCGGCCAGTTCGGCCACCACTGCCACAGGATCGCCGATACGCACCAGCAAGTCGTTCCCCCGCTTGAGCAGTTCGCCGCGCAATTCGATCAGGCATTCCCACAGGAATCGCAGCCGGGCAGGTCCCATACGCGGCTTGTTCGTGGCAGCCATCGTCGTCAGCCAGCGCTCATCGAGCACGTAGACACAAAGCAGTTGCTCCGGTGGCGTCGTAAAACGCACCAAGGGGTTGTCGGCCAGCCGCAGGTCGCGCCGGAACCAGGCAATCTGGGTATTCATCCGGCTCTCCGTGCTCGGCGAGCCTCACGGCGACAGCGTTCGCTGCAGAAGCGAACTTCGCCCCAGCAGCGAGCCCACTTGCGGCGCCAAACGAAACCTCGCTCACATCCGAGGCAGACCTTGCTCGGCAGTTCGGACTTGCGATGCATCGGATACCTCGCCAGCGGCAGCCATTCATGGACAATATATTTATTTCGTACAAGTATTGTACATCAATAATTGCCGGCTGCATCTCGCCTGCTATCGCAAAACGCGACAGGGCCGCCCTAAGGCGGCCCTGGTGAAAACGTTGAGCATCGCTGAGGCTTGCGGGGGAGCGTCACTCTTCGCGAGCGGCGGGGGGTGGTGTTTGAGCCCCCGGTTCGGGGACTTCCTGGCCGCTCTTGAGCTCGTGGGTCAGCGGGTCATAGTTGGGGCGCAACTCGTCCTTCACGGTGCCGTCCCAGAGGCGGGACCCGACGAAATACCCGGCACGCCCGATGACATGTGCCGCCACCGGGGCCGTGACCATGATGAACAGGATGACCCCCATGGCGCGGGCCACGACCGCCACTTGCGGAAAATGCAGAGCCACCGCCAGCATGATAAGCGTGGCGCCCAGCGTGGCGGCCTTGGTCGTGGCGTGCATCCGGGTCAGCAGGTCCGGCAGGCGAAGCACGCCCAGCGCCGCCAGCAGCATGAAAATGGCACCGGAGAGAATCAACGTTCCCTTGACGATATCAATCATCGCGAGGTCCTCCCCGCTCAAGGAACCGCGCGAAGCCGATGGCGGCCATGAATGCCATCAGCGCCATGACGATCGCCACGTCCAGGAGGCTCGGCACGTCGGAGGCGATGGCCACCACGCCGATGAAACCGACCAGAATCGAGGAAAAAAGCTCCAGCGCCACCACACGATCCGGCAGGCTCGGGCCGAGAAACAACCGCACGAAGGTCAGACACAAGGCCAGGGACATCAGCACCAGGCTCAGCATGATCACGGTCGACACGAATCGACTCCTCTCATAGAAAAAGCTCGAGCGCCCGCCGCTCCATTTCTGCCAGGTTGCGGCGCAGCTCCGGCTCATCGTCCAGAAACATGGCATGGATATACAGCACGCGACGATCATCGGAGACATCCAGACTCAAGGTGCCTGGCGTCAGCGATATCAGGTTGGCGACAAAGGTGATCTCGAATTCGGTGCGCGCCTTGAGCGGCATGGCGATAACCCCGGGCTTCATGTACCAGGGCGGCGTGATGATGTCGAAGGCCACCTTGAAGTTGGCAAGCAGCAGCTCCTTGAGGAAGAAACCGATGAACCCGATCAAGCGTGGCAACCGCTGTGCATGGCCGGCCAGGGCCGGCACCTGGGGCTGGATAAGCGCCAGCGCCAGATAGCCGAACACCACACCGGCCAGCAGGTTGCGACCGCTGAAGTCGCCCGTCAGGACGACCCAGGCAAAACCCAGCAGCAGATTCCAGGCGGCTCCGATCATGGCGAAACCTCCTCTTGCTTGCCAAGCACGGCTTCGATGTAACGCTCGGGATCGAGCAATTCACTGGCCGAGGCCTCGGCCAGGGCATAAATGGGCTCGGCATTGAGGCCGATCAGCAAGGTACAGAGCGCCAGGCCGACCACGGGTGCCGTCATCAGCCACAGCTCGGGCTGGCTGACCGCCGGATAGGGGTCGACCTCACCCTCCTCCGGCGTCGCCTTCCAGAACACCTCGGCCCAGATCTTGATCATCGAGTAGAGCGTCAGCAGCCCCACCAGCAAGGCGATGAAGGTAACACCGTAGGCCTCGGCCTCGATGCCGGCGCGGATCACAATGAACTTGGCGAAGAAACCCGAGAGCGGCGGCATCCCCGCCAGCGACAGCGCCGGAATCAGGAACAGCACGGCGAGCCAGGGATGACTGCGATAGAAGCCACCCAGGTGCTTGAGTTCGTAGCTGCCGCGCAGGCGATTGACGATGCCGCTGATCAGGAACAGGTTCGTCTTCACGATGATGTGATGCATGATGTAGAAGACCCCGCCGATGATCGCCAAGGGCGTGAACAGCGCAAGTCCCAACATCATGTAGCCGATCTGGCTGACGATGTGAAACGACAGGATCCGACGAAACTCGAACTGTGCCGCCGCCCCCAGCACGCCGGAGAGCATGGTCAGCCCCGCCCCCCACAGCAGGATCTCATGGGTATAGCCGGGGCTGTGATGGAAGATCAGGGTGAAGACCCGATACAGCGCATAGACCCCGACCTTGGTCAGCAACCCTGCGAACAGCGCCGATACCGCCACCGGTGGCGTGTGGTAGGACGCCGGCAGCCAGAAGAACAGCGGAAAGGCCGCCGCCTTGATGCCGAAGGCCACCATGAACATCATCGCCAGCACGTCGACCATGCCCTGGTCTTCCAGGGTGGCCATGCGCCGAGCGATGTCGGCCATGTTGAGGGTCCCCACCATGCCGTAGAGCAGCCCGACCGCGACCAGGAAAATCACCGAGGAGACCAGGTTCAGGGTCACGTACTTGATCGCCCCTTCCATCTGCGCCTTCTCGCTACCCAGGATGAGCAGCGCGAAGGACGCCACCAGCATCACCTCGAACCATACGTAGAGGTTGAAGATATCGCCGGTGAGAAAGGACCCGGCGACGCCGGCCAGCAGCAGGTGCATCAGCGGAAAATAGCCGTAGGCCTCGTGGCCGCGCCCGGTGGTCGCCAACGAAAACAGTGCCACCGCAAAGCCGATGATGCCGGTGAGCACGACCATGATCGCGCCCAGCAGGTCGGCCACCAGGCTGATGCCGAAGGGAGCCGGCCAATCCCCCATCTGCGTCACCAGGATGCCGTCACGAATGACCGTCATCAGCAGCCAGATGCTGGTCAGCAACAGCGCCGACGTGCCGGCCACGGCGACGGCCCGCTGCATGCCCCGGGAACGCCAGAAGACCAGCGAGATCGCCCCGGAAAACAGCGGGATCAGGATGGGCAGCGCGATCTGCGGATTCACGTGTCGGTATCCTTCATCTTGTCGAGGTCGTCGGCGCGCACGATCTCCCAGGCACGACGTACCAGCACCACGGCGAAGGACAGCACGCCGAAGGCGATGACGATGGCGGTCAGCACCAGCGCCTGAGGGAGCGGGTCGGCCACCACGCCTTCGGGCGCCGAGAGGCCCGCGGGTACCAGTGGCGGCGCTCCACGTACCAGGCCGGCCGTGGCGAAGATCAGCAGGTTGGCGGCATTGGAGAGCAGCATCAGGCCGATGACCAGCTTGACGATCGATCGGCGCAGCATCATGTAGATGGCGGCGGCAAACAGAATGCCGATGGCGACGGCCAACAGGGGTTCCATGAAGCCTCCTCAGCCTCGGGTATTATCTTCGTGGTCGGTCTTCACCAGTGCGGTGATCGCGGTCAGTACCGAGCCCAGCACGACCAGATAGACGCCGATATCGAAGATCAGCGGCGTCGAGGCCTTGAAGTCGATGATCGGAATCGTCCACCACTGGGAGGTAAAGAAGGGATCGCCATTCCACCAGGCCGGCAGAGTCGAGACCACGCCGAGCAACAATCCCATGCCCACCAGATCGCGCGGCGACACCTTGAGCATCTCGCTCATGGCTCGCCTGCCGTGAGCGAAGAGATACAGGGCGAAAGCCCCCGCCGCCACTAGCCCGGCGATGAAGCCACCGCCCGGTTCGTCATGGCCCCGTAGCAGCAGAAACAGCGAGAACATCAGTTGCAGCGGCAGCAGCAGCCGCGCCGCGACGTTGAGGATCAGCGTGCCCGATCTAACCATCGTGTTGCTCCGGTAAGGCGGAGGAACGCCGGGTATCGTACTCCTCGGCATGGAAGCGCAGCATGGCATAGACCCCGATGGCCGCCAGGGCGAGCACGAACATCTCGCCCAGCGTATCCAGGGCGCGGAAGTCGACCAGGATCACGTTGACGATATTGTGGCCATGCCCCAGTGGTTGGCTGTTGGCGACCATGTAATCGGAAATGCGCGGCAAGCGCTCTCCGGCCAGCACCGAAAGCATCATCAGCGTGATCATCCCGCCGGTCAGAGTGGCGATCACCAGATCGCGCAGGCGCTCCAGCGGCGTGGACAGGGTGGCGAAGCGCGGCAGGCGGAACAGCACCAGCACCAGCAGAATCACCGTCAGCGTCTCGACCAGCAACTGGGTGATCGCCAGGTCCGGGGCACTGAACAGCACGAAGGTCAGGGCGACAGTGAACCCCATGACCCCCACCGCCGCCACCGCCGCGAGCCTCGAAGGCATGACGCAGGCGGCCACCGCCCCCGCGACCATCAAGCCGGCCACGACCGCTTCATGGAAGTGGACATCGAGTGCAAGATCGAAACGCGGCGTGTGGCGGATGAACATCGCATGTCCCACCAGTCCCAGCAGCACCAGCAGGGTCATCACCAGGTAATTGCGAATGTAGCCATTCTGCAGCATGCGGGTCTGCCAGCCGGCCACGCTCACCAGTCCACGCATCATCGCCTCGTACCCGGCCTCGGGACCCCGCGACATGACCGGCTCGAGCCTCGCCAGTCGTGCCCGTAGACGGTCCCAATGGCGGAATGCCAGCGTGCCCAGGGCAAGACTCAGCAGCGACAGCAGCAGCGGCAGGTTGAAGCCGTGCCAGAGTGACAGATGCACATTCGAGTCCGTCGCCCCAAGGCTTGCGGCGGTGGCGCCTACCAGGCCATCGAGCAGCCCCGGCGCCAGGCCCGCGAGCAGCGACAGGACCGCGAGCAGCGCTGGGCCGGCCAGCATGCCGAGTGGGGCTTCGTGGGGTGTCTTCGGCGTCTCGCGAAGCGCGCCCAGAAACGGACGCATGGCAACGATCGCCGCCACTGCCAGGGTCAGGAAGGCGGCCGTGAAGGCCAGCAGCAGAATCACGAACCGATAGTCGCTCGCCTCCAGCACCGACTCGAACATCAACTCCTTACCGAGAAAGCCGAGCATCGGCGGCAAGCCCGCCAACGACAGGGCCGCCACGAAGGCCACCACGGCGGTCACCGGCATCACCCGACGCAGCCCCCCCATGGCTGTCACGTCCTTGGTGCCGGTCTCGTGATCGAGGATACCCGCGACCATGAACAACGCCCCCTTGTAGAGCGAATGCGCCAGCAGGAAGGCCGCGAAGGCGACCAATGCCCCTTCGGTGCCGATCCCCAGCAGCATGGTCAGGGTGCCCAGCGCCATGATCGTGGAATAGGCCAGCAGCTTCTTGATGTTGGTGTGCTGTATCGCCAGGAAAGCGCCCGTGGCCATGGTGAGCGCACCAACCAGCGAGAGAGTAATCACCCAAACGTCGGTCCCGCCCAGCGACGGGTGCAGCCTCGCCAGCAGGTAGACCCCGGCCTTGACCATGGTCGCCGAATGCAGGTAGGCCGACACAGGCGTGGGTGCGGCCATGGCGTTGGGCAACCAGAAATGGAAGGGAAACTGCGCCGACTTGGTGAAGGCGCCGAGCAGCACGCAGATCAGCAAGGGCGTATAGAGCTCATGATTGCGCAGCAGGTCGCCCTGCGCGTTCAGCTCGACCAGCGACCAGCTGTCCCCTGCGACCCCCAGCATGGCGAGGCCGGCGAGAAGCGCCAGGCCGCCGCCGGCGGTGACAAGCAGACCCTGCAGCGCCGCCTTGCGAGCGGCGAGGTTGGTGTGATCGAAGCCGATCAGCAGATAGGAGGTAACGCTGGTAAGCTCCCAGAACACGAACAACGTCACCAGATTGTCAGCCAGCACTAAGCCGAGCATCGACATCATGAAAGCGGTGATGATCACCAGAAAGCGTGGCAGATCGCGGTGCCCCCGCAGGTATTCCCCGGCGTAAATCAGCACCAGTGCGCCGATCACCGTGATCAGCAGCGCAAAGAGAAGGGCCAGGCCATCGATCAGGAAGGTCAGGGTGATATCCAGCCCTGGCACCCAGGCCCATTCCAGCAGCAGCACTTCGCCGGCCACGATCGCCGGCCACTGGCCCAGCAACCACAACGCCATGGACGCAGGGAGCAGAGCCATCACCAACGGGGTGCGGGCACCGAACCAGTGATGCAACAATGGCGCAAAGCCCGCCAGTACAAAGCCTCCCAGCACGGCAAGTTGCATGATGCCCCTCCGCTTGGTTTTCAAGGCCGACGCGACGTCGCCCCGCTCGTTCAGAACGGCCAACTCTATAGAAACAAAGTGTTGAAAGGCAAGTAAGCAGCGAGATTACCCACTTTGCGTTAAAGTGGTGGGATCTATGCCATTGATGGACCTGCCCACCTGAAAGGGGGGAACGACGCCTGGCGCCAGCGTCGCTTTCTTCACAGGCGGACAGCCTCCTTTGCTTACCGAAACCGTGCAGGAAGACTGATCGATGACATTGTTCTGGATAGCTCTGTTGCCGCTTTTCGGTTCCCTGGTGCCAGCCTTCACTGCCAGGCGCGGGCGCCGCGAATGCTCCCTGGCAACCGCCGTATTGCCTGCCATTGCCCTGCTGTTGATGCTGTTCCAGGTGCCGAGCCTGGCCGCCGGAGAGGTGCTGCGCTTCTCCGTAGACTGGCTGCCCAGCCTGGGGCTTGACCTGGCCTTTCGCCTGGACGGCCTGACGTTGCTGTTCAACCTGCTGATCCTGGGCATCGGTCTGCTGATTCTGCTCTATGCACACTTCTATCTATCGGCCGACGAGCCCTTCGGGCGTTTCTATGCCTTCCTGATCCTGTTCATGGCCTCCATGGTCGGCATCGCCATGTCCGACAATCTGATCCTGCTTTGGCTGTTCTGGGAACTCACCAGCCTCTCTTCCTTCCTGTTGATCGGCTTCTGGTCGCATCGTAGCGATGCGCGCAAGGGCGCCCGCATGGCGCTGACCGTGACCGGCACGGGCGGCCTCGCCCTGCTGGCCGGCTTGCTGCTGCTCGGCGACATGGTCGGCAGCTTCGACATGAATGTGGTGCTTGAGAGTGGCGAGGCGATCCGCGCCGATTCGCGCTATCCGCTGATGCTGGCGCTCGTGCTGTTGGGCGCCTTCACCAAGTCGGCGCAGTTTCCCTTCCATTTCTGGCTGCCACACGCCATGGCCGCCCCGACGCCAGTGTCGGCCTACCTGCACTCGGCAACCATGGTCAAGGCCGGCATCTTCCTGATGGCGAGGCTGCATCCGGCCATCGCCGGCAGCGAGCTGTGGTCGGCGGTTGTTGCGCTGGTCGGCACGGCCACCCTGCTTTACGGCGCCTGGTTCGCCCTGCTCAAGACCGACCTCAAGGCCATTCTGGCGTTTTCCACGGTCAGCCACCTGGGGCTGATCACCGTCCTGCTGGGCATCGGCAGCCCCATGGCAGTGCTTGCGGCCCTCTTCCACATTCTCAACCACGCCACCTTCAAGGCGGCGCTGTTCATGGGGGCAGGGATCATCGACCACGAGACGGGCACCCGCGAGCTGGGCAAGCTGGGCGGCCTGCGCCGGGCGATGCCGATCACGGCTCTGCTCATGTCGCTGGCCGGTGCCGCGATGGCGGGCGTTCCGCTGTTCAACGGGTTCCTCTCCAAGGAGATGTTCTTCACCGAAACCCTCGCCACGCCGGTACTGGGTGGGCTCAGCTGGCTGCTGCCCCTGCTGGCTACCCTCGGCGGCATCCTGTCCGTGGGCTATTCGCTGCGCCTGGTGCATGCGGTGTTCTTCAAGCCGCCAAAACTGACCCCACCCAAGCCGCCTCACGAGCCGCCGCGGCTGATGCATGCCCCTGTGGCGATTCTTGTCGCCCTCTGCGTGCTGGTGGGGCTCTTCCCCGCTGCGCTTGCCACCGGGCTTCTCGAGCTTGCCACCGAGGCCGTGCTCGGCGAGCCACTGGATTTCCACCTGGCCATCTGGCACGGCGTCAACCTGCCGCTGTTGATGAGCCTGGTGGCGCTGGGTGCCGGGGTCGCAAGCTACCTGCTGCATCCACAGCTTCGTCGCATGATCCGGTCCTTCCGTCCGGTGGACGCTCGCCTGGTGTTCGAAGGTGCCATCCAGCGGTTGGCGCGCGGCTCGGAAGCCACCATCAACCGCCTGGATGGCGGTTCGCTGCAACGTTATATGAGCTATCTCTTGCTGGCAGCGCTGGTCACCAGTGGCCTGGGACTCGCCGGCATGCCGGCGCTGACCGGCGAACTCGGCAATCAGCCCCTCGACCCCGTCATCCTGCTCGGCGCCGGCCTGCTGATCTTCGGTGGCCTGGGCACCGTGCTCACCCATCGCCATCGCCTGATATCGCTATTGATGCTGTCGGTCGTCGGGCTGGTGGTGGCCCTGACCTTCGCCCGCTTCTCGGCGCCCGACCTGGCCTTGACCCAGCTCTCGGTTGAAGTGGTAACCATGATTCTGCTGATGCTGGCGCTGTTCTTCCTGCCGCAGAGGACCGTTCGCGAGTCGTCACCGATGCGCAACCTTCGCGACATCCTGCTGGCCGGTGCGCTGGGGGCCGTGGTCGCCAGCCTCAACTACGCGGTGCTCACGCGCGACAACGCGCCAATTTCGGGGTTCTTCATCGACAACAGCGTGCCCGGCGGAGGCGGCCACAACGTGGTCAACGTGATCCTGGTGGACTTCCGTGGCTTCGATACCCTCGGCGAAATCACCGTTCTCGCCCTGGCTGGCCTGGCGATCTTCAAGCTGCTCAACCGGCTGCGGCTGTTCATGCCGCATAGCGACGGCGAAGGCCGGGTCTGGTCGCCGGACCGCTACCCGATGATCCTGACGACGATTTCCCAGGCCATCCTGCCATTGGCCCTGCTGGTCTCGGCATTCATCTTCCTGCGCGGGCACAACCTTCCCGGCGGTGGGTTTATCGCCGGCTTGGTCACCGCCGTGGCGCTGATCATGGTGTACATGTCCCGCGGCGTGGAATGGGTCCAGCAGCGACTCGACTTTCCCTATCAGCCGGTCGCCATTGCCGGCGTGGCGGTCGCCACGCTCACCGGCCTGGGCAGCTGGCTATTCGGCTACCCTTTCCTGACCTCGAGCTTCGGCTATTTCGAGCTACCGCTGGTAGGCGAGTTCGAACTGGCCACCGCCATGCTCTTCGACCTCGGGGTCTATCTGACCGTCGTCGGCGCCACCCTGATGATCCTTGCCAACCTCGGCAAGCTGACGACGATGCATCGTCCGACAAAAGAGCTGCCCGCGGCCACCGCCGATCCAGCCAGCAAGGAGAAGCGCTGATGGAAAGCCTTTACGCCATCACCACCGGCCTGCTTTCCGCCTGTGGGCTCTACCTGACCCTGCGCGGGCGTACCTTCCCGGTCGTCGTCGGCCTCACCCTGCTGTCCTACGCGGTGAACCTGTTCCTGTTCTCCATGGGTGGGCTGACCACCGACGGCGCGGCCATCGTCGATGGGCCGACGACCTATGCCGACCCTCTGCCCCAGGCGCTGGTGCTGACGGCGATCGTCATCGGCTTCGCCATGACCGCCTTCGTGGTGATCCTGGCGATGCGCGCACGGGGCGAGATGGGTAACGACCATGTCGACGGCCGCAAACACGACGACGGGGAGGAACGTCGATGATGGGGCATTTAATCGTCCTGCCCGTGGTACTGCCGCTGGTCGCCGGCATCTTGCTGCTCTTCGACCGTCAGGGCCGCACGCGCACCAAGCGGCTGATCGGCGTCGGCGCCACGGCGCTGCTGGTGATCGTGGGCATCGCCCTGGTCGCGCGCGCCAACAGTGGCGAGGTGACGTTCTATGCTCTCGGTGACTGGCAACCACCCTTCGGCATCGTGCTGGTGCTCGACCGCCTCTCGGCGCTGATGGTGCTGCTGACCGCCTTGCTGGCGCTCGGCGCGGTGGTCTTCGCCTGCGCCGGCGACGACGAACAGGGCAGCAACTTCCACGGCCTGTTCCAGTGGCAGTTGCTGGGAATCAACGGTGCCTTTCTCACCGGCGACCTGTTCAACCTCTTCGTGTTCTTCGAGGTGCTGCTGCTGGCCTCCTATGCCCTGCTGATGCATGGTGGCGGCAAGGCGCGTATCCAGGCGGGCGTGCACTATGTGGTACTCAACCTGGCCGGTTCGTCGTTGTTCCTGATCGCCGTCGGGGTGCTGTACGGTGCCACCGGCACCCTCAACATGGCCGACATGGCGGTGCGTCTGGCCGAGCTACCCGCCGAGCGCTCCGGCCTGGTCAGCGCCGGCGCCCTGATGCTGCTGGTGGTCTTCGGCCTGAAGGCCGCGATCCTGCCCCTGTATTTCTGGTTGCCGCGGGCTTATTCGGCGGCGCCCGCGCCGGTGGCGGCGCTGTTCGCCATCATGACCAAGGTTGGTATCTACGCCATCCTGCGGGTCTACTCGCTGATCTTCGGCGAGCAGGCCGGCACCCTGGCCGCTCTCGAGCAATCCTGGGTCTGGTGGCTGTCGCTGGCCACCCTGGCGGCGGCCGGCATCGGTGTGCTGGCGGCGCGCGACCTGCGACTGCTGGTGGCCTATCTGGTGCTGGTGTCGGTGGGGACCCTGCTGGCCGGCATCGGCATGGGCTCGCCGGAAGCGGTCTCGGCGCTGCTCTACTACCTGATTCACACCACCCTGGTCACCGGCGGCCTGTTCCTGCTTGCCGAGCTGATCGGCCTTCAGCGTGGCAAGGCAGGCACCCGGCTGGTCAAGGGCCGCCCGTTGCAGAAGGGCGGCTGGCTGGCGGGACTCTTCCTGCTGGGCGCCGTGTCGGTCGCGGGAATGCCGCCGCTTTCCGGGGCCCTGGGTAAAGCATTGATGCTCGAGGCGGCCGAGGCCGGCCAGCGCCCCTGGTTATGGCCGATGCTGCTGGGCACCAGTCTCTGCGCGCTGATCGCCCTGTCGCGCGCCGGCTCGACGCTGTTCTGGCGTAGCCAGGGTGAGCCCGGGGGACAGCCGTTATCGCGCCGGCGCTGGTTCGGGGTGGCCTGGTTGCTGGGCGCGTCACCGCTGCTGGCGATCCTCGCCGGCCCGGTCAGCGAGTACACCCTGGCCACCGCCGACCAGCTGGCCAACCCCGCCATCGTCATCGACGCCCTGCTGTCCACCGCCGGAGATGCCCCATGATCAAGCCTCGTGCCTGGCTTCCGACGCCATTGATGTCGATCCTGCTGCTGGTGGTCTGGCTGCTTCTGGTGCGCAGCCTGGCGTTCGGGCATTTCCTGCTGGGGGGTGTACTGGCGGTCGTCATCCCGCTGGCCACCTATCGCTTCTGGGACCTCGAGCCCCATGTCAGCAATCCATGGCTGCTGCTGCGTTTCGCACTGCGGGTGCTCGGTGACATCGTCGTCGCCAACGTCGAGGTGGCCTGGCTGATCATCAATCCCTGGCGTCGGCTACGGCCTCACTTCATCGAATACCCGCTGATGCTGGAGAAACGCTTCACCATCACCCTGCTGGCCAACACCATCAGCCTGACGCCGGGTACGGTATCGGCCAACCTGCGGATGGACGGCAAGACACTGCTGATTCACGCCCTGCACGTCGATGACGAGGAGGCACTGATCGCGCAGATCCGCGAGCGCTACGAACGCCCTCTCAAGGAGATCTACGAATGCTCGACTTCGCCCTGACGTTCAGCCTTGCCACGGTGGTGTTGGCCTTGCTGCTCAACGTCTACCGCCTCGCCAAGGGTCCCGACATGCCGGATCGATTGCTGGCGCTGGACACCATGTACGTCAACGCCATTGCGCTGATCGTGCTGATGGGCCTCTGGCTCAACACCAAGACCTACTTCGAGTCGGCGCTGTTGATCGCCATGCTCGGGTTCATCAGCACCGTGGCGGTCTGCAAGTACCTGTTGCGCGGCGATATCATCGAATGAGGACGAACGGATGACCCACTACGTGATCCTGGAAGGCGTGATTGCTTTCCTGCTGATGGCCGGCGGCGCCTTCGTGCTGATCGGCTCGCTGGGCATGGCCCACCTGCGCGACTTCTACATGCGCCTGCACGGCCCCACCAAGGCCACCACCCTGGGCATCGGATGCATGCTGATGGCCTCGATGCTGTATTTCTGGGTCGTGGATGGCAGGCCCGACGCTCAGGAAGTGCTGATTACGCTGTTTCTGTTCATCACCGCACCGGTCAGCGCCCACCTGATGGCCAAGACCGGCCTCCACCTGCAGTTGCGCCACGTCGACAAGACCCAGGGGCGGCCTTTCGAGCTGCGCAAGGAGGAAATCGGCGAGAAGCCGGTGCTGCATCCTGACCGCGGCCACGGCTGAACGCGGCTAGGAGCCTCTCGGACTTGACCGACGACTAAAGCCAGCCGCCCAGCTCGTTGCGGATGATCGTCAGCAGGGCGGCGATATGGTCGTCGCGGTCGTTGAGGCAGGGGACATAGGTGAACGTTTCGCCTCCGGCCGCTTCGAAGCTCTCCTTGATCTCCTCGTTGATCTCCTCGAGCGTCTCCACGCAGTCCGACGAGAACGCCGGAGACACCACCGCGATGTGCTTCTTGCCCTGTCGGGCCAGCTCGGCAACATGATCCACAGTTGCCGGTCCTACCCACTCCTCGGGACCGAACTTCGACTGGAAGGTCGTGACGATATCCTCATCGCGCCACTTCAGCCGCTCCTTGAGAAGTCGTGTCGTCTTCTGGCATTGGCAATGGTAGGGATCGCCTTCCATCAGGTAGCGCTTGGGGACGCCATGGTAGGAGGCCACCAGCACGTCGGGGGTCGACCCGGCGGCCGCGTAGGCCTCGCGGACCGAGTTGCTGAGCGCCTTGAGGTAGTCGGGATGCTCGAAGTAGGCGGGCACCGTACGCAATGACGGCTGCCACTTGAGCTTCATCAGGGTGCGAAAGACCTGATCGTTGGCGGTGGCCGTCGTCGGGCCGGCATATTGCGGGTAGAGCGGGAAGAACAGGATCTTCTCGCAGCCCTGGGCCTGCATGCGTCGCAGCACGCTGTCGGTAGAAGGGTTCCCGTAGCGCATGCAGAAATCCACCACCACCTCGTCGCCATAGGCCTCACGCAAGCCCTCGGCAATCTTGCGCGTCTGGTCGCGTGTCGTCGTCAGCAGCGGGCTCTCGTTCTTCTCGGTGTTCCAGATTCCCCGGTAGGCCTCACCGGACTTGAAGGGCCGCCGGCTCAAAATCACCAATTGCAGTAACGGCTGCCAGAGCCAGGCAGAATAGTCGACGACCCGCTTGTCGGAGAGAAACTCGCTGAGGTAACGGCGCATCGACCAGTAATCGGTGGCATCCGGGGTGCCCAGGTTGGCCAGTAGCACCCCGACCTTCTTGCGCGGCACCGCCGGGTGGTCGGCCGGGGCGTGGGCCAGGCGTCCGCTGCCGGGTGGGTCAAGTTCCGTGTTCTCTGAGCTCATGCGTCGGGTTCCTCCGGTCGCTATCGGGCGTGGACCGATAGTCTATCAGGCGGATCGCCACGGGACAGGATGAAGTTGTACTATGGGCTTTATTTGTACAGCTTGAGGTACAGCATGCCGCGTCCCCTGGTATTGGTGCTTGGCGACCAGCTGAGCCTGGACCTGCCGAGCCTAGCCGACCTGCCTGAGGGCGGCGTGGTGGCGATGTGCGAGGTCGCTGCCGAAGGCCGCTACGTTGCCCACCACCCCCAGAAGATTGCGCTGTTCCTGTCGGCCATGCGTCATTTCGCCGCGTCGCTGAGCCAGCGCGGCGTCAGGGTGCACTACAGCGCGCTGGACGACCCCGACAATACCCAGGACCTTCTCGACGAGGCCGAGCGAGTCGCCAGGCTCTATCATTGTGACGAGATTCGCGTGGTACGCCCGGGAGAGTGGCGGCTGTGGTCGGCGATGCAGGCACGCAGTCAGGCGTCGCTGCCCTGGCGGCTTATCGAGGATGACCGCTTCTTCACCACGCCGACGACGTTCGCCGACTGGGCGCGAGGCAAAAAACAACCGCGGCTCGAATACTTCTATCGGGAACAGCGCAAGCGCACGGGCCTGTTGATGGAGGGCGACCAACCCGCCGACGGCCGCTGGAACTTCGATCAAGACAACCGCGAGCCGCTGCCGAAAGACGTCACGTTTCCTACACCCCCCAGGCATGCGCATGACGCCATCACCCGCGACGTCCTGACGCTGGTGGCCGAGCATTTCGGCGACCACTTCGGCAGCCTGGAGGGCTTCAACTGGCCGGTGACCCGCCACCAGGCGCTGGTTGACCTTCGCCACTTCATCCGCCATTCGCTACCCGACTTCGGCCGCTTCCAGGACGCCATCAGCGATACCGAGCCTGTGCTCTATCATTCGCGTCTGTCGGCGGCGCTCAATCTCGGACTGCTCTCGCCCCGGGAAGTCTGCGAGGCCGCCGAGAGCGCCTGGCAGCGTGGCGAGGCGCCGCTAAACAGCGTCGAAGGCTTCATCCGCCAGATCCTTGGCTGGCGCGAATACGTGCGCGGGCTCTACTGGACCCGGATGCCCCGCTACAAGCGAGCCAATGGGCTCTCGGCCGAGCGCGGCCTGCCCGCCTTCTACTGGAGCGGCGACACCGACTTGCGCTGCCTCAAGCGTGCCATCGAGATGACCCGCGACAACGCCCATGCCCACCACATCCAGCGTCTGATGGTCACCGGGAACTTCGCGCTGCTGTGCGGCGTGGCGCCCGAGGCGCTCTGCGACTGGTACCTCGCGGTCTACGTGGATGCCAGCGAATGGGTAGAGTTGCCCAATACCCTGGGCATGGTGCTGCACGCCGACGGCGGCCTGATGGGCTCCAAGCCCTACTGCGCGTCCGGCAAGTACATCGACCGCATGTCGGATCATTGTGGCCACTGCCGTTACGATCCCAAGCAGGTCACCGGCGCCAGGGCTTGCCCGTTCAACAGCCTTTACTGGCATTTCCTCGAGCGCCATGTGGAGCCGCTGTCGAGCAACCCGCGCATGAAGCTGATCTACGGCTCGCTTGCGCGCATGAGCGACGAGAAGCGCGATGCCATGCGCCAGCAGGCCGAGGCCTTTCTGGCTACCCTGGATGTCGCTTCCGCCTACGGCCGGGGGCCCCAGCACCGGCTGCACCGTACCGGGTACCAACCCCTCGAGGAGACATCAGAATGAGCCGATCCGCCCCCATGCATGCCCAGGCGCCGGTCACCCTCTATCACGACGGCCAGTGTCCGTTGTGTCAGCGTGAGGTCGCCTGGCTGGCGCGCCATCCGCGTCGCGAACGCGTGACGCTGGTGGATATCCAGGCGGCCGGTTTCGATGCCGGTGCACTCGGCACACGCTTCGAGACGATGATGGGCAAGTTGCATCTTCGCGACGCCCAAGGGAGTTGGTTCATCGGGATGGACGCCAGCCGCGCGCTCTATGCCGTTCTCGGCTATCGGCGGGTGGTCTGGCTAAGCTGCCTGCCGGGGCTGGCAGGCATGCTGGATGGGGGATACGGCTGGTTTGCCCGGCGCCGGGTGCGCATCGGGCATTGGCTTCAACGGCGACACAAGCGTTGAGGTGGGATCAGAACACCAGCGGCATACGGGATGTCAGCGGATCGTGATAGTGCGCCTCACGACCGATCATCTCGTCGTGGGGCACCTGCTGGACCAGGTAGGCACGATGAATGCCGGCACGCTTGAGCTCCAGATAGATGTCATCGAGCGAACGGAACAGTCCCGGCTTGCCGCGCCGGGTAATCATGTAGCGGCTGCCTTGCCTATCCTCTAGTTCGATCTGATAGAAACGACTGCCGGCGTGGGTGATGACGCGGACCTCGATATTGTCATTTCGCGCCACGAAGTCCTTGAGTTCCTGAAATTCCATGGATACTACCTCCCTGATAGACGGGTCGTTGATGTCGCGGCACATGAGTCGATCACAAGAGGTGTGAGCAAACACGCTGGCATCCAGCCTGGCGGCACCTGGTGACAATGCTATGTCCTTGACATGTCACCTTTGTGACCCTGACCGACCCGTCAGGTTCCTGCGCTACTGCCCGTCGGGTTCCCGCCCTGTTAATAGTCGGCTGGGTCGATCGCCTTGCCCAGCGACCGGCGGTCCACCCACTTCCCTGCGCGTGTCTCCTTGTAGCGAAACACCACCTTGTCGCCTACCGCGACCGGCACTTCCGAGTCTTCGGTCTGATAGCTGTACGCCTCGCCATCCACCACCAGGTGGTAGCGGTAGAGGTCGGGCATGCCCAGCCACTCCTTGAAAGGGCCTTCACGCTCGAGCGACTCAAGCTCGCCGCGTCCTTCCAGTTTCGGGGTTCGCTGACGGTTACCGCGCCGGAATCCAGCAGCCATGATGCCTCCTTCCTGTAGGAACAAGCCGCGGATTATACGGGGCTCGTTTCCGGGCTCAAGGGAGAGTTACGCTTAGTCGCCGAACGCCTGTCCATAACTGTCGGGCGCGAGATCCTCGAACCGGGTGTACTTGCCGATGAAGGCCATGTGCACCGTACCGATAGGCCCATTACGCTGCTTGCCGATGATGAGCTCGGCGATCCCCTGGTTATCGGGGTTGTCGGGGTTGTACACCTCGTCGCGATAGACGAAGGCGATGATGTCGGCATCCTGCTCGATGGCCCCGGACTCGCGCAAGTCGGACATCACCGGGCGCTTGTTGGGGCGCTGCTCGAGGGAGCGGTTGAGCTGGGAGAGCGCGACCACCGGGCAGCCGAACTCCTTGGCCAGCCCCTTGAGCGAGCGCGAGATTTCCGAGATCTCGCCGGTACGGTTCTCCGAGAACCCGGGGATCTGCATCAACTGGAGATAGTCGATCATGATCAACGACATGTTGCCGTGCTCGCGCATCAGGCGACGCACGCGCGAGCGCATCTCGTTGGGCGAGAGGGCCGCGGTATCGTCGATGAACAGCTGCTTGTCCTTGAGCAGATTGACCGCCGAGGTCAGCCGCGGCCAGTCCTCATCCTCGAGCTGCCCGGTGCGCACACGGGTCTGGTCGATGCGTCCCAGTGAAGAGAGCATGCGCAGCATCAGCGAATCGGCGGGCATCTCCATCGAAAACACCATCACCGGCTTGTCGCTGGCGATCACTGCGTGCTCGACCACGTTCATCGCAAAGGTCGTCTTGCCCATCGAGGGTCGACCGGCAATGATCACCAGGTCCGACGGCTGCAGGCCCGAGGTCATTTCGTCGAGATCGCGAAAACCAGTGGAGAGCCCGGTCATCTCGCCCTGCATGTTGAACAGCTCGTCGATGCGGTCAACCGCCTTGGCCAGCAGCTCACTCATGCCAATCGGGCCACCCGACTTGGGACGCTCTTCGCCGATCTGGAAGACCAGCCGCTCGGCCTCATCGACCAGCTCGTCGGCCGGCCGGCCCTGGGGGCTGAAGGCGCCCTCGGCAATCTGGCCCGCGGCGCGGATCAACTTGCGCAGGGTGGCGCGTTCGCGAACGATGTCGCAGTAGGCGCGGATATTGCTCGCCGACGGCGTATTGCGTGCCAGCTCGGCCAGATAGGCCAGGCCTCCGACCGTATCCAGCTGGTCGCGGCTTTCCAGGGCCTCGGAGAGCGTCACGACATCCAGGGGACGCCCGCCTTCGGCCAGGCTGACCATGACGTTGAAGATCAGTCGATGCTCGTAACGATAGAAGTCGTCTGCCACCAGGCGCTCGGAGACGTTTTCCCAGGCCAGGTTATCGAGCATCAGGCCGCCCAGCACCGATTGTTCGGCTTCAAGCGAATGCGGCGGCACCTTAAGGGCGGCGGTTTCCTGATCGAACTCGAGGGTGTCGTTCATGATAGAGCAGTTCTCGGATGAAACGGCTGGAATAGTCTACTCCAACGTCATGCCCTCCCACAGGGCGCGATGACGCCAGCGCCGCGGCGAACACCTCGACCCGCGATGTCGCGCCACGCCTTCAGCCGAGCAAAAAGAAAGAGGCGCAGGGACTTTGTCCCCACGCCTCCCGATCATACCTACCGCTAGGCCGATTTACTCGGCCACCACCACGACTCGCACGGTGGCGTTGACTTCGGCATGCAGATGCAGGGCGATGTCGTACTCGCCGGTCTGACGGATCGGACCTTCCGGCATGCGCACTTCGCTCTTGGCGACGTCGATGCCGGCGGAGGCAATGGCCTCGGCCAGATCACGCGGCCCGATTGACCCGAAGAGCTTGCCTTCATCACCGGCCTTGGAGACCAATGACAGTTCGATCTCGCTCAGCTGGGCGGCACGACCCTCGGCCTCGGCCTTGCGATCGGCGGCCTGGGCCTCGAGCTCGCTGCGCTGAGCCTCGAAGGCGGCAACGTTATCCTTGGTCGCCGGCACGGCCAGGCCGTAGGGCACCAGGTAGTTACGGCCGTAGCCGGGCTTGACGGTGACCTGGTCACCCAGACCCCCCAGTTTGCCAATCTTGTCGAGCAGAATGACGTTCATCTCGTAAACCTCTTGTCAGTGGCGACTGGCCAGACGCCCGCGAAAGTCCGCGAAGACATCGATGAAAGCCAGCAGCAGCACGATGAGAATCATGGGCCAGGTGGTGATCAACAGCGCATAGAAGGCGACCAGCCACAACCCGTTCATTCCCTTTAAACCAATAACCCCATGAACCAGCGCGATACCCCCGACCAGCAAGGGCACCCACAGCAACATGCCGAGTCCAGGGAGACCCAATAGCATGCCGATCACTCCGAGCCCGACCAGCACGGCAAGCTCCCTGACGGTCAGGCGCAAGCCGTGGAACTCCTCGCGAAACCCGCCGGGGTTGTAAAGCCCCGCCTGCCAGCCTCGCGCAAGCGCCAGGCATCCGACTGCAGCGAGCAGCACGATCAGGCCAGTGACGCCGCTGATCAGAAGCGATGCCAGTTGCTCGGTGTCCATCCCTTGCCGGGTCAGTTCGGCGAGCATGGACTCGATGTCCGGTGACCCCTGGCGCAACTGCTCCAGCATCGGCCCCGCGCCTCCCGGCGGCAGGAAGATGCCCAACTGGATCATCCCCGCCCCGACCAGGGCACCCGCGATCAAGGCCTCGTTCCAGCGCATGCGGGAGCGAAGCACCACCGCCATCAGCGTGACCAGCAGAATGCTGGCCAACGGAATGGCATCGCCCCGTGTCCACCACCAGCCTGCCGGTAGTGCGGCGGCCACGATCACCGGCAGTGCCGGGGCCATGCCTCGACGCAGGGTGACCAGCGCGGTGATCGCCGCTCCCAGCCAGAACAGCCAAGGGATAAGCGTCGAGACGACCACTGCGCCAATGGCATAGGGCGTACCACGCATCGTCCATCGGGCGATCGAGAGCATCTCGCTAGTGCTTACTGGTGGCTATCGGTGTAGGGCAGCAACGCCAGGTAACGTGCCCGCTTAATGGCGGAGGACAGCTGACGCTGATAACGAGCCTTGGTCCCGGTGATGCGGCTGGGAACGATCTTGCCGGTCTCGGTAATATAGGCCTTCAGCGTGTCCAGATCCTTGTAATCGATCTGCTTCACGCCTTCAGCGGTAAAACGACAGAACTTACGGCGACGGAAAAAACGTGCCATGAAAAGACTCCTTCAAACGTGCGATGGGTGGCTTAGGCGGTTTCTTCAGCGCGCGGCTTGTCTTCGCGGCGCGGACGCTTCTCTTCCGCCGGCTTCATCATCGGCGACGCCTCGGTGACCGCTTCTTTCGCGCGAACCACCAGGCTACGAATGATGGCATCGTTGAAGCGGAAGATATTCTCGATCTCGTCGAGGGTCTCGCCGCTGCACTCGATGTTCATCAGCACGTAGTGAGCCTTGTGAATCTTGTTGATCGGGTAGGCCATGTGGCGGCGACCCCAATCTTCCAGACGATGCACGGTGCCGCCATTCTCGGTGATGAGCCCGGTGTAGCGCTCGACCATGGCGGGAACCTGCTCGCTCTGGTCCGGATGGACCATGAAGACGATTTCGTAATGACGCATTGGATCTCCTTGCGGTTTGGCAGCTTCCGCATTGAGGATGTCGATCGCTCAGGGGAAGCAAGGAGTGATTGTCAAGTTTCCTTGACAGCAAGCGGAACGGCTTGCCACACACAACCCCCGCTCGAGAGACGAGCGGGCGCAGGTATTCTAGTGAGCTCAGCTTCGGGATGCAAGGAAGCGCTGGCGTACCGCCTCGAAAAGGCAGATGCCCGTGGCCACCGACACATTCAGGCTGGAGACGCTACCGGCCATGGGGAGCTTGACCAGGGTATCGCAGGCCTCGCGGGTCAGTCGACGCATCCCCTTGCCTTCAGCCCCCATCACCAGCGCTAGCGGGCCGGTGAAATCGGTATCGAACAGGCTCGCTTCGGCCTCGCCCGCGGTACCGGTAATCCACACGCCGCCCGCCTTCAACCTGGCCATGGCCCTGGCCAGGTTGGTGACTTGATACACCGGCACGGTTTCTGCCGCGCCACAGGCCACCTTGCGCACCGCCGCGTTGAGCGGGGCGGCCTTGTCCTTGGGCACGATCACGCCATGGACACCGGCGGCATCGGCGCTGCGCAGGCAGGCGCCGAAATTGTGCACATCGGTGATGCCATCCAGCACCAGCAGCAGAGGGGGCGTCGCCTGGGTCCAGTTATCGAGACGCCACCAGAGCGTCGCCTCGGCCTCGAAGGCCAGCGGCGTGGTAAAGGCAACGATGCCCTGGTGGGAGGCACCCTGAGCCAGCCGCTCGAGGTCGTCGCGTGGCCGGGTATGGATGGTAGCGCCGCCCTGCCGGGCCGACTCGACCAACTCGGCGAGCCGTGCGCCCGCACCACCTTCCTGAATCCAGAGTTCACGCGGACTCTCACCACGTTCCAGCAAGGCCCTTACCGCATGCACGCCGAACACGGGCTCAAGACCGCCGGGAGCGCCTTCGCCGCGGCGGGAACTGCGTTTCTTCATGTTCATGGAGTCACTTTGCCGCCTTCACGATGACGAGGTACCTCGGCAAGGCAATCTCCCTTAAGGAGAGCTCCCTTGCCGAGACGCGCGAGGCGCTCAGCGCTTGCCGCTACGCCGCGGGCCGCGTCGCCTGCCCTTCGGTTTGGCATCGCTCTTGGACTCGCCTTGGGCATCGCCCTGTTCGGTCTTGGGCGCCGTTCCGCCCGCCCTGGCCCTACCCTTGTCAGGCGCCGCGTCCACGGCACGCCGACGGCGCGGCTGACGCTTGGGTCGCGGCTTGTCGTCGGCCAGCTCGAAGTCGATCTTACGGTCGTTGAGATCGACGCGTGCTACCTGCACCGTGACACCGTCGCCCAGGCGGTAGCTCATGCCGCTGCGCTCGCCCTTGAGGCGATGCTTTTCCGGCTCGTAATGATAGTAGTCGGAGGGCAGCGAGGTGACGTGCACCAGGCCCTCGACGTAGAAGTCGTCGAGGCGGACGAAAATTCCGAACTGGGTCACTGAGGCAATCGTGCCATCGAAGATTTCCCCCAGCTTGTCCGACATGAACTCGCACTTGAGCCAGTCGTCCACGTCGCGGGTGGCGTCATCGGCGCGTCGCTCGGTCATCGAGCAGTGCTCGCCCAGCTCGAGCATCTGCTCGAAGGTATAGGGCGCCCATTTGCTCGGCGGCTCCACGGGCGCGCCCTCGGCACGCAGCACGGTATTGGTCTGGCGTGGGCCGCGGATCACCGAGCGAATCGCCCGATGCACGAGCAGATCAGGGTAGCGCCGGATCGGTGATGTGAAGTGGGCATAAGCCGGATAGGCCAGCCCGAAGTGGCCATCGTTCTGCGGCGAATAGACGGCGCGGCTCATGGAGCGCAGCATCACCGTCTGGATGACGTCGAAGTCGGGACGCTCCTTGATCGCCTCGGCCAGATCCCGGTAATCCTGAGGGGTCGGTTCGTCGCCGCCCCCCAGCGACAGGCCCAGCTCATTGAGAAACAGCCGCAGCTTGTCGAGCCGCTCAGGCGAAGGCCGCTCGTGGATGCGATAGAGCGCCGGGAGGTCGTGCTTGTCGAGGAAGCGCGCGGTCGCGACGTTGGCCGCCAGCATGCATTCCTCGATGATCTTGTGCGCGTCGTTGCGCGAGCGCGGCACGATCTTCTCGATCTTGCGCTCGTCGTTGAAGACGATCTGGGTCTCGGTGGTCTCGAAATCGATGGCGCCACGCTCGACCCGCGCCTGACGCAGCACGGTATAGAGTTCATGCAGGTTCTTCATCGACGGGACCAGGTCGCGATACTGCTCGCGCAGCGCCTCGCCGTCTTCGCCATCCTCATGCAGGACGGCCGCCACCTTGTTGTAGGTCAGTCGGGCATGGGAGCGGAACACCGCCTCATAGAAGCGATAACGGCTGATGGTTCCGGTCTTGGAGATGTTCAGCTCGCAGACCAGCGCCAGACGATCGACCGCCGGGTTCAGCGAGCACAGCCCGTTGGAGAGCAGTTCCGGCAACATCGGGACGACCTGGCCGGGGAAGTACACCGAATTGCCACGGCGAATCGCCTCGTGATCCAGGGCGCTTCCGGGGCGCACATAATGCGAAACATCGGCGATCGCCACCAGCAGCTTCCAGCCGCCGGATTTGGTCTTCCAGGCGCAGACGGCATCGTCGAAGTCCTTGGCGGATTCGTCGTCGATGGTCACCAGCGGCACGTCGCGAAGGTCGACGCGATGGTGCTTGTCGTCGTCGGCCACCTCGGCGGACATCTCGGAGATCTGGTCATGGACCTCCGGCGGAAACTCGGCCGGGATCTCGTAGCTGCGGATGGCGATATCGATCTCCATCCCCGGGTCCATGCGCTCGCCGAGCACCTCGATCACCTCGCCCACCGGCTGCACCCGGGTTTCCGGTTGCTGGACGATGCGCGCCGAGATCACCTGCCCGTCCTTCGCCCCGCCACAGGCGCTATGCGGGATGATCACTTCCAGGGGAATCCGCGGGTTCTCGGGAATCAACACCCCGAACTCGGGCGTATTCTCGCGATAGACGCCGACGATGGTCTGTGTGTTGCGCGACAGCACTTCGGCAATGGTGGCCTCGTCCCGGCCGCGACGATCACGGCCACTGATGCGCACCAGAACGGAATCGCCATGGAAGACGCGACGCATCTGACGCGGCGATATCACCAGATCGGGCTTCTTGCCGTCTTCACGCAACAGGAAACCGAAACCGTCACGATGCCCCAGCACCTTGCCCCTGATGAGGTCGAGCTTGTCGATCAGTGCATAGGCATTGCGACGGTTGCGAAGGACCTGCCCATCACGCTCCATGGCCGCCAGGCGGCGACGCACGGCCTCCTGAAGATCCTCGTCTTCCAGGCCCAGCAGTTGGCTCATGGCCTCGTGAGTGATCGGTTTGCCGACCTTCTCGAGACGGGCCAGGAGATATTCACGGCTGGGAGCAGGGTTGTCGTACTTGTGGGCCTCGCGGCTGGCATGCGGATCGTCGCTGAGCGTCCAATGGGTCATGCGGAGAGCATCCTTGGCTGGGTCTGTGACGGCATGAAAAAGGCGGCGTCCAAGCGCCGCGAGCCTGAGGCTTGATATTGCAGTGAGTTTGTCATGCGCGCAGTATAGCGCCGCCGTCGCCACGACCCAACCTTGACGCGTCTCATGCAGCGGATGAAGGCGAAAAAAAACCGTCTGGCGCAGCGGCAA
Source organism: Halomonas sp. (assembly GCA_035581765.1). Classification (GTDB taxonomy): domain Bacteria; phylum Pseudomonadota; class Gammaproteobacteria; order Pseudomonadales; family Halomonadaceae; genus Halomonas. Next base: position 36,008 of record DATISN010000208.1, read on the forward strand.
GCCTATTGCAATAATGCCTGGATCCGGTAACATGCGCATCGCCTGCCCAGGTGGCGGAATTGGTAGACGCGCTAGCTTCAGGTGCTAGTGTCCGTAAGGACGTGGAGGTTCAAGTCCTCTCCTGGGCACCATCGCTTTCAGAGCGACGCCGAGAATTTACAGCAAGCAACCCGCTGCTAGTGAATGACGGCAAGGCAGCAATACACGGCAGGCAATCATTCCGGTCAAGCAAGCTCCGATAACGGGATCGCTTTTTTGGGTGGCAAGAAAGTTCGCATGAAGCGCCCAGGTGGCGGAATTGGTAGACGCGCTAGCTTCAGGTGCTAGTATCCGTAAGGATGTGGAGGTTCAAGTCCTCTCCTGGGCACCATCTCGTTACCGCCTCATGCAGACGACTCATCGATCGCTCCTGTTAGAAAAAAAATCGCGCCATGATCGTAATGCCAGTCAGTTAGCGCTGACTGGCATGTTTCTTTATAGGGTATTTCTTTGGCCTGGGCCTGACGGATCGGGGATACGATCGCTCGCGTCGTTCCGGTAGGACGAAAGCCGGCGCCATCTCCAGCATCGACTGAAGAACGCCAGGTACACGCCCCGGCGATACCCAGGGCAGTACCGTCAACTCCTTGATGATCCAGTGGGCAGCTCGGTGGAAGCTGAGCTGGTTGGGATGAACGGCATCCAGGCTATAGGCCATGCGTGCCATCTGGAAACGGATCAGGTTGTAGGCCAGCAAGGTACCCCACAGCTCCTGGTAGACCATGGTGGGGGTACGGCTGCGCAGGGTCAGACGATTGCCCAGCAGCGACTGCTTCATTTCCCGGTAGCCCAGCTCGATTTCCCAGCGATGGCTATAGAGGTCGACGATATCCGCGGCGGGAAAGCGCAGCGGGTCGGTCATCGAGGTCAGGACCTGTACCGCCTTGCCGTTCACCTTGCGGCACAGCAGGCGTGCTGGCATCGTCGACGGCAAGTCAGGCCATTTCTTGCGCGCCTGGGGTGAGGTCGCCAGAGTCACCAAACGGTCCTGTCGGCCCAGCGAGCGTGTTTCCTGATACTGCGTCCCCTTCTTCAGCGGAAGGAGCCAATGGCGCTGTTCTCCCGCGCTCTGCCAGGCCTGCAGCAGGCCCAGCGAATAGAACCCACGGTCGAACAGGGTCAGGGAGTGGTCGGGGGTACTGGCGATGAGCTCGGGGGTCAGCTCCATTTCGCTTTTCGCCACGCTATCAAAGACCGAGCCCGTCAACAGATGGCTAGTCAGTTCCATCTGACAGACCATGCGCACTTGCGGGTAGCTCGCCTCTCCCTGGGCATTGCGCGTGCGCGCGAATGCCGCCTGATTCGCTGGAGAATCGGGAGCGCGCCAGACCACTCCGTCGACGCCTAGCAGCGTCAGCCCGCACCAGTGAGGATGCGGTGTCTGTCGGTGCCATAAGGCCTGGGTCTGCTCGAAGACCCGCTTGACAGGCTCGACGCCTAACCGCTGGCGCGCCTGCACTACGGCGCTGGGCGCCACGAAGGGGCGTTTGCCGGGCAGCATGATGTCGAGGTGATTGACGATCTGCCCCATGGGGATATGACGAAACAGTGCCATCCCGACGATCGCCCAGACGACCATGTCCAGGGGTAAGCGGCGCTTGCGAAGTGTCGCCACGCCGGTTTCTTCGAGACAGGTGTCGATCAGTTCGGGGGACAGCACCTCGGAGAGGCGGGAGAAGTCGTCGAGCGCCACCTTGGAGATGGCATCAATGGCGTCGCTGAAGTGCATGGAACGTCCCGCGTCAGTGAATCTGACACGGGACGATCTCACCATCAGCTTTTTGGGGATAGGCTTAACTGACTGGCATTACGCCATGATCGCGGTTTTTTTGTGTCTGACATTCCTGTATCTGACGTTTTATGGGGTTGCCATGGGTCCCTGCGGCTCAGAAGCGAGCCGGCAGGTCGGCCACGTCATTGAGCTGCCACCCTGCCGTGTCCACGGCCGCCTCCAGCTCCCCGGCCGCCTCGACACTCAGCCCAGGGAAGAAATTCAGACCGGTACGCGCCTCGATGGCATCGATGCTGACCAGGAAATCGTCCAGTGGCTCATTGCCATTGACCTCTTGTGGCATGAGAAACGCCAGGGCACGCGGCTCCTCACCCGGCACCATCAGGATCTTGTAGAACGCTTCCGGCACTTCGACCAGACCGACCCGATGAGTGACGTTATCCAGAAAGCGTTCGGGAAACACCGGCCCCGTGATCACTTGGAGGTTGCCGAAACGCGGCACGAAATGATCCATCACCACTTCTTCCAGGCGTTGCCAGAGTCGCCGATTTAGATCGGGGCGCTGGGGCGCCATGTTGCTCATCAGGAAGGTCTGTTCCTGGGCTTCGGGGCCATGCACCGCGGCAATGGCGTAATTCGGCGCCAGATGGCCACGGTCGTAGCCGCTGCCGGAATAGCTGTCGGTGCCCACGGGCCAAAGCGTTCGCCAGTCGCGTCGAAAGCTGGGACGCGGCCCAGCACGCGGGTCCTCGACGGACCGAAGCAGGTAACTGACCCATAGCGCGTTGACCCGTACGTCCGACCAGCCCAGCAGATAGCCGTCATTACGCAGCACGCGATGAAAGCTGGTGGGGGTCAGCCGCTGCCATTCCGGCACGCCCATCCAGCTGAGCTGGTCACGGTAGTCGCGCTCCTGGGCGTACCAGAGCCCGGAGCCCACCATGACGAACAGCAGGGTGATGCCGAAACGGCGCGCCTTGCGGCGCCAGCGAGAGGTCATGCGCCGGCGTGCGCTGGCAGCAGGCATCGTATCGTCACGTCACCACCCCAGCGAAAACATGGTTTCCAGGTCATGCCGGGAATGCACTTGCATGGCATTGAGGGTCTCGGTGTCACGAATCCCCTCCACCGCGTTGAGGCGCTCGGTAACCAGGTCCGCCAGGCTCTCGAAGTCGCGGGTGCGGGCGATGGCCACCAGGTCATAGCGCCCGCAGGTGGAGTAGACCTCGCTGATTCCCTCGACATCGGCGAGGCGCTCGGCGACCGCCTTGACCTGCCCCTTGTCGGTGTTGATCAGTATCACGGCATTTTGCATCGGGCATTTCTCCTGTTCAGGCATCAGGTCACGGCCGCTGTGGGCGACACCGAAACTGGCGCGAGTATAGCAATGCCTGCCCCTTCCCGGCATCCATGGCCGCCGAGATCCGCTAAGATTCCATGCGGCCATCGCGACGGATTGCCGCATCGGCGCAGGATAGATCGCGAGGTGTCGATCACTCGACTAAGATGAAACGAGTCCATGTGAAAGCATTGATCAGTCCCAATCTTTTTCGGGCGTGGACGAAAGCCGGCAGTCGTCCATAGAGACGATACCTGGCAGCAGAACAGACGGGCAGGATGGCATGCCCGACCGTGGCAAGACGCCACATCGTGATGAGGAGATACCATGGCTGACAATAGCCGGCGTGATTTCATGCGCAACAGCCTGCTGGGCCTCGCCGCCCTTCCGTTGGGCGTGGGCATCATGTCCAAGACCGCCTTCGCCCAGGAGCTGCCCCGCCTCGATCCAGAGTCGGACCAGGCCCAGGCGCTCAACTATGTCGAAGTCGCCGAGGATGCCAGCGATCATCCCGCCTACGAGGAAGGCGAAGTATGCGATAACTGCATGTTCTGGCAAGCGGAAACCGAAGGCTGCCAGCTGTTCCCGCAAAACAGCGTCGAACCCAAGGGCTGGTGCCAGTCTTGGACAGCCGCGGGCTGAACGCCCGCAACTGACAGTACGCAAAACCACGACACCCGCGCTCATGCGCGGGTGTCTCGTTTACGGGTCTCAGTACGAGGCAAGTGCCTCGCGGTTTAAATATGTCTGGATGCGCCTGCCCAGAGCGTGCCTACTCCTGACACGCGCTTACTCCTGACGGAGCTCGTCCGGAAGGGGCCATTGATAGCGTCTCACCATCTCGTCACTCTCCATCGACTCCAGCCTAACCGGGAACCCCCATAATTGGTGCAGGTGCCGGATCACCGGATACACGCTGCGGGACAGCGGTCGGCGGCTGTCCTGCACATGACGCAGCGTCAGTGAGCGATCCCCACGGATATCCGCCGAATAGACCTGGATATTGGGCTCGCGCACGGAAAGGGCGTACTGCGTGGCCAGCGCCTCGCGAACGCGTCGGTAACCCCGCTCGTCATGGATCGCCGCGACCTCGAGCATCTCCTCCTGGTCGTCGTCGACCACCATGAACAGCTTGAGGTCGCGAATGACGCGGGGCGACAGAAACTGCTGGATGAACGACTCGTCCTTGAAGTTGCGCATGGCGAACTCCAGCGTTTCCCGCCAATCACTGCCGGCAATGTCGGGAAACCATTCTCGATCCTCGTCGGTGGGCGACTGACAGATTCGCTTGAGGTCGGTAAAAATCGCGAATCCCAGCGCGTAGGGGTTGATACCGCTGAAGTAGGGGCTATCGAAGGCGGGTTGGTTGACCACCGCGGTATGCGATTGCAGAAACTCAAGGATCAACCCCTCATCGACCAGGCCCTCATCGAAGAGCCGGTTCATGATGGTGTAATGCCAGAAGGTCGCCCAGCCCTCGTTCATCACCTGCGTCTGACGCTGAGGATAGAAATACTGCGCGAGCTTGCGCACGATGCGCACGATCTCGCGCTGCCAGGGCGCCAGTAACGGGGCGTTTTTCTCGATGAAATAGAGCAGGTTTTCCTGAGGCTCGGCAGGATAGCGCCCCCCGTCGTGAAGGCCCAGCGGATCCTCCTCGTCCGGCCCTACGGCCAGAACCTCCGATGCCAAGGGGATGGGAATAGTGCGCCACAGGGTATTGACCTGGGCTTGCAGATACGCCTCGCGCTCCTCCTGTCGCAGAGCCTCCTCGGCGGCAGAGATCGGCGAAGGCCGCTTGTAGCGGTCGACCCCGTAATTCTGCAGCGCATGACAGGCATCGAGCAGTTGCTCGACCGCCGTGACGCCGTGGCGCTCCTCGCACTCGGCGATGTACTTGCGGGCAAACACCAGGTAATCAATGATCGAGGAGGCGTCGGTCCAGGTGCGAAACAGGTAATTGCCCTTGAAAAAGGAGTTATGTCCATAGCAGGCGTGGGCCATGACCAGCACCTGCATCATCAGGGTGTTTTCCTCCATCAGATAGGCGATGCACGGGTCGGAATTGATCACCAGTTCGTAGGCCAGGCCCATCTGCCCGCGGCGGTAAGCCTGTTCGACGGCCAGGAACTGCTTGCCGAAGGACCAGTGAGAATAGCCGACCGGCATGCCCACACTGGCGTAGGCATCCATCATCTGTTCGGTCGTGATGATCTCGATCTGATTGGGATAGGTGTCCAGTCGATACTCATCGGCGAGACGGGCGATCTCGTCCTCGAACTCAGTGAGGAGGGCGAAATTCCAGTCAGAGCCCGTGGCGATTGGCTTGCGTCGGGTCATCAATGCCTCCTTGGTCGCTTGCCCTCGTCATCAAGAGTTGGCGACGCGGCGCTTGAACAACTGTCGGAACACCGGATAGATGTCACCGGCCTCGACGATCTGGCGCATGGCAAAGCGCGCCGGGAACTCGGCGGCCACGTTCTGGTACTCCTCCCACAGGGCCTGATGGGCGTGGGGTGTGATTTCCACATAAGTGAAATACTGTAAGCGCGACATCAAACGCTCGACCAGCAGGTCGCGGCAGGTAGCGGAATCATCGTCCCAGTTGTCGCCATCCGAAGCCTGGGCAACGTAAAGATTCCACTGCCCCTGGGGATAACGGTCGGCGATGATCTCGTCGACCAGCGTCAGGGCGCTGGACACGATGGTGCCGCCGGTCTCGCGCGAGTAGAAGAACTCCTCCTCGTTGACCTCCTTGGCTGCGGTATGGTGGCGCACGAACACCAGTTCGACCTTCTCGTAGTTACGCTCCAAAAACAGGTAGAGCAGCAGGAAGAAGCGCTTGGCGATATCCTTGTGGGACTGTGTCATGGAGCCCGAGACATCCATCACGCAGAACATCACCGCCTTGCTCGACGGCTGGGGCTGATGGGTCAGGTTGTTGTAGCGCAAGTCGTAAGTGTCGAGGAAAGGCACCGCTTCCATTCGCTTCTCGAGACGGGCGATCTCCTCCTTGAGTTCGCTGATGCGCGCCGGGTTGCGCAGGACCGGATCCTTGCGCTCCTCGGCTTCCAGGGCCTCCTGCGCCTCGCGCAGCGCACGGCGTATGGGCGCGCGCATGGCAATCCGCCGTGCATGCGCCTCGCGCATCGAGCGCACGATATTCATGCGGGCCGGCACCCCTTGCCGGGAGATGCCCGCCCGCACCGGCCTTACCTCATCGAGATCGACCAGCGCCTTGCGCTCCAAATGGGGCAGCTCCAGTCCTTCGAAGACGAAGTCGAGAAACTCCTCACGGCTCAGCGTGAAGGCGAACTCATCCACGCCTTCGCCCTGATTGGAGGCGCCCCCCTCACCAGCCCCGCCACTGCCGCCACCCCCGGGGCGGCGCAGCCGGTCACCCTCGACGAACTCGCGATTGCCGGGAGTGACGACGGTACGCTTGCCGCCCGAGCCATGCTGGAAGACCGGCTCGGAGATGTCGCGGGCCGGAATCGAGACCTTCTCGCCACGCTCCATGTCGGTGATGGAGCGTCGGTTGACCGCCTCCTCTACCGACCGCTTGATATGCGTTCGGTAGCGGTCGAGGAAGCGCTGGCGATTGACGGCACTCTTGTGCTTGGCATTGGCGCGCCGATCGATGAAATAGCTCATGCAGACCTCCCGGACGGTGGCCGTCGCCTGGTCATTGCGACTTGCGGACTCGCAAGTACCACTCGGAAAGCAGGCGAACCTGCTTCTCGGTATACCCTCGATCCACCATTCGCGCCACGAAGTCTTCATGCTTGCGCTGATCCGCTACCGAGGCTTTGGCGTTGAAGGAAATGACCGGCAGCAGTTCCTCGGTATTGGCAAACATCTTGTGCTCGATGACGCCCCGTAGCTTCTCGTAGGATTGCCAGCTGGGATTCATGCCATTGTTCTGGGCACGCGCCCGCAGCACGAAGTTGACCACTTCGTGGCGGAAGTCCTTGGGGTTGGAAATCCCCGCCGGCTTCTCGATCTTCTCCAGTTCTTCATTGAGGGACTGGCGGTTGAGAAACTCACCGGTTTCCGGATCCCGGTATTCCTGATCCTGAATCCAGAAGTCCGCATAGGTGACGTAGCGGTCGAAGATGTTCTGGCCGTATTCGGAATAGGACTCCAGATAGGCGGTCTGGATTTCCTTGCCGATGAAGTCCACATAGCGCGGCGCCAGGAATTCCTTGATGAAGCGCAGGTAGCGCTCGAAGGTTTCGCGGGGCAGCTGCTCCTGCTCGAGACGCCGCTCGAGCACGTACAGGAGATGCACCGGGTTGGCGGCGATCTCGTGGTTATCGAAGTTGAACACCTTGGAGAGAATCTTGAAGGCGAAACGCGTGGAGAGGCCGTCCATGCCCTCATCGACCCCGGCGGCGTCGCGATATTCCTGTATCGACTTGGCCTTGGGGTCGGTGTCCTTGAGATTCTCGCCGTCATAGACACGCATCTTGGAATAGATGCTCGAATTCTCGGGCTCCTTGAGCCGTGACAGCACCGAGAACTGCGCCAGCATGCGTAGGGTATCCGGGGCGCAGGGCGCTTCTGCCAATGACGAGTGCTCAAGCAACTTCTTGTAGATGTTGATCTCTTCTGAGACGCGCAGGCAATAGGGCACCTTGACGATGTAGACCCGGTCAAGGAACGCCTCATTGTTACGGTTGTTGCGGAAGGCCTGCCATTCGCTCTCGTTGGAGTGGGCCAACACGATGCCGTCGAAGGGGATCGCGCCCATGCCTTCCGTCGGGTTGTAGTTGCCTTCCTGGGTCGCGGTCAAGAGGGGGTGCAGCACCTTGATCGGCGCCTTGAACATCTCGACGAACTCCATCAGGCCCTGGTTGGCTCGACACAGGCCACCCGAGAAGCTGTAGGCATCGGGGTCGTCCTGGGAATAGAGTTCCAGCTGGCGGATGTCGACCTTGCCCACCAGCGAGGAAATGTCCTGGTTGTTCTCGTCGCCGGGCTCGGTCTTGGAAATGGCGATCTGGTGGAGTCGCGACGGATACAGGCGCACCACCCGAAACTTCGATACATCGCCGCCGAACTCCTTCAGGCGCTTGGCTGCCCAGGGCGACATCACGCCCTTTATAGAACGCAAGGGAATGCCGTATTCCTTCTCGAGCAGTCCGCCGTCCTCTTCGGGTGAAAAGAGACCCAGTGGCGACTCGTAGACCGGCGACCCCTTGATGGCATAGAACGGCACATGCTCCATGAGAAGCTTGAGGCGTTCGGCGAGCGATGACTTGCCTCCGCCCACCGGACCGAGCAGGTAAAGGATCTGCTTGCGTTCCTCGAGCCCCTGGGCGGCATGGCGGAAATAGGCCACGATCTGCTCGATCGCCTCCTCCATGCCGTAGAATTCGGCGAAGGCCGGATAGCGGCGAATCACCTTGTTGGAAAATATCCGCGACAGCCGCGAGTCCTTCGCGGTATCGATCACTTCAGGCTCGCCGATGGCCTCCAGCATCCGCTCGGCCGCGCTGGCGTAAGCCACAGGCTTTTGGCGACAGAGTTCCAGATACTCCTGCAGGCTCATTTCTTCCTGCTGGACACGAGCGAAGCGGTTCTGCACATGATCGAAGATGCTCATCGATACCTCCTGTATGCCCATTTCCCCCGATTTCCCCGGTGAGAGGGATCAATCGCGGTGGGGTCTCAACAGCGTAGACAGCATCAGCGGACAAGGGTTTGCCGAGTACATCAACGCATGAGCCCTTACGGATGAGAACCTGAGTGCCCAGAGGCATTTCATGGAAACATTGTGCAGCGTTAAACGCTGCCGGGACGCTAGCGCCGCGCGACCCTCTTGTCGATACGCG
>DATISN010000209.1:0-22095 GCA_035581765.1 Halomonas sp.
GTTCCCGTATCCACCCCGACGATATCGCGCTGCATGGGAATCCCATGTTCCTTGGCCGCGCTCTCGATTATTCGGTTGAGTTGCTCGCTGGCAATGGCGCCAACCGCCATGGTAAAGCCCTTGCCCATTTCCAGCGTCTGCATGCGCCTGTCGCCGATACCGGGGGCGGCCACATAGTCGTGGTTGACGTCCACGCCGATCAGCGCATCGGGTTTGAGCACCCCGGCCATCACGCGGCTGCCGAAGCGTCCGATTTCCTCGTAACTGGCAATGGTGAACAGCACGCGCACCTGCTTCGTGCCACCTGCCTCGGCGATCAAGCGTGCCACCTCGGTGGTGACGAAACAGCCCAGCCCATTGTCGAGATAGGCACCGTAGAAAGTATTCGGGCTGAAGCCGTGGCGAATCGGGCGGTCCAGGAGGATGGCATCGCCGGGGCGCACTCCCAGCTTCTCGACCTGCTGCTTCTTGTTCTCGCCGTGGATCTGCAGGTCCAGATAGATCTGTTCCTTCTTGATGCCCTTGTCGCCGGCGCGCACCGCCGGGTCGGAAAAATGAATGGCGCCCAGCGCTTCTACCGTGCCGCCCTCGATGACGCGGTACTGGCCCGGGTGTTGCGGGTCTTCGCTGAACAGTTTCACCTCGTGGCCGATCAGCACGGTGGGCAGGAACGAATCGGTATTGATCCAGATCTTGCCGTCATCGCCGATGCTGCGTACCTGCATGCGAATCTTGTCCGCATGGCCGATGATCATGACCTTGAACATGTCGTCACGGCCCGGATGGGTGTCGAGCACCACGCCGGCATGGCCCTTGAACTGGTGCATGTGCCAGCCTTCGGGGGCGAAGGTGTCGAAATGGGGCTTGAGGACACCGTAGGTCATCGCCGCCTCGAGCCCGACCGGGCTGGGGGCATCGAGAATGCGCCGCATCAGGTCGAACTGCGACTCGGGCATGGGGGTGGTCCAGGGCTTTTGGGTCTCGCTCATGGGGTCTCTCTTTCGACGGTCATGGATAAAGAAGATGGCGTGTGGGGCCAGGAAGGGTGATGGGTTCAGTCTCGCAGCTTTTCCAGTGTGCCGACCAGCCGCTGACAGACGCCGTCGAGTTTCGCCTGTTGCTTGGCGTCCGTCAGGCGACCATCGCTGAACGCATCGCCCGCGTTGCCCACGGCGAGCTGGTCGGGCAATACCGTCACCCCGATATGGCTCAGCAGCTGACGAATCAGCCCGAGACTTCGCTGGCCGCCGAGCCCACCCGGTGACGCGGAGACGACCGCGGCGTACTTGCCTTCGAAAAGCGCCAGGCCGCTCTGTCCTTCATGGGGGCGGGTGAGCCAATCGATGGTGTTCTTGAGCAAGGGGGTGATGAAGCCGTTATATTCCGGCGAGGCGATCAGAAGCCCGTAATGTTCCGAGAGCCGCTCGCGCAATGCCAGGGCATTGTCGGGCAGGCCGCTCTCGGCCTCCAGGTCGCCGTCGTAGAGGGGCAGCGGAAAATCAGCCAGATCGATGAAGGTGGCGGTGCCGCCGAGCGCATCGATGCGCTCCGCGCAAAGCTGGGCCAGCCGTTTGTTGAGGGAGTCTTTGCGGCCACTGCCGGCAAAGACGAGAATCCGGGGTGTGTGCGAAAGGTCTATCATGCGGCTATTCCTCGTGAAAGGGTGGGAGTGCAAAGATCATCACGGTTCGCCGCCCTGAGCACAACATCCCGAGCCAGGTGTCTTGCGGTCAGCCATTACAGCATGGCGCCGCCAACTTTCTTGAACGCTATGTCGACTCAATATCCAGGGAGGACGCAATGACCATTATCTTGTTTCTGGTGGGGCTGGTGCTGCTGATCGTCGGCGCCGAGGCCCTGGTGCGAGGGGCCTCGCGTCTGGCGGCGCGGCTGGGGATCTCGCCGCTGATCATCGGCCTGACGGTCGTGGCCTTCGGCACGAGCTCGCCGGAGCTGGCGGTGAGCGTCAAGGCGGCGCTGGCCGATCAGGCGGATATCGCCATGGGTAACGTCGTGGGCAGCAACATCTTCAACGTGCTGTTCATCCTGGGGGTATCGGCGTTGATCGTGCCGCTGTTTGTGGCGCAGCAACTGATCCGTTTCGATATCCCGCTGATGATCCTGCTGTCGGTAGGGTTGCTGCTGTTGACCCTGGATGGCCTCGTCGGGCGCGTCGATGGGTTCCTGCTGGTCGCCGGGCTGGCCGCCTATCTGGGCTTTCTGCTTTTGCAGAACAAGCGTGCCAATGCGGTTGCGCTGGAGGAGGGCACGCAGGTCAGCGCCGGTGAGGCTCCCTGGATGCTCAACCTGGTCATGGTCGCGGGCGGGCTTGTGCTGCTGGTGCTGGGATCGCGATGGTTCGTCGACGGCGCCGTGGCGCTTGCCGCTTATCTGGGCGTGAGCGATCAGGTCATCGGCTTGACGATCATTGCGGCCGGAACCTCACTACCCGAGGTGGTCACCTCACTCATTGCGGCCCTGCGCGGCGAACGTGACATCGCCGTGGGCAATGTGGTGGGCAGCAATATCTTCAATATCCTCGGCGTGCTGGGATTGGCCGGTCTGTTGGCACCTTCGGGAATCGCCGTCTCCTCGGCCATGGTGGGGTTCGATATTCCGGTGATGATTGTGGTCGCCTTGGCCTGCCTGCCGATCTGCTTTACCGCCGGGATCATCAGCCGTTGGGAGGGGGGTGTGCTGCTGGGGTATTACGTGGCCTACACTGTTTATCTCGTGCTTGGCGAGTCCAGCCACGATGCGCTGGGTGGGTTCAATACCATGATGGTGTATTTCGTGCTGCCTCTCACGTTGCTGACCCTGGCCGTTCTCTCGTTGCAGGAAGCGAAGCGGCGACGGGCCACGGGTGCGAGATGAGGCGTTGTCGATGACCTCGGGACAGGACAGGTGACCATGGGGCACTTCATGCGCGCGGCTCTCGACCAGGCTCGTCAAGGCCTTGCGGAGGGCGGTTTTCCCATTCGCTCGGTGCTGGTGCATCGAGGCGTGATTCTCGGGCGGGGTCGAAACCGTCGCGTGCAACTGGGTGGCGCCGTGCTGCATGGGGCATCGACGGCGCTATGGCAAGAAGCGATCGGCCAATGACCGAGGCTGCGTCGCCATGAAGAAGTCTCGCCAAACTTCGCTCGAGGAGGAGCATCATCCCGAAGCGATACGGCGTCGGTTGAATGCGCCCAACAAGGTCCAGACGGTCCCGGATGCCATCCTGGGGGGTATTGATGGCTGCGTGACCACCTTTGCCGTGGTGTCAGGTGCCTTCGGGGCCGGTTTCTCGGCGTCGGTGGCGCTGGTGCTGGGGTTTGCCAATCTGCTGGCCGACGGATTCAGCATGGCGGTCAGCAACTATGAATCGATTCAGGCCCAGCAGGAGCACATCGACGGCGTCCGAGAGAGTGAAAGGCACCACATAGAGCAAGTGCCGGAAGGAGAGCGCGAGGAACTCCGCCAGATATTTCGCCTGAAGGGCTTTGATGGCGACATGCTGGAACGGGTGGTCGACATCATCAGCCAGGATCGCACTGTGTGGGTAGAGACCATGCTCACCGAAGAGCATGGCCTGCAGACGCAGGCATTGAGTCCGCTGCGCTCGGCGGCAACGACCTTCGTGGCGTTCCTGATCGTCGGCATGATGCCCTTGCTGCCTTATACCCTGGCGTCGCTCAATGCGACACAACAATTTCTGGCGAGCCTCATGGTCGCCGGGTTGATGTTCTTTCTCATCGGCATGCTGAAGAGTGTGGTATACCAGCGACCGATACTGCAGTCAGGGTTGCGTACCCTGCTGATGGGCGGCGCTGCCGCAGGACTGGCCTTCGTGACGGGCCATCTGGCGCATGCCTGGTTCGGGGTGGGGATATGAGCCGTGGAGGCTAAGGGATGGGCTGGTTAGCAGGGATCGAGGTCATGGCGGCTGAGGGGATTTGACCTACACTTGGCCATGAGAACCATACGGGAATCAGGGATTTTGGCATTGCTTGGGAGTCCTGATATTGAGCCCATATGCATGCCGCGTGGTTCGTCCAGTCTGTCATGTTCGCAACACAGGAGTGACTGTCATGACCAAGAAGAAGGGCAAGGAAGACGCCAACAACGGCAGTCAAGCCCATTCGGAATCTCCACCACGGGGAGGGAGTCCGCTGCGTGAACTTGATCGTCTGATCGACAACCTATTCGATCGAGACGGCATCTTTCCGATGCGCTGGGACCGCCGACAAGCGGGTGGTGAGCGGCGTACCCCTCGAGTCGATGTCATCGATCGTGACACGGAGGTCGTGCTTCGCGCCGAACTGCCTGGTCTGGAACGCGAGAATCTCGACGTTTCGGTTACCCAGAGTACGGTGACCATCAAGGGCGAGACGCATAAGGAAAGCCGGGAAGAGAAGGACGATTATCACCGCAGCGAGATCGCCCACGGCACATTCTCACGAACAGTAGCGTTGCCCAGCGAGGTCGATGCCGACAAGGCCGAGGCACGTTTCCACAACGGCATTCTGGAACTCACATTGCCAAAGCTACAGGAAGGCCATCGCCGCAAGGTCGAGGTGAAATGATCCGCCGCGCATGAACCCTGGCGGAGGAATGACGCTTACCCGCCTCCCGTTAGGCAGGCCGCACTGCAATAACCGAGTTCGCCGTGCGTCAGGCGCTTCGTACGGCGGGCTCGGCACCGATGTGCAGATGCACTGCGCAGGCGACTCGCAGCATCGAGGCCAGGTTGGGCACGGCGCCCTTGGTCTGCATGACTTCTGCGTACAACTCACTGATGAATTGCCCGGTCGAGAGTTGTTGACTGCGGGCCAGGCTGTCGAGGATCTCCCAGAATTCGTTTTCCAGCCGCACGCTGGTCACGCTGCCCTGCAGGCGCAGAGAGCGAGTGGTGCATTCGTAGCGTGCGGGATCGGTGGAGGCGTAGACATGACACATGGCGTGATCTCCTGAGGCGGCGCACCACGCTGGCGAAGGTGAAGCAACGATGGGGTGGCGCCGAGTGTCGGTGCTGCGAGTGAAGCCGTTTCTCGACAGTGCCTCCTCGGGCGACGATTGAGCATTAGACCATCGTCGATGTAGTAATCGGATATTACCCGGCACGTCCGTTTTGCGCCTAGTCTCGATCAAGGTGCCGGACATTGATCGGCGCTTTCATCACGACCATCACCCCATCCACACCCCACGACAGCAATCGCAGCACGTATCAGACCCCATAACAACAAGTGCCATGGCACGAGCCACCCAACGCGGTTCCGTGCTCCATCAGGAGAGGTCAGCAATGAGTACAATCCCGATTTCCCGTCGTGTCTTCCTCAAGGGAAGCGGCGGCGTTCTGGCTGGCACCCTGGCGTTCGCCAGTGGGCCGATCGCCATGTTGGCGCCGACACGCAGCTGGGCCATGGCCCTAGATACGCTGAGTTCGCGCCAAGGCGAGACACTGCTGGCGATCACCCGACAGATGTTTCCCCATCCCGGCCTGGAAGACGCCGTCTACGCCCATGTGGTCAAGAGCCTGGACCGCAAGGCGGACGATGCCGACATGCATGAGCTGTTGCATAACGGTATCGCCGAGTTGGACAAGGCCGCCGGGGGCGACTGGCTGGCCGTCGAGGAGGGCGAAAAGCTCGATTTCCTGGCGCCGATGGCGCGCAGCGCTTTCTTCCAGACGATTCGTGGCGATGCTGTGGTTTCGCTCTATGACAACCCGCTGGCCTATGCCCACTTCGGCTATCAGGGGGCCGAAGGCGACGGCGGTTATCTGACCAAGGGGTTCAATGATCTCACCTGGCTGCCCGACCCTCCCCAGCCCGAGGGAGGGTATCTGCCCAACGAGAACGTCAGCTGAGCCGACGACCCCAACGACAGAACAACAACATATTCGGAGACGCCAAATGGCAATGACCGACAAGCAAACCACGTTCACCCATGACGACGACAGCGTGGTGGTGGTGATCGGCTCCGGCGCAGGAGGTGGCACCCTCGCCAACGAGCTGGCCCAGCAGGGAATCGATGTCGTGGTACTCGAGGCTGGCGCCCTGCACACCACTGCGGACTTCCTCGCCGACGAGTGGGCCTCCTTCTCACAGCTCGCCTGGCTGGATGCCCGCACCACCTCGGGAAGCTTCCGACTGGCCCGCGACTTCCCTACCTTGCCGGCGTGGATCGTCAAGGCCGTCGGCGGCACGACGGTGCACTGGGCCGGGGCCAGCCTGCGCATCCAGCCTCACGAGTTCGCCGCCCTATCGAACTATGGCGAGGTGGCCGGGGCCAACCTTCTCGACTGGCCGCTCAGCTATGACGATCTCGCTCCCTACTATGATCGCGCCGAAAAGCGCATGGGCGTGACGCGCACCAACGATAACAAGGGCTTGCCGGGCAACAACAATTTCAAAGTGATGCATGCCGGCGCCAGCAAGATGGGTTATTCGTGCAACACGGGGCACATGGCCATCAACAGCGAGAACCGCGATGGTCGTGCGGCCTGCCAGCAGCGTGGCTTCTGTTTTCAGGGCTGCAAGATAGGCGCCAAGTGGTCGACGCTCTATACCGAGCTGCCGGAAGGCATCGCCACCGGTCATCTGGAGCTGCGACCCGAGTCGCATGTGGCGAGAATCGAGCACGACGATAGCGGCAAGGTGACCGCGGTGGTGTACTTCGATGCCGACGGCCAGGAACGTCGCCAGAAGGCACGCCTGGTGGCCGTGGCCGGCAACTCTCTGGAAACGCCGCGACTGCTGCTCAATTCGGCGAGTGCTGCCTTCCCCGACGGGCTCGCCAACGGCTCGGGGCAGGTGGGACGCAACTACATGCGCCACATGACGGGGTCGATCTATGCCACCTTCGACGAGCCTGTGCACATGTACCGTGGCACCACCATGGCCGGCATCATCTCGGACGAGTCGACTCATGACCCGTCGCGTGGGTTCGTTGGTGGCTACGAAATGGAAACCCTGTCGCTGGGCCTGCCGTTCATGGCGGCCTTCCTCGACCCCGGCGCCTGGGGACCGCGCTTCGCCGGCGCCATGGATCAGTACGATCACATGGCAGGGATGTGGCTGGTCGGCGAAGACTTGCCGCAGGAAACCAATCGCGTCACCCTCAACCCCGAGGTCACCGACCGTTTCGGGCTGCCGGTCGCCAACGTGCACTACGATGACCACCTGAACGACATCGCCATGCGTGACCATGGTTACCGCCAGGGCGCCGAGCTGTATCGGGCGGTGGGAGCGAAGGATATCTACGAGGTGCCGCCATACCCCTCGACCCATAACCTCGGCACCTGCCGAATGAGCGAGCGGCCCGAGGATGGGGTGTGCAATGGCTATGGCCGCACCCACGAAATCTCCAATCTGTTCATCTCGGATGGCAGTCAGTTCACGACCTCGGCGGCGGAGAATCCCACCCTAACTATCGTGTCCCTGGCCATCCGTCAGGCCGAACATATCGGTCAGTTGATGCAGCAGGGCGAGGTCTGAACCCGTGCCCGGCCGCAGCCGGGCAAACTGGCCACGCTGCTTTTTTCATCAGACTACATTTCATCAACGAAGGAAAACGCTATGAGCTTCTTGGGGGAACAGCACCCGGGCGTAGAGTCGCCACCTGCCGAAACCGAGGGCTTTCGCCTCAATCACACCATGCTGCGCATCAAGGACCCGGAGGCCTCGCTGGCCTTCTACACGCGTGTGTTCGGCATGCGGGTGTTGCGCCGGCTGGACTTCGAGGAGATGCAGTTCTCGCTGTACTTTCTGGGACGACCGGAAGCCGGCGAAGCCTTGCCCGAGGACGAGGCCGAGCGCACCGTCTGGACCTTCAGTCAGCGTGGCCTATTGGAGCTGACGCACAACTGGGGCAGCGAGGAAAAAGCGGGGCGTATCTATCACGATGGTAACGCCGAGCCGCAGGGCTTCGGGCACATCTGTTTCTCGGTGCCTGACCTGGACGCCACTCAAGCCTGGTTCGACGCCAACGATGTCGAATTCGTCAAGCGCTCGGATCAAGGCAAGATGAAGAACGTGATCTTCGTGAAGGATGTCGACGGCTACTGGATCGAAGTGGTGCAAGCGGATCGCCTGTCGGCGCTGGGCGATCGGGCGAGTCGCTGATGCTAACCTGAGCCAGCAGGACCGACGTTTAGCGTCGCAAGCCCTCGCGGCGATGTACCTGCCGCGAGGGCTTGCGTAGGCATTCACGTTTTCAGGTCGCTGGGCACCTCATCGTCGGGGAGCCTGACGAACGCGCCGCGATGAAAGGCCGCCGCGGCTTCCACTTCCGCCAATCCGATACTGCCGGGTACCGGCGGCTCCTGCCCCGCCAGCACACTGAGCACCGACCTGACGCCCTTCGATAAAGATTCCAGGTTGTAACCCCCCTCGAGAACGAAGACCAGATTGCCGTTGCAGTGGCGGCGAGCCATCTGTTGAAGGATGCCCGTCATGGCGGCGAAGCCCTCGTAGGAGACGTTCAGCGCCAGGTCATGCCAGTGAGGGTCGAAACCGGCCGACACCAGGATCAGGTCGGGCTGGAACCAGTCCGCGGCGGGGACCAGAATCTCCCGAAACGCTTTCAAATAGGCCTCGTCCCCGGCCCCACCCGGCATGGGAATGTTGACTGTGGTGCCCTCACCGAGACCGGCACCGATTTCCTCGAGTTGACCCGAGCCCGGGTAGAAGGGGGCGGTACGGTGAATGTCGACGAACAGCACGTCCGGGTCTGCCCAGAAGATCTCCTGGGTACCGTTGCCATGATGGGCATCCCAATCGACGATCATGACGCGCTGACAGCCCAGCACCGCCTGAGCATGCGCGGCAGCCACGGCCACATTGTTGAACAGGCAGAAGCCGCGGGCGCGCACCGGCTCGGCATGATGGCCGGGCGGGCGCACCAGGGCGAAGCTGCTGTCGGCGCGTCCCTGCAAGACCGCCTCGACAGCGGCGATTGCCGTGCCGGCAGCGACTTCGGCGGCCTCGATACTGCCCGGCGAGACGGCGGTGGTATCCACGTCGAGCCAGGCATTCTTGCCGCGCAACGCAAACAGGTGATCCAGGTGGGCGGTCGTGTGAACGCGGGCGAGCTGTTCGCGTGTGGCCTCGATGCCCACTTCAAAATGCACCCCGGCGACCGGTTCGCGTTCCAGCAATTCGCGAATGGTCGTCAAGCGACCAGGATGTTCAGGATACTTCCAGGGGACACTCAGACCGGAAAGAAGGTGCCGGATCCGCCGGTCCATGCGATCGGGCAGAAAAGGAACCTCGATATTCGGCTCGTGGGTCAGGACCCTTTCGTCGTAGAAAGCGATCACTCTGTTCTCATCGGCCACTAGCAGGGCTCCCGGGGCTGACAAAGTAAAATGGATAGATGACGAAGGCCATGGCCGCTATCCCGTCATCGCCATGACGCTACCCTCCATCCACGAAGTAACGACTCCATCATGACTGATTAGCATAATTTCTGCTCGGCACATAGAGACGGCTGGGCGCGGTAGCCTCTTGACCGGACGGGTCATCAAGCAAGAAGGGGACCCCCGGGCTGGATACAAAAAAGGCTGGGTGAAGGAAGGCTAGACACAACTATGCCGGCGCTATGGAGAGATGGCGCGGCATAGTGCTTACGTGATTTGTGTGGCCAAAGCGCAGAAAGAAATTAGAGCGTTACATCACCCCGTGACAAGCCGGCTCGGATAAGCAGTGGTGGCCGTGACTCAAACGTAGGTGTCGATAAACGAGCCGACCGGGCTGTCGGAAGACGGCGGCTGCTTGGGGCTCGAGGACTCCATCAGTTCCGAGACCTGGTCTTTCTGATTGTCGAGGTCCGCCTTGAAGATCTGCATCTGGGCTTGCTGGGCGCTTTGGGCCTGCTGCATGACCATGGATTGGCCTACGACACTGTTGATCGAAGAATCCATATTCATATTCCTTTATTCGCGAAATCATGCATCAACCTAGCAGCCCGGTTCGCGAATGTCGAATGACTCACCGAACAGGCAAGCAGGTGGGCAAGCTATCGCGAAGCGAGCGCGGTGAGATACCCAGATCGGCGAAGGTGCCCACGCCATCGCCCACCACAGTGTCCCGTTGCATCAGAATGACCTGATCCGACGTCAGCGGCGGGTCTTTCAACCATGAGGCGGCTCCGGCCAGCGCTCGCCAGGCGAGAAACGGCACCGGTACCAGCGGTCTTTCGCGATGCAGGTGAGCCAACAATAGCGTCAGGATGTCGCGATACCGCATGACATCGGGGCCACCGAGTTCGAAGAGACGGCGTCGCGTGAGTGGTTCGCCCAGCAGGCGGATCAGGGCGCGGGCGACGTCGACGACGTGTACCGGCTGAAGCCGGGTATCGCCATGGCCGAAGAGAGGAATCACCGGCAGCCGCGTCAGGCCGGCAAGCGCGGAGAGAAAGGCGTCGCCGGGGCCGAAGAGCACACTGAGTCGCACCAGCATGGCGCCGGGGAGTGCCTCCAGCACGGCGCTTTCTCCCCTCGCGCGAGCGCGAACGTAGGACGAGGGGGAGTCGGTGCGGGCACCGATGCCGGAAATGTGCACGAGACGTTCGATGCCTGCCTCGCGCGTCAGTGAGGCCAGGCGGGCGGCGCCCTCGACATGAATCGCCTCGAAGCTCGCGTCCGGTTGCTCGACATAAAGACTCACGGCATTGACCACGCTGTCCGCCCCGGCGATGGCCGCCTTTACGCTGCGACTGTCGCGAAGATCGGCACGGACTAGTTCGATGGCGTCGCTGCCTTCGGTGTGCAGCGGCATGGCAGGCCGCCTCGCGGCGATGCGCACCCGTTGGCCGGCATCCACCAGTTCACGCACGATGGCCTGGCCGAGAAAGCCGGTGCCTCCGAAAACGGTGATCAGCTGTGCGGGCATGGAGGGATCTTCCGAAATCAGGATGCGTCGTGGGTATTGTGCCCGCTTGCCAGATTAATGGGAACGTCAGGCGAGACAGTCGTTTGGTTCAAGGCGGGATTGCGATAAAAGTATGCTGTATCATGCATTTTTGGCTGATTCCGGAATCTGATTTTGTGGTTATCAATATGTTAGACGTCTGTCACCGACCATAGAAAAGCAAAAAAGGAGTCGTGATATGCATTTCGCTTTCGCTGAGCTGGGGAGTCGAATGACGCGCTTTTTTTGCTGGCATTCATGGCCTCAGGGCGCTCAGACCGGCTGGCGGCTATTGGTGCTGGTGCTGCTGCTGGCTTTGGGCACCCTGATGGTCTATCTCACCGGTGGCACCAGTTACGCCTATCCCTACGTATTGTTGTTGCCGGTGCTGCTGGGGGCAGCATGGTACGGGGTGTATGGAGGGCTGATGTCTGCTCTGGCGGCGGGGCTATCGCTTGCGTCGATCCCACTCGACGTTGTCACCGGGGAAATGCAGACATCCGTCAACTGGCTGATACGGCTTGGACTTTATTTGCTCATAGGCGGCTTCGCCGGCTGGTTGTTCAGTCAGTTGCGTGAGTCTCATGCCGAGCGTGACGCCGTGGCCCGTACCGATCCCGGCACGGGACTGCCCAATCAGGTGGCGCTGGATGAAGCGCTGACGCGAGAGCTTGCCAGCGTGCGGCGTGAGGTGGGTGTCGGCCTGGTGCTGGTGCGGATTACCGATATGACGGACATTCTCGAGGCCATGGGCGCGAATGCCTCGGATGAGTTGATCGTCGCGGTGAGCCAGCGGCTGGATCAGTTCGGCACCAAGATGGCCGGCATCTATCGATTCAGCGGGGCGGAACTGGCCGTTGTCTTTCGTAACGTCGACAGGGACTGCATCGAACGTGTCGCCGAGCGCCTGATCGGGTTGGGGGAGGAGAACCTCGTCGTGCGTGACATGCCGATACGCGTCCAGCTTGTCATGGGCAGCAGCCTGACGGGGGCAGCAGTCAGCAGCCTTCCTGAGGAGATGCTTCGCAAGACGCGCATCGCGATGTTTGCGGCATCCGGGAAGCATCGCTCGCATTGCCATTATCACGCCGCGTTGGAGCAGGGCAGTGTCGAGACGATCAAGTTGATTTCGCGGGTGCGGGCTGGCCTGGAGAAAGAGGAATTCGAACTGCACTACCAGCCCAAGATATGCCTGGTGACTGGCCAACTGTCGGGTAGTGAGGGTTTGATTCGCTGGCGTGATGGGCAGGGGGGGCTGATTGCTCCGGGAATGTTCATGCCCAAGGTGGAAAAGACCACGCTGATCGCTCCCTTGACGCGGTTCGTGGCCAGCAAGGCATGTGCCTTTGCCAGCGGCAGCAGTGGTGTGGTTAGCATCAACTTCTCGGTTCGCAACCTGCTTGATGACGCCTTGCTCGACGAACTGGAGACCATGGTCGAGCGCGTCGGTATCGCGCCATCGCGGCTGGAAATCGAGATCACCGAAAGTGCGCTGATGTCGGATATGGTCGCCGCCAAGCATGCGCTGGAGCGTCTGCGTCGATCCGGCTTCGCCGTGAGTATCGATGATTTCGGAACGGGCTTTTCCTCTTTCGAATATCTTCAGCATCTGCCGATCACCGGGCTCAAGATCGACCGGGCATTCGTCAAAGACCTGGCTCACAATGAACGTTCACGCAAGCTGATGGCCTGCCTGATCGATGTCGGGCATACCCTGGATCTGGTGGTCATCGCCGAAGGCGTCGAGACGCTGGCCCAGCATCGTGTATTGCGCGAGCTGGGGTGTGACCAGGCGCAGGGCTTCCTCTATTCCAAGGCGCTGGCCGAAGATTCCTACCGCCGCTGGACTCGTGAGCACGAGCGGCGCCGCGAGTCACTATTGGTGTGATCCGCTGCCTTCATTTCGTGCGCGACGATCGCGTGGCATCCAGTAACCGTTCGACGGCCAGCAGCAGCTGACGACGCGGCTGAGCGCCTTCCAGAATGCCGGCATGCTCGCCATCGATCGAGAAGCGCAGGCCCGGCACGCCGCCGATACCCAGGGCTTGAGCCTGACGCTGATCGGCGAGGACTTGCTCGCGATAGCGTCCTTCCACCAGCGCCTCGTGCAGGGCTTCCCCATCCAGACCCAGATCCCGGGCTAGATCGACCAGCGCCTGAGGGTCGGCCAGATCCAGGCTATCTTCGAAGAATTCGCGAAACAGTCCCCGGCGCAGTGCCTCGGCCTTGTCGGCCTGCTCGGCGTCCGCCCAGGCGCTGGCCTCATGGGCGAGTCTTGAGCGTGGCTGGCGCTTGGGTAAGCGCAAGGTCATGCCTCGCTCGGCGGCCATGGGGTAGACGGCGCGTGCCCAGATGTCGTGAAGGTAATCGCCATCGGGGTCAAGCGTCGGCACCGGGTCGGGACGCAGTTCGAAGGCCCACCAGCGCAGGGTGATCTCGTCGCCGAAACGCTCAAGCACGGCGTCCAGTTCCGGCAATTCCAGGTAACAGAACGGGCAGACGTAGTCACTGAACACGTCGAGGGTGATGCGTGCTGAGGTCATGTCAGGCTCCTGAAGAGAAGAAGGCCAAGTGTATCAAGCAGGCAGGGGCTTTGTGACGGACAGTGTGATAGATCGCGTGGTACGCCTCTTCGCAAATGCGAATCGTTAGTCTTATTCATGCGATATTCATCGATCATGCCTCTATCGTGGCATGTAATGACGGGAACCTGCGGCGGGGCTTCACATCGAAATGATACAGGACTAAAATGGTCCGCAATTGAAGGCGCCGCCCAGTTCCGGGTGTCGCGCGAACCAGGAGGCCAGGCATGCTCAAGCTCTCGCGGCTGACAGATTATGCCGCCGTGGTATTGGCGCAGATCGCTCGTCATCCAGAGCAGTCTCATGCCGCAGCGGAGCTGGCCCTGGCGGTCCAGCTACCGCATCCCACCGTCAGCAAGACACTCAAGATGCTGGTGAAGGCGGGGCTGTTGGTATCGCGTCGCGGCGTGCAGGGCGGCTATTCATTGGCACGCCCGGCTTCTCACATCACGGCCATCGATATCATCACCGCCATCGAAGGGCCGGTGGCGATGACCGAGTGCAGCCAGGCCGATGGCGACTGCGACCTGGCCGCGACCTGCGGGGTCGCCGACAACTGGCAACGCGTGTCGCTTGGTGTGCGCACCCTGCTCGATAGCGTGACCCTGGCCCACCTGGCCGATACGACGCCAATCAAGCTGCCGGTGCAGCTACCCATTCAAAGCGTGAGCCTGGCCAGCGACATGGCCTGAGCCCACAGAAACGGATTCACGACCCGAGGCGAGCGATGCTCGCCAGGCCAACTGCCCGGGAGGGGACACATCATGGCAACGCAGGAAATGGAACAGCTCGTCCGTCGCGAGTACAAGGAAGGTTTCATCACGGACATCGAAAGCGACACGGTTGCTCCCGGTCTTGACGAGAGCACCATCGCCTTCATCTCCAACAAGAAGGGCGAGCCGGAGTGGATGCTCGAGTGGCGTCTGAAAGCCTACCATCAGTGGCTGAAGATGACGCCGCCGTCGTGGGCGCACCTGGATTATCCGCCGATCGACTACCAGTCGATTTCCTATTACAGCGCGCCCAAGCGTCCTGAAGACATGCCACAGAGCCTCGACGAGGTTGACCCCAAGCTGCTCGAGACCTATGAAAAGCTCGGCATTCCGCTGCACGAGCGTGCGGCACTGGCCGGGGTGGCGGTGGACGCCGTGTTCGACTCCGTCTCCGTGACCACCACCTTCAAGAAAAAGCTGCACGAGGCCGGGGTGATCTTCTGCCCCATGTCCGAGGCGATTCGCGACTACCCGGAACTGGTCAAGCAGTACCTGGGGACGGTCGTGCCGCAGGGTGACAACTATTTTGCGGCACTGAACTCCGCGGTATTCACCGACGGCTCCTTCGTCTTCGTTCCCGAAGGCGTGACCTGCCCCATGGAGCTGTCCACGTACTTCCGCATCAACGAAGCCAATACCGGCCAGTTCGAGCGCACGCTGATCGTCTGCGAGAAGCAGGCCCAGGTGTCCTATCTGGAAGGCTGTACCGCGCCGATGCGTGACGAGAACCAGCTGCACGCGGCCGTCGTCGAACTGGTCGCCCTGGAAGACGCCTCCATCAAGTACTCCACGGTGCAGAACTGGTACCCGGGCGACGAGAATGGCAAGGGTGGCATCTATAACTTCGTCACCAAGCGTGGCGACTGCCGTGGCGATCGCTCGCACATCAGCTGGACCCAGGTCGAGACCGGCTCCGCCATTACCTGGAAGTATCCTTCCTGCTTGTTGCGCGGCAAGGACAGCATCGGTGAATTCTATTCCGTGGCGGTGACCAACGGTCGCCAGCAGGCCGATACCGGTACCAAGATGATCCACATCGGTGAGGGGACCCGCTCGACGATCGTCGCCAAGGGCATTTCCGCCGGCCGCTCCAACCAGTCCTACCGGGGCCTGGTGAAGATCGGCCCGCGCGCCAAGAACGCGCGCAACTTCACCCAGTGCGATTCGCTGCTGATCGGCGATACCTGCGGGGCGCATACCTTTCCCTATCAGGAGATCGGTAACAGCACGGCGACCATCGAGCACGAGGCGACCACCTCGAAGATCGGAGAGGACCAGCTGTTCTATTGCCAGAGCCGCGGCATCTCCGAAGAGGATGCGGTCAACATGATCGTCAATGGTTTCTGCAAGGACGTCTTCCAGGAATTGCCGATGGAGTTCGCGGTGGAAGCAGAAGCCCTGCTCAACGTGACACTGGAAGGCGCCGTCGGCTAAGCCCCGGCAGGCGAATCAACGAATTTTCCGACGCCGCCGGTGCGGCGTGAACCGAATCAAGGTGATCAACATGCTCGAAGTCAAGGATTTGCACGTCACGGTCGAGGGTTCCGAGATCCTCAAGGGGCTCAGCCTCACCATCAAGGCGGGTGAAGTTCATGCCCTGATGGGTCCCAATGGTGCCGGCAAGTCGACCCTTTCCGCGGTCATCGCCGGCAAGGAAGGTTACGAGGTGACGCAGGGGTCCATCACGTTCGAGGGCAAGGACGTGCTCGAGATGGAAATCGAGGAGCGCGCCCAGGCGGGCTTGCTGCTGGGGTTCCAGTACCCGGTGGAAATTCCCGG
This sequence comes from Halomonas sp., assembly GCA_035581765.1. GTDB lineage: Bacteria > Pseudomonadota > Gammaproteobacteria > Pseudomonadales > Halomonadaceae > Halomonas. The sequence goes on from DATISN010000209.1 coordinate 16,030, forward strand.
AGTGAAGAATATCTATCTGCTCAAGGCCGCGCTCAATGCCCAGCGTGCGGCGCGAGGCGAGGCCGAGATAGCCGCGCCCGAGTTCTTGAAGCTGATCAAGGACCAGCTGGCATTCATGAAGATGGATGGCAGCTTCCTGCAGCGCGCCGTCAACCAGGGATTCTCCGGTGGCGAAAAGAAGCGCAACGAGATCCTGCAGATGCTGGTCCTGCAGCCCAAGCTCGCCATGCTCGACGAGATCGACTCCGGCCTCGACATCGATGCCATGCGCGTCGTGGCCGAAGGGATCAACTCCCTGCGCTCCGCGGACCGCGGCATTCTGCTGGTGACGCACTACCAGCGTCTGCTCGACTTCGTGGTGCCGGACAAGGTCCACGTGCTGGTCGATGGCCGAATCGTCAAGAGTGGCGACGCCCAGCTGGCGCATGAACTCGAAGCCCGTGGTTACGATTGGCTGCTGGAGGAATCTGCCGCATGAGTGATGTGCAACGCTTTCTCGATCGCCTCACCGAGCGCAACGCCCAGCGCGCTGCCTCGCAGGGGCCCGAGCCCACCTGGATCGCCGCACGGCGCCAGGCCGGGGCCGCACGCTTCGAGGCGCTGGGCTTCCCCAACCGCCGTGTCGAGGCGTGGAAGTACACCGATGTGCGAGCCATCGCCAGCGCTGATTTCCGGCTGGCGACCGATGCCGAGTTTTCTCCGGCCACAGCAGCGGCGCTGACACTCCCGGTGGCGGCGCATCGCCTGACCTTTGTCGACGGGGTATTTTCGGCCTCGCTGTCCCAGTTGGATGATCTTCCCCAGGGCGTGCAGCTGATGCCGCTCTCCCAGGCGTTGGAAGATAACCACGAAGCCGTGGGCGGCCCCCTGGGCAGGCTGACCGGCGTCGAGTTCTCGCCGTTTTCGGCCCTCAACACCGCCTTCATGGAAGAAGGCGCCGTGCTGCGTCTGGCCGCCGGCACCGTGGTGGAAAAGCCAATCATCCTGCAGTTCCTGTCTCGCGCCCATGACGCCGCGGTGATGAGCCATCCGCGCATTCTCGTCGAGGCCGGCAGCCGAAGCGAAGCCACGCTGATCGAGCATCACATCGGCGAGGACGCGGCGGCCAACTTCACCAATTTGGTGGAGGAGATCATGCTAGACCGTGGCGCCATCCTGACGCACTACAAGCTGCAGGAAGCACCGCTTTCCGACATGCATGTGGCAAGCATCCACGTCGAGCAGGGCCGTGACAGCCGCTTCACCTCCTTCAACCTGAACCTGGGCGGCGGCCTGGTGCGCAACGACCTGGTGACCGAGCTCAACGGCCAAGGGGCCGAGGCCAATTTCAATGGCCTCTTCTATGGGCAAGGCCGCCAGCACGTGGATAACCACACCCTGGCCAACCACAACGCGCCGCGCACTTTCTCCAACGAGAACTACAAGGGCATTCTCGACGACCGCGCCCATGGCGTGTTCAATGGCAAGGTCGTGGTCAAGCGCGACAGCCAGCAGATCGAAGGCTTCCAGAGCAATGCCAACCTGTTGCTCTCCGACCGCGCGCACATCGATACCAAGCCCGAGCTCGAGATCTACGCCGATGACGTGAAGTGCTCCCATGGCACCACCACGGGGCAGCTCGACGAGGAGGCGGTCTTCGCTTTGCGGACCCGCGGCATCGACGAGCAGACCGCGCGTGGCCTTTTGACCCTGGCCTTCGCCGGCGAGGTACTGGAGCAGGTAACGCTGGACGCCGTTTCCGAGCGCGTCGAGCTGGCCGTGGCCGGCAAGCTGCCCGAGCGCTTCAACCTGGCCGGCCTGGTGGAAACCGCCGTCGCGCTTGGCGAAGGATGAGCGCGTGAGCCATGACATGAGGAAGCAGCCATGACTGAATTGGCCACCCGACACCCTCTCGAGATGCCGGCTCTGGATGTGGCCGCGGTGCGCGAGGATTTTCCTATCCTTACGCGTGAGGTACACGGCAGGCCGCTGGTGTATCTCGACAATGCGGCGACCAGCCAGACCCCCAGGCAGGTGATCGAGGTGTTCAGTGACTATTTCGGGCGCTACAACGCCAACATTCACCGTGGCCTGCATACCCTCTCCGACGAGGCCACGGCGGCCTTCGAAGGAAGCCGTGAGACGGTGCGCGCCTTTCTCGGTGCCCGCGAGACCCGCGAGATCATCTTCACGCGCGGTACCACCGAGGCGATCAATCTGGTCGCCAACAGCTGGGGGCGCGCCAATCTCAAGGCCGGCGACGAAGTGCTGGTGTCGCGGCTCGAGCACCACTCCAACATCGTGCCCTGGCAGTTGCTGGCGGCGGAGTTCGACCTCACCATCAAGGTGATCCCGATCGACTCACGCGGTGTGCTGGACCTCGAGGCTTACCGTGCGCTCTTCACCGAGCGCACCCGTCTGGTGGCGGTGAACCATGTCTCCAACGCCTTCGGAACCATCAACCCGGTGCGTGAGATGGCGGCGATGGCTCATGAGCACGGCGCACGAATCCTGATCGACGGCGCCCAGGCCACGCCGCACCAGCCGGTGGACGTAGTCGCGATCGATGCCGACTTCTATGCGTTCTCGGGGCACAAGGTCTATGGACCGACCGGTGCCGGGGTGCTGTATGGCAAGGCGTCATTGCTCGAGGCCATGCCGCCCTGGCAGGGCGGTGGCGAGATGATCAAGACGGTATCCTTCGAGTCGCCCACCACCTTTGCGGCCATACCGCACAAGTTCGAGGCGGGCACGCCGGCGATTGCCGAGGTGATTGCCCTGGGCAGGGCGCTCGAGTGGGTGCAGGGGGTCGGTCTCGAGGCCATTGGCGCCTGGGAAGCCAGGCTGCTGGCCCATGCCACGGCGCAGGTGTCGCGCATCGACGGCCTGCGCCTGCTGGGCACGGCCCCGGACAAGGCGGGCGTGCTGTCGTTTGTCGTTGACGGTGCTCACGCCCAGGACATCGGCCTGCTGATCGATCAGCTCGGCGTGGCGATCCGCACCGGCCATCATTGTGCTCAACCGTTGCTGGCGCATTTCGGCGTGGATGCCACCTGCCGCGCGTCGTTTGCTGCCTACAACACCCTGGAAGAGGTCGACGTCTTCGTCGAGGCTCTTGAACGGGTCATCGGCATGGTGCGCTAAGGAGGCCCATGAGTGATATCGAGCAGCTAACCGGCCTCGAGCGAGGCCAGACCCTGCCGCTTCAGCGCGATGTCGAGGCCATCTCCATTCCCTTCGGCAAGACCGTGACCCTGCCGGAGGACAGCATCGTCAGCGTGATGCAAGCCAAGGGCAGCTCGGTGAGCGTGGGGTTCGAGGGCCGTCTCTATCTGATCGAGGGGACCCATCTCGACGCGCTGGGCCTCGAGGCGCTGCCCAAGCCCACCCTGCCCGAGACTGCCGATGAGGACGCGATCGAGCAGTTCGTCTGGGATCAGCTGAGCACCTGCTTCGACCCCGAGATTCCGGTCAATATCGTGGATCTGGGACTGGTCTATGGCTGTCGAATCGAGCGGTTGATCAGTGGCGAGCGAATGGTCACCATCCGCATGACCCTGACCGCTCCCGGCTGCGGAATGGGTGATGTGATCGCCGCCGATGCCCGCAACAAGATTCTCGGCGCTCCCCAGATCAGCAAGGTCCACACCGAGATCGTCTTCGACCCGCCCTGGAGTCGTGAGATGATGAGTGATGAGGCCAAACTGGAACTTGGCATGTTCTAGCGTCTCCCGTCGTTGCCCGGTCCCGGAACTCCCGATGCACACGCTGTGGTGGAAAGTTTTCAAGAGTCTGTTGATGTCGCTGGGCGCCCTCATGCTCCTGGCGTCGTTGGCGCTGGTGGGGGCGAACCTGTGGGTGCTGGGCAGCACCAAGGATCTGATCGAGCAGGAGCTGCCGATGTGCAGCCGGGAGCGGGTCGGTATCGTGTTCGGTACCTCTCACTGGACCCGCAGCGGCCTGCGCAACCCCTATTTCGAGAGTCGCATGGTGGCCGCCGCGCACCTGGTGCATAGCGGCCGGGTCCACCATCTGCTGCTCTCCGGTGACAACAATACCCGTTACTACAACGAACCGGTCACCATGTGGCGCGATCTGCGCGATCGGCAGGTGCGCGATGTCGACATGACGCTCGATTACGCGGGGTTCAGCACCTTTGACACCCTCGTTCGTGCGCGGGACGTGTTCGGCCTCGAGCGTGCCCTGCTGATTACCCAGTCATGGCATTTGCCGCGGGCATTGTTCATCGGCAAGGCGCTGGGGCTTGAAGTCAGCGGCTGTGCTGCCGTGCCAGGAGAACCGGTTACCGGTCTCTGGCGCATCAAGGCGCGGGAATGGCTCGCGCGGGTAGCGACGCTGGGGGATCTTTATCTGTGGGGAAGAGAGCCCTATTTCCTTGGGCCCCTGGAGCCGCTCAAGATATTTCCGCGCCGCTGGGAGGCGTCTTGGCAAGTAAGCGAGAATGCGGGAGAGTCGAGGGTCAGTGCTTCTGCTTTTGCAGGGCGTAAAGCTCACGGATCAGCGAACGACAGCCTTTCCAGCACTCCTCTATCACCGGCTCGAGAGGGTCGGGGAGCGGGTGAGTGAACAGCGTCGATAGCGCCTGCATCAGCACGCGCTCCTGCTCGAGGAGTTCACCGATGACCACCTGGCTTTCGTTGCCGACGAAGCTTTTCAGACGGCTCCACAACCACAGGTAGTCGTCACGCTCGACATCGGCATCGCGCGGCAGCAGATCGAGATGCTTGCGCGAGAGCTCCTGCAACGCCCGCAACGACTTTGCGCGTTGCTCGTAGTGCGGTTCCAGGGCGTCGCGTAGCGTCGGCTTCAGGCGTTCCAGATTGTCCTGAAAGTAATCGATGCTGTCGGCCAGGGCTTCGAGAGCGCAATCCATCGCCACTTGGCGATTGTCGAGAAACATGGGTGGTCACCTCCTCCGGTGACGCAGATTGTGCGTGGGTGAACGGTGTTTTGCTACCCCTGAATCAGATAAATTTGTGCCATTTTCGTCACCATGTTGCCGATGATCCCGTCAGCCATTGGGCTTGGCGGGCGTCTTGCGAGGGGTGATGGCGTTCTTCTCGATATACTCGATAATCAAGCCAGCGATATCCCGGCCGGTTGCGGTCTCGATTCCCTGCAATCCCGGTGAAGAGTTCACTTCCATGATCACCGGACCGTGATTGGAGCGCAACAGGTCGACACCGGCGACACGCAGCCCCATGGCCTTGGCGGCGCGAATCGCTGTGGAACGCTCCTCGGGGGTGATGCGGATGACGCTGGCGGTTCCGCCGCGATGCAGGTTGGAGCGAAACTCACCTTCGGCGGCCTGGCGTTTCATCGATGCCACGACCTTGTCGCCGACCACCAGGCAGCGAATGTCGGCGCCGCGCGCCTCCTTGATATATTCCTGGACCATAATGTTGGCCTTCAGGCCCATGAACGCCTGGATTACGCTCTCGGCGGCCTGATTGGTCTCGGCCAGCACCACGCCGATGCCCTGGGTGCCTTCCAGCAACTTGATCACCAAGGGCGCGCCACGAACCATGGTGATGAGATCGGGAATATCGTCCGGTGAGTGGGCGAACCCGGTGACCGGTAGTCCCAATCCCTTGCGCGACAGCAGTTGCAACGAGCGCAGCTTGTCGCGCGAGCGGGTGATGGATACCGAGTCGTTGATCACGTAGGTATTCATCATCTCGAACTGGCGCAGCACGGCGCAGCCATAGAAGGTAATCGACGCGCCGATGCGCGGTATCACCGCATCGAAAGGCTCGATCTCCTTGCCCTTGTAATGAATCGAGGGATGATGCGAGGCGATGCTCATGTAGCAGCGCAGGGTGTCGACCACCCGGGCGGTGTGGCCACGTTGTTCGGCCGCCTCGATCAGTCGGCGAGTCGAATAGAGATTGCTGTTGCGAGACAGCAGTGCGATGTGCATGCGAAACTCCGGGTCGATGGCCAAGAAGCGTCAGGGTTCGCCATGCAGGAAGGCGGCGCCGGGAGCCACCAGCAGGCGGCGCAGGGCGCGACGGCCGAGCAGCATGGGGTGGCGCATGTCGCGCCGGTCAGTGAGGCTGAGTTCCA
>DATISN010000210.1:0-7138 GCA_035581765.1 Halomonas sp.
GACTCACGCAGCTGCTCGATGGCCTGGTAGAAGTCCTCCGGGGTGTCGATGCGAAAACCCAGCCGCGAGCCGGACGACTTGATCGGCTTGACGAAGAAGGGAAAGTAGAGCCCCGCTTCGCCGATGCGCGTCATCGCCTCGTCATCGAAGGGATCGAAGGCGGTGAAGCCTGGGATATGGTCGGGGATCACCTCGCGCTGTACGCGGCGACTCCAGTACTTGTGCTCGCACTTGAGCAGGCTCTCCAGCGAAGTGCTGGGCGTGCCGAAGCGCTCGCAGAGGATCGGCAGCATGGTCGAGACCGGAAAATCCATGTAGCCGACGATGGCATCGATGGCGCCCTCGAACGCCTCCAGCTGCGTCGTGGCCTCGTCCAGCATCGCGGCGATATCAAATTCTTCGGTATCGTAGACGGCTTCTGGGGCGATCACGCCGTGAAAGCGGAAATGCTCGGCGCCACGCAGCGTCTCGAGCCGCTGTCGGTTGAAGTCGTTGAGCCCCACGACGAAGATATTCCTGGTGTCATCCATGACATTCACCTCAGGTCGACCGCCGACGGACTCGGCAGGTCATAAAACTGGCTTCCAAGCAGCAGCATAGCCCAGCCGAGATGGCCAGGAACCTGGGATAAGCGGAAGGTTCACTAACGGGAACGCCGGGACCGACAGCTTGACCCCGGCAAAGCCACCTCGCCGCCTCAGCGCCGGGGGCTGTCTCTTGTCACGCGCTCCGGCCCGATGGCCCGCGTCGGCCGCGCATCATTGCCGCGCTGTAACCGGTCGATGGCGCTGCTGCCCTGACTTGCCAGCGCCGCCAGCCGATCGATCTGGTCGTCGAGCTTGGGTAGCGCTTCCTGGCGATAGCGCGACAGGTCGTCGATGGCCCCCATCACATCCCCGAAGGCCTGCTCGAGGGCCTGCATGTCGAGCATGGACGAGGAGGCGCGCTTCTGGATGTCCACGCCCTGCTGGCGCAGCGCCTTGGCGGTGCCGCTGATCATTTCCGAGGTGGTGGTATTGAGCGCCTCGACGCGGTCCAGCACCAGCCGTTGGTTGGCGATGGCCAGCGCCACGGTGACCGCCACGGTCAGCGCCGAGACGGTGACGTTGATGGCGCGGTCGACGCCGCGCATCAGTTCGCGGTTGTTGCGGATGATCACTTCCAGCGCCAGCACGCCCTGCTGGCTGACCGCCAGCTGCTGTTGGAGGTCGACGACGCGCTGTCGCAGCGGAAACAGCAACTCTTCCTCGAGAAAGCCACGTTGCGGGTCATCGGCGTCGCGCCGCGCAATGGCTGTTTGGAGACGCTCGTCGATCATGCGCCCCAGTGTCACCTGGCGATTCAACTGGCCAAGGCTGTCGCGCAGGGCCTGCTGATCGTCGCTCAGCGTCAGGTTGTCGCGATACAGCATGTCGCGCCCGCCCTCGAGGTCGGCGATGATCGCATCCAGCGCCTGCTGGGCATTCTCGAACTTGCGAAAGTAGCGTTGCAGGCGGCTGCCGGCGCCGGGGATCAGCGCCAGCACGCGATCCAGCGGGGTGGGCGAGAGGCGATGCCGCGCGGGGTCCAGGGTCTGCATCCTGCCGCGCAGGTCGACCAGCGCCTTGGCCACCGGCCCCCCCTCGTCGCCGTGATGGGCCAGCTTGCGCAGCGGGGTCTGCAGCATCGCGCTCTTGTGGGCGGCCTGCTGTTGCAGCTCGAGGCCCATCTCGTCGACGGCCCGTCGCTGACGTGCCAGCGAACCGGCGTCGCCCCCGGCGATCACCTCATCGACGAAGGCATCGGCCTGGGCCGCCAGCGCCGGGTCTTTGTCGACATCGCGCGCGATGTCGGACCCGTCGTCCAGCTGGCGAGAGATGTCCTCCACCGGCGGCAACGACAGGCGGGACTTGCCTTCGAACTCCTGACTCATAAACACCTCTTGCAACGTGAAACCGTCATGCCGATGGCCGACATGACGGATGGGGCAGCCCTTGCGCTCACTCTCCTGTCACGAGACCTCAGCGCTCGCTGCGTCCGTAACGGTCGGCGCGCTCGACGAAGTGGCGCAGCTCGCTCAACGCCCGGTCGGTGGTCACCGAGGCCTGCGGGCGCCCGGTCTCGATACGCGCCATGGCCACGGCCGTGTCGTCGAGTACCGTGAGGGCCGACTCGTTGCGCGCCGCCAGCTCGCCCAGACGCCGCTCGGTCTCGGCAAGCAGCTCCAGCCGGCGTACCAGCGCAACGCGTTCCTCCTCACTCAAGCGCTTGCTTTCCTTGGCCAGGCGACGTCGCACGAAGTCGCCGTCCACGCTTACCACGCCACTGGCCTGGGAGGCCATGGAGTTGAGGGTATCCACCGCGCCCAGACAGACCTCGCCGACCAGGCTGCGCGAGCGCTCGAAGGCCAGCTCGCCGCGGTCGAAGCGCCCACCGAGCACCTCCATGACATGCCGATAGCGGCTATACAGGCGATCGGCCTGGATGGCCAGATCGGGACGGCGCACGTCGAGCAGCGCCTGCTTTGAGCGGCACATGGCCAGCACCAGGTCATCGGCGCCGACCGGCGGCTGGGCCGGATCGAGCACGGCGACGCCGGCCTCCTGAGCCTCGCGCTCCTGCTGCGCTCGCTGGCGTTCGGCCTCGGCCGCCAGCCTGGCCTGCCGGCGACGTTCCCCCCGGCGGCCCAGCCAGCCCCGCAGGTGCCGTTCCAGCGGCAGCGCCGCGGGAATCGCCACGAGTCCCGCGATCCAGCCGAGCAGGCTCGGCCCGAAGCCGCCCCACAGCGAGGTCAACCACAGCAGCATGCTGATGAACGGCACCAGCAGGCAGTAACGCACGATCACCGGCAGGCGACCGAACGGCGCGCTCGGCAGGGCCAGGCGCGGGTTGAAAAGCCCCACCAGCAGCCAGGGCAGGCAGGTCATGAACAGTCCATAGGAAAAGCCCTGCAGAAATCCCAGCATAGGCGTTGTGGTCCTTTACCTTGGGCAAGCAATCTCAAGTGTAGAGTAAGGGTGTCAGCAGGATAAGAGCCGACAACACCGTGATGCGCCGCTCAGCGGCCCTCTCGGCAGCACACCTCTCGGCAGCACGCCTCTCAGCGGCAGAGCCGAAAGCCGCGCATGCCGAAATGAAAGTGGTTGGCATGCGCGGCGTTGTAGTCCGGCCCCAGCACGTTGCCGAAGATATCGCAGGCACCCTCTAGCGCCTCGCGCAAGAACGTCCCTGCTTCACCCTCGTCCGCCCAGTCGTGCAGCAGCGTGACGCGCCGGCCGTCGGCCAGCCCGAACGCAGCCACGTCGAGCGCCTCGGCGGTGGCATGTTCGCTCAACCGCCCGGACGCGCGACCGTAGACATTGCGACAACTGTAGCTGCCGTAATGTTCGATGCTGACCAGACGACGGCCGAACACCGCCTTGGCGGCGGGCTGCAAGCGCTGGCGCTCATAGATCACCCAGGCCAGCGCCAACGGGCAGCTGGCGACGAAGCTGGCATTGAAATCGACGCTGCTGCCTTGCACCCGAACCACCTTATCCAGTGGGCAGCCGGCCACCGGCTCGTGGTCGTCCAGCACGGTATAGGCGAACTCTCCGTTGGGCACCGTATCAAGCGCCGCCAGACAGCCCTTGGGGTCGTCGGCCAGCCGGCGACGTTTCCATTGGCTGACTGGCGTCAGCGGATCGTCCACCGCCAGCGGCTCCCACGGCGCCCAGTGGCGCGGCACCGCCTCCCACACGCGCTGGTGCGCCGCGGAGACCGCGACGGCGAAGATCAACAACACGATGAACTTGCCCATACCACTCCGTCAGCCCGGGTCATTGCGCGATGCACGGCGCGCCCAGTCAACCCCTTCACCCGCTGAGTGCTTGAACGTTGGCGGGGGCGGCACTGGACGCGATGGCGCTTCAGAGCAGCAAATGGAGTACCAGGGCCACGGCCCCCACCAGCAGGGCCGTGATCACGGCGATATCGACCAGGCGATCCAGCCAACGATCGAAACGGGCCAGGCCCAGGCGGCGAGACGGGCGACGGCGAGTGGCACCACGCCGTGGTGGGCCGGGGGGAACACTGACACGAGGCATTAGAAAAGTCCGATTCTTCCTTGTTTCGCTGGAGCTTACGGGGTCTGACTAGTCCCTGGCCAGCATCTTCGCCAATCCCCTGCCTCATCGCCTTTGACAGCGGTGTCAATGATTGATGCGTTGATTGCCGACACTGGGGCACACCGGCATTGCATTCCGCGCCCACCGGCCCGATGCTGTATAGGCGATGAAAAGCCCAGCAGGCTAACAATCCTCCTCGACGGATACACCCCATGCCCCGACTCGCCGATACGCCACTCTCCGTGCTCGATCTGGCCCCGATTCGCCAGGGCGGCAGCGTCGCCGACACTTTCCGCGAGAGCGTGTCGCTCGCCCGGCTCACCGAGCGGCTCGGCTTCACGCGTTTCTGGCTCGCCGAGCATCACAGCATCGACGGTATCGCCAGCGCCGCCACGGCCGTGCTGATCGGCCATGTCGCCGGTGCGACCGAACGGATTCGGGTCGGCAGCGGCGGCATCATGCTGCCCAACCATCCGCCGCTGGTGGTCGCCGAGCAGTTCGCCACCCTGGAAACCCTCTACCCGGGGCGCATCGACCTGGGCCTGGGCCGCGCGCCGGGCTCCGACGGCCACACCATGGCCGCCATGCGTCGCGACCCCTATGCCGGGGTCGACGACTTTCCCCAACGCCTGGCCGAGCTGCAAGGCTATCTCGATGAGGCCAGGCCGGGCCAGCGTGTCCGCGCCGTCCCCGGTCAGGGCACGCATGTGCCGCTGTGGCTGCTCGGCTCCAGCGACTTCAGCGCGCGGCTGGCGGCCCGCGAGGGACTGCCCTTCGCCTTCGCCGCCCAGTTCGCGCCGGCCCAGCTGTTCGAGGCCCTGCGGCTCTACCGCGAGAACTTCCGTCCTTCCGCGGTGCTCGACAAGCCACACGCCATGGTCGGCCTGCCGGTGATCGCCGCACAGAGCGACGAGCAAGCGGAATTCCTGGCCTCCACCGCCCGGCAGAAGTTCCTCAACCTGATCCGCGGCGCTCGGACCCTGTCACTGCCGCCGGTCGAGCAGCTCGACTGGACGCCCAGGGAGCGCGCCCAGGTCCAGCAGTTCCTGGGCGCCGCGATCATCGGCGGCCCCGGGACCGTTCGCGACGGGCTCGAGCGTATCCTCGAGCAAACCGGTGCCGACGAGCTGATGCTCAACACCGATGTCTTCGCCGCCGACGATCGGCTGGCGAGCTATCAGATAGTCGCCGACGTGTGGCGATCATGACCTCCGATCACGATTCGCGACTGACCCTGGGCCATCTCGTCAGCGGCTTTCGCCGCATGGCGCCGCTCTCAATGTTCGTCATCGTCTTCGGGCTGGCCTACGGGGTCGCGGCCCTGCAACAGGGGCTCTCCGGTATGGAAACGATGATGATCAGTGGCCTGGTGTTCGCCGGGGCGGCTCAGTTCGCGACGCTGGAGCTCTGGGGAGAGACGATTCCGCTGCTGCCGCTGGTGGCCATCACCCTGGCGATCAATGCCCGTCACCTGCTGATGGGCGCGGCCTTCTACCCTCACCTGCGCGAGCTGCCGACCGGCCGGCGCTACGCCAGCCTGATCCTGCTCAGCGACGCCAACTGGGCGATGGCCATGACCGGTGGCTCCACGGCGGCGCGCCTGGGTATTCTGGTGGGGGGCGGCATCGCCCTGTGGTCCACCTGGATGATCGGCACCGGCCTGGGCGTGGTCTTCGGCAGCGGCATCAGCGAGCCGGAAAGCTTCGGGCTGGACGCCATCATGGGCTGCTTCCTGCTGGCCATGCTGGTGGGCGACAAGCGCGACCTGAGCGTGCTTCTTCCCTGGGGCGCCGCGGCACTGGCGGCACTGGCGGCGATGGCCTGGCTGCCGCCCCATGCGCATGTGATCGTGGGCGCGCTGGCGGGCGGCGTGGTGGGGCTGCTGCTGCCGTCCCCACAGGAGGGCCGCGCATGATGCTGGACGCCACGCGCGGCGGCGTGATGCTGGCCATCGTGATCATGGCCCTGGTGACCTATCTGACCCGCGCCGGTGGGGTGTTCGTGATGTCGCGGGTGCCCATCGGGCCGCGGGTCGAGCGCTTCATCAACGCCATGGCCGGCTCGGTGCTGGTCGCGGTGATCACTCCCATGGCCGTGAATGGCGACTGGGGTGCGCGAATGGCGCTGGTGGCCACGGTGGTCGTGATGCTGGCACTGCGCAAGCCGCTGCCGGCGATCACCGCCGGGGTTCTCACCGCCGCGCTGTGGCGCCTTGTCTGACGCTCAGCGTCTCGCGGTACTACCCCTCAGGAACGATTGTCCTCGCGCGTCCTCCAAAGGGCAGCCATGCGGGGTGAGCGTGACGCGTCCCGCGCCAGCCGAGGAGCCCTCCATGCCTGATTCCCCCAATTCGAACCGCGACCCTCGCCAGAACGCCGCCTGGCAGGCCGCCCAGCAGTGGCGTGAACGCGCCCGCCAGACCCGCCCCACCGGCCTGGCAGGCAGCCTCAAGCTGCTGCTTACCTGGCTGCTGTTCGGCGTCATGATGATCGTCGCGATGGTGCTGGGACTGTTCCTGCTGTTGGTCGGCTGGGCCATGCTGCCCTTCCTGCGCCACCGCATGAAAAAGCGAGTGGAGCAGATGCGTGCCGACCAGGCCCAGGGTGTCGGCGGCGGGGTTCACTACCGCGAGACCCACTACCGCGAAACGCGAAGCAACGGCGACGTTTATCGTGAACAGTCCTATCGCGACCAGTCCTCTCGCGAACAACAGGTGCTGGAAGGGGACTACGAGGTAAAACCAGAGAAGGACACCCACAAAGGGGATGGCTCTTTCCGATAGTGTGCAGCGGACCAAACCCTAGCCTAATTAGGCGACGTTCAAGGCGCCCTGCGGGTGGTAGCCGCCTCGCCTTGGCGCGTCTTGGCGCCCGCCGGCCGGTGCAGGATGCTATAGGCCAGCGCTCCGATGGCCACGCCCCAGAAGGCCGATCCCAGCCCGAGAAAGCTCATCCCCGACGCCGTGGCGATGAAGGTGATGACCGAGGCTTCCAGGTGATCCCGATGCTGCACGAAGGCGCTGAGGTTGCTGGTGATCGCCCCGAGTAGCGCAA
>DATISN010000211.1:0-1683 GCA_035581765.1 Halomonas sp.
CCCTTCGACTACGCCACGGCGCTGCTCGAGCGCCTCGCCAACTGGCCGGGCAGCGAGCGCCTGACCCTGCTGTTCGAGCCGGGCCGGTCGATCGCCGCCAACGCCGGGGTGCTGCTGACGCGCGTGGAGTTCCTCAAGCCCGGCGAGACCAAGCATTTCGCCATCGTCGACGCGGGCATGAACGACCTGATCCGGCCCGCCCTCTATCAGGCCTGGCAGGCCATCCTGCCGGTGGACACCCGCCCCGCGCGTGACACCGCCATCTTCGACGTGGTCGGCCCGGTCTGCGAGACCGGAGACTTCCTCGGCAAGGACCGCGAGCTCGCCATCGCCGCGGGCGACCTGCTGGCGGTGCGCTCCGCAGGCGCCTACGGCTTCGTGATGGCCTCGAACTACAACAGTCGGCCGCGCCCCGCCGAGGTCATGGTGGCGGGCGACGAGGCCCACCTGGTGCGGCGCCGCGAGCGCCTGGAAGACCTCTGGGCCGGCGAGGCCCTGCTTCCGGATGATGCCGACGGGGAGGCCCGTTGATGCTGCTGCACTTCACGAAGATGCATGGGCTCGGCAACGACTTCATGGTGGTCGACCTGGTCACCCAGCGCGCCCACCTGCTCGATGAGCAGATTCGCCGCCTGGCGGATCGCCGCTTCGGCATCGGCTTCGATCAGCTACTTGTGGTCGAGCCGCCCCGTGACCCGGACATGGACTTCCGCTATCGCATCTATAATGCCGATGGTAGCGAGGTGGAAAACTGCGGTAACGGCGCGCGCTGCTTCGCGCGGTTCGTCCGCGAACAGCGGCTGACGCATAAGCGCGAGATCCGGGTGGAAACCGCCGGCGGCCCGCTCACTCTTGTCATCGAAGATGGCGATCAGGTCCGGGTCGACATGGGCACACCGCGCTTCGCACCCCATGCCCTGCCCTTCGATGCCGATGACGATCACCTGCTGCATCTGCTCGAAGTGGACGGCGAGCACTTCGAGGTCGCGATCGTCTCCATGGGCAATCCCCACGCGGTGCTCGAGGTCGACAATATCGATACCGCCCCGGTCGAGCGCCTGGGGCCGGCCATCGAGTCGCACCCGCGTTTCGCGAACCGCGTCAACGTCGGCTTCATGCAGGTCGTCTCGCCCCACGAGATTCGCTTGCGGGTATTTGAGCGCGGCAGCGGCGAGACGCTGGCCTGCGGTACCGGCGCCTGCGCCGCGGTGGCCAGCGGCATCCGCCGCGGACGCCTGGAGAGCCCGGTCACCGTGCATCTTCCCGGCGGCGACCTGCAGATCGAATGGGCCGGTGGCGACGCTCATCTGAGCATGATCGGGCCGGCTGTACGGGTCTTCGATGGCCGCATCACACTGCCCTGACCGTTTCGGGTTGTCGCCCTACCCTCTTCAAGGAGTTCGCCATGACTCGTGCCGCCCCCGAACCCCGCAAGACACTGGACCCGGACCGAGTGGCTCAATGGCTGGCTCGCCACCCGGACTTCTTCGTCGGCCGTGAAGGGCTGCTGCAGCAGTTGCGTATTCCTCACCCGGAGGCCCACGGCACGACCTCGCTGCTGGAGCGCCTGGTGCATGACCTGCGCTCGCGCGCCGAGCAGGCCGAATGGCGCCTCGAACAGCTTCTGGAATCGGCGCGTCACAACGAGGCCCAGTATCGGCGTACCCGCGAGCTGGTGCTGGC
>DATISN010000212.1:0-4018 GCA_035581765.1 Halomonas sp.
GCCTTCCGGCAAGACCTCGACGGTCGAGCGTATCGTCACCTTTAATGGCGACCTCGAGGTCGCCTGGCCGGGGCAGGCCGTCACCGTGACCCTTGCCGATGAAGTCGACATCTCGCGGGGCGACTGGCTGGTCGCCGAGGATGCCGAGGTCTCGCTGACGAGCGCCTTCGATGCCGATATCGTGTGGATGCACGAGGACGCGTTGAGCCCCGGTCGTCAGGTCGATATCCGTCTCGCCGGACGGTCGGTCCCCGGTCAGGTCAGCGCAATTCATTATCAGATCGACGTCAATTCGCTGGAGCGTCACGAGGCCGATCGTCTCGAGCTCAACGCCATTGCACGTTGCCGGGTGGCCTTGACCGCCGAGGTGCCGCTGGATAACTATGCCGTTAGCCCCGGTACCGGCAGTTTCATCGTTATCGACCGCCTGACCAACGTCACGGTTGGCGCAGGGATGATCCGCCATGTGGCCGAGGGCGAGATTGCCACGGCGGGCGAGGTCGACTGGGCCGGCTTCGAAGTGGAATTGAACGTCCTGGTGCGCAGGTACTTCCCGCACTGGGGAGCCAAGGACGTTCGCGAGGTGCTCGGTCGGGGCTCATAATCCTCCGCGCGGCGCGTGGAAGACGATCGGAATGTTCAAGGAGCGGTCGCGCACCATGAAACGCCTTAGCGCCCCCATTCGCCACGGCCTGGACTTCGTCAAGCGGCTGGCGCGTACCGTCGCCAAGCCCATGAAAAGCGATTACGGGCACGGCGGCATGATGGTCCACCCGTATCGGGGATACGGCTCGCGAAAGCAGGTCTTTCTGATGGGGCGGGTGTTTCGTCAGGCACCGCTTGGCCGGGTGATCCCCCGCCGCGGCATGCTGCGCGACACCGCCGATGTCGTGCGTCGCATTGCCCGTCGCGGACGCGCCAACGCCAGTGTGCTGATACGACTCGGCGACAACAGCATCACCGTGACGACCGATCGCGACGGTTATTTCGATGCCCACCTGCCCCTCACCATCGCCTTGCCCATGGATACCTCATGGCATCTCGCGAAGCTCCACGTCACGGCGGATAACGAGACACCCGTGCGCGCCACGGTCGAGGTGTTCGTGCCGATGCCGGAGACGGACTTGCTGGTAATCAGCGATATCGACGACACGGTCATGTTCACGGGGGTCGCCGACAAGCTGCGCATGCTGTATCGGCTGTTTGTCGAGAAACCGCACCGGCGTACAGCCTTCCCTGGCGTGGCATCGCTTTACCAGGCACTGCATCGCGGCGCGGATGAGCAGGCGCAGCGGCCGATCATCTATGTGTCGCGTGGTCCCTGGGCGATATACGAAGTATTGGAAACCTTCTTCCAGCTCAATCGCATTCCCGTCGGTCCGATCCTGTTTCTGCGCGAGTGGGGCATTTCCCTGCGCCATCCCTGGCCGCGTCGCGCCGAAGACCACAAGCACGACCTGATTGCCCGCATGCTGGCCTTGTTCGATGATGTGCCCTGTATCCTGATCGGCGACAGCGGTCAGCACGACCCCGAGGTCTATACCCGGATCGTTGAAGCGCACCCCGGCCGTATCGAGGCAATCTATATTCGCCGCGTGGACGACAAGCCGGCCCGCGAGCGCGCCATCCAGCAACTTCGCGATCAGATTCGTCATACACGCTGCGAGCTGGTGCTGGCGCCCGACAGCCACTTGATGGCCGAACATGCACACACCAAGGGCTATATTTCCTCCTATGGCGTGGACGCCGTACGTCGCGACATCGCCGACAGCGAGAACGATCCGGCATGAGTCGCCTCATATAGAACAGCTCCCTACCGATACCCGGCCCCAGGCCGCTTGGCGCAGGTGTCCGTCATGATTGTGCTAGTGATCGTCCTGCTGTTGGCCATCTTTCTTTTGCCCAACCTCTGGGCGAGGTGGGTGCTCGACCGTCATGCCGGACCGCGGGACGACTACCCCGGCAGCGGTGGCGAGCTGGCCGAGCATCTGTTGGCGCGAATGGGCATCGAAGAGGTAAAGGTAGAGCTTACCGAACGAGGCGATCATTACGATCCCCAGGCGCGGCGCGTACGCCTTTCCCGTCAGCACTTCGAGGGCCACTCGCTGACAGCCGTGACGGTGGCGGCCCATGAAGTGGGGCATGCCATCCAGCATCATCGTGGCTATACGCCGCTGCTGGCGCGAACCCGGCTGATACGGGTGGCCCAGCAGGCCGAGAAGCTGGGAAGCCTATTGATGATGGCTGCTCCCGTGCTGCTTCTGCTGACCCGCACGCCGGGCGGCATGCTCATCGTGCTGCTGGCCGCGGTGGCAAGCTTCGGAACCGCGGCGCTGGTGCATCTGGTCACCCTGCCGGTGGAGTTCGACGCTAGTTTCCAGAGGGCGCTGCCACTCCTGAAGGATTATATACCGCCCGACGATATCCCCGGTGCCCGACATGTGCTGACCGCCTGCGCCTTCACGTACGTGGCGGCTTCGCTGGCGAGTCTGCTGAACCTGGGGCGGTGGCTCGCCATTCTCAGGCGCTAGTCATGTCAATTATCTTGTCATGTCAATCATAGGGTTTGTTGGCGATCACTACCGCGCGGCGCGGCGCTGGGTGGCTCTCGCGCGTCTTCGTCGGATCATCGGGGTCGAGGAAGTCGGTGAGTGACTGAAAGATCATCCAGTCGGTCGCGCGCTGCTCATCGATGGTGGTATCGGCTTCATCGACGACGCGCACGTTGACGAAGCCACAGCGCTCGAGCCACTGGCAAAGGGCGGCGGAGGAAGGCAAAAAGTAGACGTTGGGCATGGCGGCATAGCGCTCGCCCGGCAGCAGCACCGTGGTGGCGTGGCCGGTGACCACGAGGGTTTCCAGCACCAGTTCGCCGCCGGGCCGCAGTGCGTCCTTGAGTTGCAGCAGGTGTTCGAGCGGCGAGGGGCGATGGTAGAGCACGCCCATGGAAAATACCGTGTCGAAGAAGGCGAGCCGCTCGGGCACGTCCTCGATGCCCACCGGCAGGAAGTGGGTGCGATGACCATCGGCGTCGCCGACGAAGTGGCGCACCGCATGGAACTGCCAGAAGAAACGCGGTGACGGGTCGATCACCAGCACGAAGGCGGCGCCGGCACCCGCCATGCGCCAGGCGTGATAGCCATTGCCGCCCCCCACGTCGAGAATCCGCCGCCCCTTGAGGGCGGCCAGATGCGGTGCCACACGCTGCCACTTCCAGTCGGAGCGCCATTCGCTATCGATATGGATGTCGGCCAGCCGGAAGGGGCCCTTGCGCCACGGCATGAGCTTCTTGAGCAGGTTCTCGCACTGGCGACGCTGGCTGTCGCTCAGCGTTAGGTCGACCGTCACCTGGTCGGCGTCCAGATGAACGTCACGCGGCTCGGGGAGGGCGGGCAGCTTGGCGACCGCCTTCTCCCAGGCGGGCAGGTCGCCGTGGCGCTGGCGGTCGAGCCCGCGAGCGAGCTGGCCGGGCAGGCGGGCCAGCCAGGTCTCCATGCCATCGGCGAGGAGGGCCTGGTCGAGAAAGGCTTGATAGAGGCCGCGATGCACGGGCGCCATCGGCATGGAGAAGCTCCTGTTATCCGGCGTCCTTGAAGGCGACCAGCGAGACGAAATTCAGGTACTGAAACCAGGTCAGCGAGCGCAGGAAGCCGGCCCGGGCGAGGCGGTCGTGATGGGCCGCCAGCGTGTCGGGCAGCAGCACGTTTTCCAGAGCGGTGCGCTTCTGGCTGATCTCCATATCGCTGTAGCCATTGGCGCGCTTGAAGTCGTGGTAGCGCTCCACCCGCCAGGCGTTGTCGGCCTCGTCGGCATCGACGATTTTCTCCGAGAGGACCAGCACGCCGCCGGGCTCTAGCGCCTCGTAGAGCCTTTCGAGCACGGCCTGGCGATCGCCGGGGGCGAGAAACTGCAGGGTGAAGTTGAGCAGGATCATCCCCGAGGGCTGGAAATCGAAGGAGCGGATGTCGCCCTCCACGACCGCAAGATGATGCTCCGGGCACTCCGTGGCCAGCGTCTC
>DATISN010000213.1:0-1843 GCA_035581765.1 Halomonas sp.
CAACGATGCGGCCGGACGAGGCCTGACGGTCGGCCTCTGCGAGCAGGGTGACCTGGGCAGCGCCACCTCATCAGCCAGCAGCAAGTTGATTCATGGCGGCCTTCGCTATCTGGAACATCGTGAGTTTCGGCTGGTTCGCGAAGCCCTGCGTGAGCGCGAGGTACTCCTGCACAAGGCGCCCCACATCGTCTGGCCACTGCGCTTTATTCTGCCGCACCAACCCCACCTGCGGCCGGCCTGGATGATCCGTGCGGGGCTGTTTCTCTACGACCATCTCAGTAAACGTGACAACCTTCCGCGCTCACGGAGCCTCCGATTGCCGGCCAACGGCCCGCTAAAGGCTTCCTTCAAATGTGGTTTCGAATATTCCGATTGCTGGGTCGACGATGCGCGCCTGGTAATCCTCAATGCCATGCAGGCGCATCAGCAGGGTGCCGAGATCCTGCCGCGCACGCGGTGCGTCGCGGCCCGTCAGAAGGGCGATCACTGGGCTATCAGCCTGGAGGATCGAAGGACCGGGGAAACCTCGATCCGCCATGCCCACGTGCTGGTCAATGCCGCCGGCCCCTGGGTGGAGAGCTTCATTCGTCGCGAATCCGCCCGCCAGTCGCGCTACGGTATCCGCATGATCCAGGGCAGCCACCTGATCGTGCCTCGGCTCAATGACGACAAGCGGGCCTATATCCTTCAGCATCACGATGGCCGCATCGTCTTCGTACTCCCCTACCAGCAGGAGTTCAGTCTCGTCGGCACCACTGATAAACGCTACATCGGGGAGCCTTCGAAGGTCACCGCCAGTGAGGAAGAGATCGCTTATCTGCTCGACGTCATCAACCATCATTTCAAGCGCCAGTTGGAACGTGGCGACGTGGTGTCGACCTTCTCCGGGGTGAGACCGCTGTGCGACGACGAGTCGGCTGACCCTTCGGCCATGACCCGCGACTACACGCTCGACCTGGACGAAAGCGGCCCTCCCCTGCTGTCTGTGTTCGGTGGCAAGATCACGACCTATCGAAAGCTGGCTGAAGCCGCGCTCACCATGCTGTCGCCTCACTTACCCCAGATGGGAGCGCCCTGGACCGCCATGCAACCGTTGCCGGGGGGCGACATCGTGTCTCAGGAGCGATTCACGCAAGACCTGCAGCGACAGTTTCCTTTTCTAGATACGGCACAGGCCGAACGCTTTGCCGCCAGCTACGGCAGCCTCTGTCTGCGCTTTCTCAACGGCAAGCGGGATGCCAGCGAACTCGGGGAAGTCATGGGAGGGGGATTGACCGGCGCCGAGGTCGACTATCTCGTCGAACACGAATGGGCTCAGAGCGTCGAGGATATTCTCTGGCGGCGCACCAAGCTGGGCCTGCACCTGACGCCCCTCCAGATTGAACACTTGACGCGCTATCTCGCTACCCAGCGCCAGCCGCAGGCCGCCTGATTCCCTGACCAGGCCGGGTGTGATATGAATGACGCCCGGCCAGCTGATAAAGAATCTGATCATGCTCGACCTGCTACTCTGTGTTGCGTCAACGCTGCTGCTTGCCATGACGCTGCTGGGCAAGCTACCCAACCACTGGTGGTGGATACGGGCATGCGAATTCCCTCGCCTGCAGATCAGCGCAGTTGCCCTGGTCACCGCCGCGCTCTCACCTTTCGCACAGTCGCCTTGGCTCTGGTATGCGCTGGCCACGAGCCTTCTGACGCTGGCGTTGCAACTTCCCCGTATCCTGCCCTGGACACGGCTCTGGCCCCTCCAGGTACAGTGGGCCGAGCCAGGGCAAGCGTCACATTGCGTGACCTTGCTGGTGGCCAACGTACTCACCTCGAATCATCGTTCCGAGAAGCTCAT
>DATISN010000214.1:0-2754 GCA_035581765.1 Halomonas sp.
CGTACACCAGGGTGTGTTTTATGCTTGGCCGCGACCTCAGCCGCTGGCCGGCTTGAGATGCGCGAGCAGGCGTTTCTCCAGATGGCGGAACAGAGACAGGATCGCGAAGGTAAGGCAGAGATAGATGACGGCGACGAAGAGGAAGGCCTCGAAGGGCGCATAGAATCGCGCATAGACATAGCGCGCGGCACCGGTGAGATCCATGATCGTCACGACGCTTGCGATGGCGCTGGCATGGAGCATGAAGATCACCTCGTTGCCATAGGCCGGCAAAGCCCGGCGAAAGGCGCTGGGAATGACGATCCGGCGCATCATCAGCCGCTGTGACATGCCATAGGCGCGTGCCGCTTCGATCTCGCCCCTGGCCGTGGCCTTGATGGCGCCATGGAAAATCTCGGTGGTATAGGCCGCGGTGTTCAGGGTGAAGGCGATCAGTGCCGGGACGAAGGGCTTCTCGAGGATCACCCATAGCCAGGTGTCCTGGATACCCTCAACGAAGACCACCCCGTAATAGATCAGGTAGAGCTGCACCAGCAGCGGTGTGCCTCGGAACACGTAGCAGTAGAGGAAGATCGGCAACCTTATCCAGCGCCGCTTCGCGCCACGCCCGATGGCCAGCGGTACCGCCGCCACCAGGCCGAGGATCAGCGACAGGAACACCAGCTGCACGGTGGTGACCAGGCCGTCGCCGTAATACGAGAGGGTCTGCAGGGTGAAGATGCTGTTGTCGGCGAGCTGGTTGTCCAGCCAGGTGATCAGGGCTTCCATCAGTCCGCCTCCGTGTAGCCGATGTTGTAGCGCTTCTGCAGCCGTGCGAAGGCCCATTCCGAGACGCTGGCGATCAGCAGGTAGATGGCCGCGACGATGATCATGAAGGTGAAGGGTTCGCGGGTGGCCTTGGAGGCTTCGGTGGCGACGCGCACCATGTCGGAGAGCCCGATCACCGAGACCAACGCGGTGGTCTTGAGCAGCACCATCCAGTTGTTGGAGAGCCCGGGGATGGCGTGGCGCATCATCTGCGGGAAGCGGATGCGCCGGAACACCAGCCAGTGGTTCATGCCGTAGGCGCGCCCGGCCTCGATCTGCCCGCTATCCACGGCCAGGAAGGCGCCGCGGAAGGTTTCGCCCATGTAGGCGCCGAAGATCAGGCCGATGGTGATGACACCGGCAGCGAACTCGTTGACGTTGATGAAGATGTCGATCTCGAACTGGGTATAGAGCCAGTCCGTGAACTGGTTGATGCCGATCTGACCGCCGAAGAACAACAACATCATCAGCACGAGATCGGGCACGCCGCGGATGATGGTGGTATAGAGCGTGCCGATGCGATGGGCCAGCCAGTGGCGCGACATCTTGGCGCTGGCGGTCACCAGGCCCAGCACGATGGCGAGCACCAGCGAAAGCAGGGCCAGCTCGATGGTGATCAGGGCCCCTTCCGCGAGACGCGGGCCATAGCCGTGCAGGTCAATCATGAGCGTAACCTCCCGAGATCAATGCTTGGGCGCCAGGAATTGCTTGAGGCGCTCCGAGCGCGGGTTGCCCAGCACCTGGTCGGGCGGACCGGCTTCCTCGATATGCCCCTGATGCAGGTAGATCACCTGGGTGGAGAC
This sequence comes from Halomonas sp., assembly GCA_035581765.1. Classification (GTDB taxonomy): domain Bacteria; phylum Pseudomonadota; class Gammaproteobacteria; order Pseudomonadales; family Halomonadaceae; genus Halomonas. Next base: position 1,611 of record DATISN010000214.1, read on the forward strand.
GTCGCGGGCGAAGGCCATCTCGTGGGTAACCACGATCATGGTGCGGCCTTCCTCGGCCAGGTCGCGCATGACCTTTAGAACGTCGCCGACCAGTTCCGGGTCCAGCGCCGAGGTCGGCTCGTCGAACAGCATCACCTCGGGGTCCATCGCCAGCGCCCGGGCGATGGCGCCGCGCTGCTGCTGGCCGCCCGACATCTGCGCGGGATAGTAATCGGCATGCGCGGCGAGGCCCACCCGCTCGAGCAGCACCCGGGCGTGCTCGATGGCTTCCTTCTTGGGCTTGCCCAGCACATGGACCGGCGCCTCGATGACGTTTTCCAGCAGCGTCATGTGCGCCCAGAGATTGAAGCTTTGAAAGACCATCGACAGCTTCGCGCGAATGCGCACCACCTGCTTCCAGTCGGCGGGCTCGCGGCCGTGGCGGGTCTGCTTGAAGACAATCTGCTCGCCGTGAACGATCAGCTCGCCCTCGTTGGGCTGCTCGAGCAGGTTCATGCAGCGCAGAAAGGTGCTCTTGCCGGAGCCGGAGGCCCCGATCAGCGTGATCACGTCACCCTTGCGGGCCTCCAGCGACAGGCCCTTGAGCACTTCGGTGTCGCCGAAGCGCTTGGTGATGTTGCGCACTTCCAGCGGGATCGGGGTATCGACCATGCAACGGGCTCCGGATGAGATAAGGTCGCCATGGGCGCCTCGCTCTGAGAGACGCGGCGCGAAAAGGGAGCGATTCTACCAGCCCTCCCGGCTTTCGGCAGAGCCGGTCCGGCAGCGTTGGGCCGGCAGCGTTGGGCCGGCAGCATTGGGCCGGAAAAACGGCCCGGCAGGGCGCGTTCCGCCATCAGTCTCGAGTCAAGTCGCCGGGACAGGCGTCCTTCGGCACCGGACTGACCAGCAACGCTGCCCGTGCGCCCAGTTCAACATTGGCATTGGGGAAGACTACCCGCAACGGCTGCTGGCCAACGGTAAAGCCATCGTTCGCGCCGCCCTCGGCCAGCCGGGTGCCGGGAGCGAATTCGGTGAAGTTGGGCGTGTCGTCGGCAACGCAGAGCCGGAACGCCTCGCTGTGGCGCATCAGTTCGTGCTCGACGCGAAAGAACGCCATGCCGGACGGGGCGGCCGAGGGTGGCTCTCGGCCCTCGATCAGCGC
>DATISN010000215.1:0-9933 GCA_035581765.1 Halomonas sp.
TCATGCCCTCGATGCTGCCGACCAGGGTCTCGCGAACCGGGGAAAACCCCACGAAGCCCAGGATGTTGCGCTCCAGCGACTTGACGCCGTGGGCACGGTAGAGATGGCGATAGACCAGCGCGGGCATGCCCATGGTCACGACTATCCTTGCCGAGCGTCCGGTCAGACCCTTCTTGCCAAGGGGGTTGCCTTCCACGTACTCGAAGGCGAAACCGGGACGCAAGACCTGCTCGAGGAACGCCTTGACCAGCGCGGGCATGTCGCCGAGCCACAGCGGGAAGACCAGCACCAGATGTTGGCACCAGCGGATCGCGTCCTGCGCTTCCTGCAGGCCGGCGGGCAGGTCGCCATCCTGCCATTCCCGCTGACTCTCCAGCAGCGGCACATCGAGGGCGGCGATCTCGATCAGACGCACCTCATGGCCGTTGGCCTCGGCGCCCTGGCGGTAATGGTCTGCCAGGGCATGACAGAAGTGCGGTACCTGGCGGTCCGGATGCCCTTGCAGGAGCAGGATTCGCTTTGTCATGACGACAGCTCCATTATCCCTTTCTCCCAGCATAGCGGCTGACCCACCCGCGGGCTTGATCGGCATCAAGCCCTGCATCAAGAGCCGTGCGGGTCCAGACGTCGCGAATGCACGGGGAAGGCGAGGCTAACTCGGGGTGCTTGCGGGTCGCAGATGCTTGCCGAACTGGAGCTCCGCCAGGTGACGGTAGAGCGGACTGGTCTCGAGCAATTCGACATGACGGCCGGCGGCCACCAGCTTGCCTCCTTCCAGGACCAGCAGGCGGTCGGCGGCGACCACGGTGGCCAGGCGATGGGCGATCACCAGGCTGGTGCGACCATGCATCAGCCGATCAAGCGCCTGTTGCACCAGGCGTTCGCTCTCGGCATCCAGGGCGCTGGTGGCCTCGTCGAGCAGCAGGACGCGCGGGTCCTTGAGCAGCGCACGGGCGATGGCCAGGCGCTGGCGCTGGCCGCCAGAGAGCTGCACGCCGCCGGGGCCGAGCGGGGTGTCGAAGCCTAGGGGCAAGGCGTCGATGAACGCCAGCGCGTTGGCGTCGCGGGCCGCTACGCGCAATTCTTCCAGGCTGGCGTCGGGCTTGCCGTAGCGCAGGTTCTCCGCGGTAGTGCCGGTGAACAGCGTGGGCTGCTGGGCCACCAGCCCCATGGTGCGACGCAGTGAGCGGGGGTCGAGGTCGCGCAGATCGATGCCGTCGAGGCGCAGCCGGCCGCTGTCGGGGTCATGGAAGCGCAGCAGCAAGGCGAGCAGGGTGCTCTTGCCGGCGCCCGACGGTCCCACCAGCGCGACCCGCTCGCCCGGGCGCACATGCAAGTCGAGCGCCTCGAGGGCCGGCTGCTCGCGGCCGGGATAGGTGAAGCTGACTGCCTCGAAGCGAAGGTCGCCGTCGACATGCTCAGGCAGGCGAGTCGGGTTCGCCGGAGCGTGGATGCTTGGCTTCGTATCCAGCAATTCCAGCAGGCGTTCGGCGGCGCCCGCGGCGCGCTGTACGTCGCCGGCGACTTCGGCCAGCGTCGCCACAGCACTGGCGGCCAGCACCGCGTAGAAGACGAAGGCGGAGAGCTCACCCGCGGTCATCGTACCGGCCAGCACCGCCTGGCCACCCTGCCAGAGCATGACGCCCACCGCCGCGAACACGACCAGCATGGCGATGCCGGTCAGCCAGGCGCGCTGGCGGGTGCGTTCCACGGCGCTGACAAAGGCCTCCTCAACGCGCTGGCCGTAGTCGCGGCGCTCGATAGCCTCATGGTGAAACGCCTGGACGGTGCGGATACCCGCCAGGGCCTCGCCGGCGTATCGGCCGAGCTCGGCCACGCGATCCTGACTAAAGCGCGACAGCCGCCGCACCCGACGGCCGTACCAGAAGATCGGCAGCACCGTGGCGGGGATGCCGACCAGCACGATGGCCGAGAGCCACGGCTGGGTGATCAGCATCAGCGACACCGAGCCCACCAGCATCAGCAGGTTGCGCACCGCCAGCGAGAGCGAGGAGCCGAACAGGCTCTGCAGCACGCTGGTGTCGGCGGTCAGCCGCGAGCTGATCTCGCCGGCCCCGCCGCTATCCTCGCCGCTGGCCTCGAAGAAGCCCGGCTCGAGATCGAGCAGGTGATCGAAGACCCGGCGGCGCAGGTCGCCGGCCAGCCGTTCGCCGATCCAGGTGACGAGGTAATAGCGCAGCGCCGAGGCCATCGCCAGCACGCTGACCACCGCCAGGAGCAACCCCAGCGCCTGGTTGAGCCGGGCGCGGTCCTCTGCGAGAAAGCCCTGATCGATGACCAGCCGCACCCCCTGACCGAGTACCAGCACGCTGGCGGCGGCCGCCAGCAGGGCGACACCGGCCAGCGCCAACCGCCAGCGGTAGGGCCGCAAAAATCCCAGCAAGCGCAGCAGAATTCGCGGATCCGGAGGTGAGGAGGAAGCTGGAGAAAAAGAGGGCATCGGGCGCCTCGGCAATGCGCAGGAAGGTGATGAAACGCACCTTATCAGTGTCCGCGACCTATGTATGTGGAAGTCATCGGCGTGCTTCATCAGCACGGCTTCTGCCTCGGTAACCATTTGGCCCTTATGCCAATGTATTTTAGCGGCATCGTTGTCTCTGCTTTCTCTCCTATTTCGATTCGTCCGTTGTCGAAAACCTTATACCGGCCGCGCTCATAGGCCGAACGGGTAGGTGTCGGGAATGACTTCCTTCTGCCAGGTGTCGCCCGTATCGAAGGGCCTTACGGCCGTGGTTTCGTCGAGATGGAAGACGCCATCGAACTGCGCAGGGAGCGAGGCGCGAAAGTAATGGCTGGCCCGTTCTGTCTCCGGGCGGTAGATGACTCCGATGGCCCGCTCGAGCAGCCGCGCCTTGAGAGGGTCGGCGCGACCCGACTCAAGCGGCAGGTAGAAGCGGTCGAGACCGCTTTGATGAAATAGGCGCTCGTAGCTGTCTTCAAGCGAGGGGCGCACCCAGCGATGCTCGACCGGTGCGTCCCAGTCGCGGGCTGCCGAGACATGTCCGGTATGGGTCGTGAAGCCCACCAGCAACACCTGCTGGCGACCGAACCGCTGGCGGGCCAGTTGACCGACGTTGTGCTGCTGGCGCCCCCAGCCCATCTCGGTGCCGCGGGCATCGCCGAGGTGAGAGTTGTGCGCCCACACCACTACCTTTCCTTTGCCTCCCTGGTGGATGAGGTGGTAGTGCAATTCTCTCAAGGTGTCGGTCATGTGCTCGTCTCGCAGGTTCCAGGTATCGACCCGGCTGCCGAACATGGCCCGGTAGTACGCCTCGGCATTCACCACGACCCTGGCGTTCTGCTCGGCGAAGAACTGCTCGGCCGCGGCACTGCGGCCATCGGCGTCGAGGTAGGCGGCAGCCTTGTCCATCAGCCCGATCAGCAGTTTGATACTCGCCTGCTCGCAGGACGGGCTCAGGCCGAACGCCACATTGCGGCCATAATGGAAGGGGTCGCCGCGATGGTCGAGACAGGCGTAGCCACGGCGGGCCCGCTCGGCCTGTTCGGGGTCGACCCCTTCCAGATAGGCGATGACCGCCTCGGCCGAGCGATGCAGGCTATAGAGATCCATGCCGTACAAGCCGACCATTGCGGCGTCTCGCCTGTCGCCCTTGGGATCGATGTCGAGGCTGGCATTGTGGTCGCGCAACCAAAGGACGAAATCGCGCACCTCATCGTTGCGCCACATCCACTGTGGGAAGCGCTGGAAATCGTCGAAGGCCTCGAGCAGGGTGTCCCGGCTGTCGCTCGTCACGAAGCGATTCAGGCGCAGCATGTCGGGCCAGTCGGCCTCGACGAGGACTGCCTCGAAGTCCTTTTCCTCGATCAGCCGGCGGCTGATCTCGGCACGCAGCCGATAGAACTCGGCCGTGCCGTGCGAGGCCTCACCGAGCAGCACGAAAGGCCGGTCGGCAACTTGGTCGAGAAGGGTATCCAGATCGCTGGGGCGTTCATCCAGGCGTGTCGCCAGCTGGCGGACACAGGCAAGCGGTGTGGTCATGCGCGCATCCTCCAGGTCACATCAGGTATCAGGTCACATCAGGCATCAGGGCAGATCAGTCATCGAACTCAGCAACAAATTCAGGCAAGGAGAACAGGCATCGGGCTCAGGGCGGGAGGGCGTCAGCCGTATCCTGCAACGCCAGCCGGGTGGCGTCCTCCACGCGCTCGATCCAGTGAAACACCAGTTGCTCGCGGGCCTTCTCGGGAATGTCCTCCCAATCGCGGCGATTGCGGGCCGGCAGCAGCACGGTATGGATACCGGCCCGCTGGGCGGCCAGCACCTTCTCCTTGATGCCGCCCACCGGCAGCACCAGCCCGCGCAGGGTGATCTCGCCGGTCATGGCGAGATCGGCACGCACGCAGCTATCGGTCAGCAGCGACACCAGCGCCGTGTACAAGGCCACGCCGGCGCTGGGGCCGTCCTTGGGAATGGCCCCGGCCGGCACGTGCACGTGGATGTCGGACTTGTTCAATCGCTCGGCGTCCACGCCGAGTGCGTTGGCGTTGGCCTTGACGAGGCTCAGCGCCGCCTGGGCGCTTTCCTTCATGACCTCGCCCAGCTGGCCGGTCAGGATCAGGCGGCCGCTGCCCTGGGACTGGCTGGCCTCGATGAACAGGATGTCGCCGCCCACCGGCGTCCAGGCGAGTCCGGTGGCCACGCCGGGCACGCTGGTGCGCATCGCCACCTCGTTTTCGAAGCGCGCCGCGCCGAGTGGCTCGCGAAGATCCTCTATGTCGGTGACGGTCGATACCAGGGTGCCCTCGGCGATGCGCACCGCTACATGACGTGCCACCGCGCCGATCAACCGTTCCAGGTTGCGCACCCCGGCCTCGCGGGTGTAATCGCTGATGATGCGGTGCAGGGCGCCGTCGGTGATGTGCCATTGCTCCGCGTCGAGCCCGACGGCTTGGCGCTGACGCTGGACGAGATAGCGCCGGGCGATCTCGACCTTCTCCTGCTCGGTATAGCCCGGCAGCTCGATCACCTCCATGCGATCACGCAGCGGGCCAGGGATCTGGTCCAGCACGTTGGCGGTGCCGATGAACATCACGCGGCTGAGATCGAAGGGCACGCCCAGGTAGTTGTCGCGGAAGGTGCTGTTCTGCTCCGGGTCGAGCACCTCGAGCAGGGCGCTGGAAGGGTCGCCCTGGATGCCCGCGCCCAGCTTGTCCATTTCGTCGAGCATGAACACCGGGTTGCGGGTGCCGGCCTTGCGCAACGCCTGGATGATGTTGCCCGGCAGGGCGCCGATATAGGTGCGCCGGTGCCCGCGGATCTCGGCTTCGTCGTGCACGCCGCCGAGGCTCGCGCGCACGAACTCCCGACCCATCGCCCGCGCGATGCTCTGCCCGAGCGAGGTCTTGCCGACACCGGGCGGGCCGACGAAGCACAGGATGGGGCTCTTGCCCTCGGGGTTGAGCTTGTGCACGGCAAGGTGTTCGAGGATGCGCTTCTTGATGCGCTCGAGCCCGAAGTGGTCGTTGTCGAGGATCTCGCGAGCCTGGGCGATGTCGATGTGCTCCTCGCTCAGGGACGCCCAGGGCAGTTCCAGCAGCCAGTCCAGATAGGTGCGCGCCATGGCGTACTCACCGGCACCCTCCGGCATGCGCGCCAGCCGGCTGAGCTCCTTGCGGGCCTGGGTGGCGACCTCGTCGGGCAAGCCGCAGGCGTCGATGCGCGATTCCAGCTCGCGTATTTCCTCGGCCTTCTCGTCGCCCTCGCCGAGTTCCTGCTGAATGGCGCGCAACTGCTCGCGCAGTACCACCTCGCGCTGGCGTTCGCTCATCGTTTCGTGGGTGCGCTGGCTGATCTTCTGCGACAGGCGCAGCACCTCCACGCGGTAATCGAGCAGGTGCTGGACCCGCTCCATGCGTGTCCTGAGATCGAGCAGTTCAAGGACTTCCTGCTTTTCGCCGATCGGCAGGTCCAGATAGCCGGCGATGGTGTCGACCAGCAGGCCGGGACGATCGATGGCGCGCAGGGCATGACCGAGCTCCTGGGGGATCTGCGGCAGCAGCCCCAGGGCTTCCAGCGCCTTGTCGCGCAGCGTCAGCATGCGCGCCTCGATTTCCGGGTCGTTGGGATGGTCGCGCACGTGTATGTGCTCGACGCGGGCCAGCAGGAAGGGGTAGCCGTCGATGAAATCCAGCACGCGAAAGCGCGACTGGCCCTGGCAGACCAGCCGGTGGCCGTCCTCGCCGGCGACATAGCGCAGCACCGAGGCCATGGTGCCGACCCGATACAGCTCGTCGGGGCCGGGGTCGTTGGCGTCGGGGTCCTTCTGCAACAACAGACCCAGCGAGCGTCCGCTCTTGACGGCTTCCTGGGCGCCGGCAATCGTCTTGGGCCGCCCCACCGTGATCGGCATCACGAGTTCCGGAAACAGCACCACGTTGCGCATCGGCACGATGATCAGCACGTCATCGGGAAAAGGCTGAATGTCGGGTGGCTCAGGCGCGGCTGCGAGGGTGTCATCGCTCATGATCATGCCTCATCCATCAGGCCAGACGGAGGTCGAGATGCAGACAACCGTCGATCCATTGGCGTTGCTGTAGGGTGTAGCGGCCGTCGGGAAGGAGTAGACGGCGCTCGAAGTGGCCGAAGGGAATCTCCAGGCGCTGGACCGTCAGGCTAGGCACCGCGTCGGGGAAGCGGCGCCGGGCACGGACCGTCAGATAGCGTTCGGCGAGCTGGATCTCGATGGAATCCGCCTCGACCCCAGGCAGGGCGATGACCAGCAGGATACCTTCCGGCCACTGATAAACATCTACCGGGGGTTCCCAGTTCGGTGTCGTGGTAGATGCTCCGGGCCGGTAGAACTGGCGGTGCAGTCGCTCCGCCCGGTCGAGCATTTCGCAGGCCTCTGCCCACATCAGGCGTTCGAGTCGGCGTGACGGCATGTTCCCTCCATGAGCCTCGCCACGAATGTGATCGTTGTCTCTGAAGATAGGCAGGCTAGGATGAGCCGGCAATGGGTTCTATCGCTTTAACGAAGAAAGGTGGTCGGCGAAGAAGGCGCAGGTTGCGCCAGGTCAAACGGCAAGCGAGTTCACGTTCGTTAACGCCTGGAAAAAGCGTCTGAAGGGGTCGATCATTCTAGGCTTACAGAACACGCGAATTCGCCACCACGACCAAAGGAGCCATGACATGTCAGATTCGCTTTCACTGGGCTGTGCTCACTGCAGTGCCGTCAATCGCGTCAGTCAAGCCCGGCTCGCTGATCGCCCACGATGTGGTAAGTGCAAATATCCGCTATTCACCGGCGAGCCTTGCGAGCTCAACAGCGCCAATTTCAATGCGCTGGTTGGACGCAGCGATCTTCCCGTGGTGGTTGACTTCTGGGCGAGCTGGTGCGGCCCCTGCAAGGCGATGGCACCGGTCTTCGCCGCGGTGACGCGCGATCTGGAGCCGCGCATGCGTTTCGCCAAGCTCGACACCGAGGCCGAGTCAGCCTTGGCCGGCCGCTTCGCGATTCGCAGCATTCCAACGCTCATCGTGTTCAGCAAAGGGCAGGAGGCAGCCCGCCAGCCAGGCCTTTTATCGGAGCCGCAACTTCGCCAGTGGTTGGCGCCGCACCTGGCTTGAGGTATCCCGGGTCACAATGGAGACGCCTGCCTTGGCCCAACCAGCTCCCGACTACCACACAATTGCGGCCACTGGCCTTGCCTTCGTAGAGCGCCTGATCGGCGCGCATCATCGCTGGGTCGAGCTGCGTTTCGCCGGGCTCCACGCGGCCGATACCTACCGTGACCGAGAGCGAGATCGGCTTCTCGATCATCGGCAATGACAGCTCGGCCACCGCGACACGCAGCCGTTCGGCGATGACGATCGCGGTGTGCAGGTCGGCATTGGGCAGGGCCATGACGAATTCCTCTCCGCCATAACGGCCGATGATGTCCGTGTCGCGCAGCACCGTCTGACAGCAGGCCGCGACGCTCGCCAGGACGCGGTCCCCCGTTGCATGGCCATGTTGATCATTGAGCCGCTTGAACAGATCGATATCGATCATGCACAGCGCCAGCGGTGTCTTGTCGCGTAGCGAGCGCTTCAGCTCATGTTCGGCCAACTCGAAGAAACGGCGGCGATTGGCGATGCCGGTCAGGTCATCGGTCGCGGCCAGCTGACGCAGCTGGCCTTCCAATTGGCAGCGTTCCTCGATTTCGGCCTGGAGCCGGTGGTTGGCCTCGCGTTCGGCGATCAATGAGGCGAATTGCTCGCGACGCAGGCGGTTGAGTTGCGTCACCGCCAATCCGCCCAGCAGGTTGAGGAAGGCCAGCAACAGCAGGACAGTGGCCATCATGCCGCTGGAGATCGGGCTCCAGAGCAGCATGGTGACGATGAAGCCCACCACGAGGGTGGCGTTGTTGATGAGTATCCAGTGCCAGCGATTCGGCACGAAGAGATAAAGCGCCATGCTGGCGGCAACCACCGAGGCGAGATGCACGCCCGTCAACTCGGGGCGGGTGGGTATGGTCGCCAGCAGGCCGCCGATGGCAAGCAGGCAGACCACGTTGACGGGGGTGGCGTGCTGCGACAGGGCGGGGCGTCGCCATACTGCCCATGCCAGTAGCAGGCAGGCCGACGTCACCATCAGCCGTATCGCGAGCAGCCACAGGAAGCTGTCGCTGAACCCCAGCAAGTGATAGTCCGACACACAGAAGGTCAGCAGCAGCCCAGCGGATACCAGCATCGCATAACGCATCTGACAGGCGTCATGGGATTGCATGGAGCGCTGATACGCTGTTTCGACAACCGAATCCCGAAACTCGGTCCGCCAGTTCAGGCGGGGGTTAGTCCGGGTATCCTTGCACCCAGCAGCCATCATTCCCTTCCTTGAGGGGCGGCGCCAAAGGGCCTTCAAATGGCGCACGCTTTCCCTTCAGTTCGCGTTGTTCTGGTTTTTTCAGATTTTTTGGTTTTGTTGTGATGACGAGTTGCCGTTCCACTTTATAAGAAAAGGCAGACGCGAGGGTAACTATGGTCGTGAAAGGCGGGTCTTGCCAGTCATTCAGAACATTACCCATGACAGCCTACGTCCGCTGTAAGAGATGGCTTACTGAAGGAGTGCGAGAGGGCCGTTGGAGCTGTCTCAGCCTTTATCATGTGGATGGCTAATTTATATATTCGAATAAAGCAGTTACCGTTCTGAGCTTGACTCGGCCAGTCAGCGAGGCGTCTCAGCTGCGCTGGCGGCGTTTTAGCTGCTCGCGAAGCTGCTTGGGCACCTGCTTGATGATCAGCCGGTCCTGAGTGTCGTCGTACTCGATGCTCGAGCCCAGCAGGTGAGAATCGAAACTGATCGATACGCCACCGGCACGGCCGGCGAAACGCCGAAATTGGCTCAGGGTGCGCTTGTCGGGCGGGATCTCCGTAGACAGGCCGTAATCGGCGTTGCGGATATGCTCGAAGAAGGCCTTGGGCTGCTGCTCGTCGAGGACTTCCGAGAGTGCCTCGAGGGTGATTGGCTCGCCGCGTCGCGCCTGGTCACTGGCATAGTCGATCAGCGCCTCGGTCTTCTCGCGGCTCTGCTCCTCGGGCAGGTCTTCCTGTTCGACGAAGTCGCTGAAGGCTCGCAGCAAGGTGCGTGTCTCGCCGGTGGCATCGACGCCTTCTTCCGCGCCCAGCAGCTCGGCCAGACCTTCCGCTAGCTTGCGGCCGCCACGATCGTGGGTCCAGGAGAGGTATTGCCGTGACGGCGAGTCGCTGCGCCATTGGCTGAGATTGACCCGCGCCGCAAGGCTCATCTGGGTCAGATTGAGCTGACGCACGGGGGCGATGGCCATGTCGTCGGCGACGCCGAATCCTTCGCGTTCGTGAAGCAGGGCGACAAGCAGGTGCTCGGCGTCGCCCTGTCGGGCATGGGCGACCAAAAGGTGGCCAGACACCGAGAGGTGAGCGTCCACCAGCGT